>JAYUAE010000032.1:0-5662 GCA_043741515.1 Candidatus Eiseniibacteriota bacterium | reverse complement strand
CGCCATTACACGGGCCCAATCCCCGCGACATCGAGGGCTGGCACTTCCGGAACCAGGCGAACACCGGCCCCAACAAGGGAGACGTGAACGCGCCGCGGAGCGAGCGCCGGTTCATCTTTTCACGCGAGGTCGGGCGCACCATCCAGCCCGCGGACTCCGCGGGGGATGTCACCGAAGAGGAGGTGGAGCGAGTGGAACAGCAGGGCAGAGGAGCGGTCACGATCGAGGACCTCGTGCTGACCCCGCCCGCGCGGGGCGAGAGGGCGGGGATCGAATCCATGCGGTTCACGGTGGCAATCGAGGAAGTTCGCGGCCGCGGTCGCGCCTCGGGGGGGCGTCCGTGAAGCACGTGGTCATCCGGCATTGCCCGAGCTGAATGACGAAGACCTGGATCGCGGCCCGTGTGGCGGCGGCGATGAGAAAGGAGCCCGGGGTAGAGGTCACGATGGAGCGTGGCGGCCCGGGTGAGCTGAGCGTGACCGTGGACGGCCTCGAGGTCGTGAAGTCCAGGCGGTTCTGGTACCCGAACCCCTGGAGCGTGATGCGCCGGGTTCGCGGCGCGGTCCGGGGTGGGGAAGGCTAGCGGCCCCGTGACACGGCGCCGCGGGCCGCATCGAGCATGCGGCGCGCGTCCGGGTGGCGCGGGTTCAGGCGCAGCGCCGTTTCGAGCGAGCGGATCCCCTCGTCGATCCGCGACAGCGCCAGATAGATCGTTCCCCTCTTGTAGTTCAGCTCCGCCAGCTCCGTTGGATCTTCTCCTTTGAGCGCATGCATCCGGAATGTCGTGTCGTTCGCCTGGAGCGCCTCGGCGTACCGGCCGGTCTTGTAGTAAACGGCCGTGAGCCCGTCCCATGAGGTGACGTTCGGCTGGCGCGAGCCGAGCTTGAAGAGACGCTCCGCGTCCTCCCAGCGGCTCTGCTCCATGCGGACGCGCGCCAGGTTGTTGTAGGCGCGGAAATCCATGCTCGCCTCGATGGTGTAGGACCACAGGCTTTCGGAGTTTGCCCACACCCGGCTGTAACGAGCCGTGCGGATTGTAAAGAACGCGGCCGGAACGGTCGTGAGGAGGACGATGGCCGCGGCGCGCGCCCGCGGCTGCTTCATGAAGTCGCCCACGGCGAGCATTCCGGCGGCGAGGAGCCAGCAGAAGCCAAGGCTCGGCAGATAGAGATAGCGGTCCGCGATGTAGGTGAGCACCGGAAAGAAGATTGCGGGGAGCAGCATCACGAAGATCCATCCGGCGCCGAGGAAGAGAATGCGGCTCCGCCTCCGGTAGCCGAACCAGGCGAGCGCGGGGAGCAGGGCGAGTCCGGCCAGATAGATCAACGCCGATGGGGCATCGGCCACGATGCGGGGCGTGTCATAGATCGGGTTCTGCCGCGGAATCCCGGTCAGAAAGCCGATGTAGTCCCACGCGGCGTGTCCTTTGAGCAGCAGATAATGGATCGGGTCGCGGACGTAGGAGGCGTTGCTCTTGGGTTGGACGGCCCAGTTCACGGCCGCGACCCCGGCGCCGATCGCCGCGTACGGCGCCTTGCTCGCGAGGGTCCGGAACCAGCCCGCGCCCGATTCCCGGGGTGACCGCTGCCGCGAGACCAGATCGACGAACACCAGAAAGAGCGGCATCACGATCACGTTCACCCTCGTGAGCACCGCCGCCGCAAAGAGCGCGAGCGAGGCCAGGTAGGGCCCGCGCCGGAGTTTCCTCGTTCCGCTCACGGCCTTCACATAATAAGTGACCGAAGGGAGCAGGAAGGCGGCGGAGAGCACGTCCTTCCGGGCCGATACCCACGCGACCGCTTCGACATGGGACGGATGCACCGCGAAGAACAGCCCAGCGAGGGCCGCGAGTTGGAAGCGCCCGAAGAGCCGCCTCACCAGCTCGAAGGCCAGCACCGAATCCACGGCGTGCAGGACGATCTGCTGCAGGTGGTAACCGAACGGATTCAATCCCCAGAGGCTGTAATCCAGGATGTAGGAGACGAGCTGGAGCGGCATGTAGCTCACGAAGTAAGGTCTTGTGAAGATGTGGCTCAGATTCCCGGCCGACCACCCGCGGATCCAGGGGTTCTGGGTCACGTACGCGGAGTCGTCCCAGCTCAGGAACTGGAAGCGCAGGGTGGGGAGGTTGAGGAGGATCGCCGCGGCTGCGATCGCCGCTGCCGTGAGGAGCCACCGCGCGGGCGCGACCGGTGAAGCCGCGAGGGCGGGGGCCACGCGCCGGGGCGCGCCTTGACGCTGAGACGCACGGGCGCGATCGCGCCCGCCGGTCACGCTTCCCCTTTCCGGAGCTTCCCCCGGTCCACCTTGCCGAGGTGGGTCCGCGGCAGGGCCTCCACGAAGATCACCTCGCGCGGATGCTTGTAGGGATCCAGCCGCTCGCGAACGAACGCCTTCAGTTCCTCGTCGAGGCCCGCCCGTAGATCCCGCCGCACCACGTACGCGCGAGGCTTCATCAGGCCATTCTGGTCCTCGACCCCCACGACGCACGCCTCGGCGACGGCCGGGTGCTGCAGGAGGCACCCTTCCACTTCCTGGGGGGCGACCCACTTCCCGGAGACCTTGAGCAGCTCGTCGCCGCGCCCGCAGTAGGTCACGTACCCGTCCGCGTCCCGGGTGATGAGGTCCCCCGAGACATACCATTCGCCGCGGAAGCTCTGCGCGGTCTTCTCCATGTGCTGCCAGTAGCCGATCGCGCGCGATTTCCCGCGCACCCAGAGCCATCCGGTCTCCCCGTCCGGCAGCTCGCGCCCTTCGTCGTCGCAGACCTTGATCTCGAATCCGGGAACGACCGTTCCCAGGGTGCCGGGCTTCACGCTTCCGGACCGGTTCGAGACGAAGATGTGCCACATCTCCGCGGTGCCGAGGCCGTCGAGCAGCTCGACGCCGAACGTGGCCTTCCATCGGGCGTAGAGCTCGGCCGGGAGCGCCTCGCCCGCCGACGTGCAGGCGCGGATGGAGGAGAGATCCTGCTTCGAGGCGTCGGGGTGCGAGACCATCTTCAAGATCATGGTCGGAACGTTGATGAGGATGGTCGGCCGCAGGCGCCGGATCTTCTCGAACACGACCTCGGCGCTGGCAGGCTCCGGGAAGAGCGCCGCCGCCGCTCCCGCCGAGAACGGGAAGAAGAGGTTCGAGCCCGTCGCGTAACCGAAGTAGAGCTTGGGGACGGAGAGCGTGATGTCTCGCTCCGTGTACCCGATCACGCCCTTCCCGTAGCATTCCGTCGTGTTGGCGAACGACCGGTGGGTCTGGACCACGGCCTTGGGCCGGCCGGTCGTGCCCCCGGAGAAGAGCCAGATCGCGGGATCGTCGGGATGCGACGGGAAGGTTTCGAGCGTTGCCGGCGCGCCTTCGAGGCGCAGGTCGAAGGGCTCCTCTCCGGCCACGAGCATCGCCTTGACGAATCGCGAAGCCCCGGCCGCGGCACGAAAGGGCGCCGCCGTGCTCGCATGGGTCACCACGGCCCGCGCGCGCGTGTACTCGAGGAGATACTCGATCTCGGCCTGGGGCAGCCCCGGGTTCGCCATCACCGCGATCGCGCCGAGCTTGATCGTCCCGAAGAGCGCGCCCACGAACTCCGGAGAGTCGGGGAGGGCGATCAGGACGCGCTGCTCCGGCTCGACCCCCGATTCGGCGAGAACCCGCCCGAAGCGGTTGGCTAGCGCCTGGACCTCCGCGTACGTGCGGGTTCCGGAATCGGCATGGAGCGCGACACGCTCCCCGCGGCCCTCGCGGACGCGCTCGTCGAGGAAGAGATCGGCGATGTTCAATCGTTCCGTCGGCACTGGGGTCATGGTAAGTTGGCTCGCGCCGCCCCCATGATGGATGCCTTGAGGGCGAACGGCAACCCCTGACGTGAGGGGGACTCACAAGGGTTCGGAGCTTCGGAGCGTGGCGATCCACGAGCTGGCGGAGATGACCTGGGAGGAGGCGCGGGATCTGGACCGCGCGCGCACGGTCGCGATCCTTCCGGTAGGGGCGATCGAGGCGCACGGGCCGCATCTTCCGCTAGCGACCGACGTCGTCATCGCCCTCGCGATGGCGCGGGCCGGGGCGCGGGCGCTGGAGCGGCGCGGCGTCGGCGCCGTGATCCTGCCGCCGCTACCGTACGCCGCAGCCCCGTTCGCGGCCGGCTTCGCGGGCACGATCTCGGTCGGCAGCGGGACGGCCGCGGCGCTCCTGCTCGATCTCGCGCGCGAGATGACGCGGCAGGGATTCCGCGCGCTCGCGATCGCGAACGCGCATCTGGACCCGGCGCATCTCGACTCGATCGCGGAGGCGGCGCGAAACGCCCGAGCGGGAGGAATGATTCCCTTGATCTGCCCCGACATCACGAAGAAGCCCTGGGCCCTTCGGCTGACCGAGGAGTTCCGGAGCGGCGCATGCCACGCCGGCCGGTACGAAAGCTCGATCGTGCTAGCGGAGCGCCCCGACCTGGTGCGCGACGCGGTGCGGAAGACGCTGCCGCCCAACCCGGCCTCGATCTTGAACGCGATCCGCTCGGGAGCCCGGTCCTTCGAGGAAGCGGACGGGAAGCGGGCCTACTTCGGCTGGCCGGCCGATGCCACCGCGGAAGAAGGGCGGGCATCCGTGGAATCGCTCGGGGCGATCCTGGCGGACGCCGTCGCCGAGGCGCTGGCCTTCTCGGGGGGCGCATGACACGCGGGTCCTTGGCCGGGCGGGGAGCCGTGGTGACCGGCGGCGGGCGCGGCATCGGGGCCGCCGTGGCGCGCGCGCTCTCGGGCGAGGGCGCCAACGTCGTCGTGGCCGCGCGAACCTCCCGCGAGATCGAGGAGGTGGCGGCCGAGCTGCGCGGGCGGGGAGCCAAGGCCTGGGCCGTCGCGTGCGACGTGACCGACGAAGCGAGCGTGATCCACCTCGCCCACGAGGCGCGCTCGCTCCTCGGCGCCGTGGACGTGCTGGTCAACAACGCCGGCGACTCGGCGTCCGCGCCCCTTCGCAAGATCTCGCTGGCCGACTGGGAGCGGATGTTCGAGGTGAACGCCACCGGCACCTTCCTCTGCACACGCGAGTTCGCTCCCGAGATGGCGGGGCGAGGCTGGGGAAGGATCGTGAATCTCGCGTCAATCGTCGGTCTGGAGGGAGCGAAGTATGTGTCCCACTACAGCGCGTCCAAGCACGCGGTGCTGGGCTTCACCCGTTCGGTCGCCCTGGAGTTCGCCGGGACCGGCGTTACCGTCAACGCCGTGTGCCCGGGATACGTGGACACGCCGATGACCGAGCGCACGCTCGCGAATGTCGAGGCGCGAGCCGAGCTGCCCCGCGCGGAGGCGCTTGCCGCGGTGCTGGCATCCGCGGGACAGGACCGGCTCGTGAGCGTGGAGGAGGTCGCGGCCGCGGTCGTGGATCTCTGCTCGGGAGGAAGCGAGCTGACGGGGCAGTCCATCGTCTTGAAATCGGGCGGCGCGGGCGGCGCGCGCGACCGATGAAATTCCAGATCGTCAATCCGGCGGCGCTGGGCGCCCCGAAGGGCTGGAACAACGGCCTCCTGGCGCCGAGGGAGGGGCGTCTCCTCTTCATCGCCGGGCAGGCCGGATGGGAGGACGAGGCCGTCGGCAAGCGGCCCGATTTCGCGGAGCAGTTCGCGCGCGCGCTGGACAAGGTGATCGCGGTGCTTCGCGAGGCCGGAGGGGAGCCG
>JAYUAE010000031.1:0-13087 GCA_043741515.1 Candidatus Eiseniibacteriota bacterium | reverse complement strand
CCGGAAACATCGCGCGGATCACGTCCGCCGGGCCCACGTCTTCGCGCAGCCTCCCCTCGACGCGCGATACGAGGTGATGCACGTTGGCGAAGCTCGCTACCTCGCAAAGCGACGGCACGCGCACGCTCCCGGTCTCGCAGATCCGCCCCAGGTCGTTCCGCTCGAGGTCCACGATCATCACGTTTTCCGCGCGGTCCTTGGCGCTCGCCTGGAGCGCCGCGGCGAGGTCCGCGTCTTCCTGGCCGGTCGCGCCTCTGGGCCTCGTGCCCTTGATGGGCCAGGTCTCGATGCGATCCCCCTCGATCGCGAAGAATCGCTCCGGCGAAGAAGAGGCGATGCCTCCACCTGGCGTGGTCACGAGCGAGGAGAAGGGCGCCGGCGATTCCACGCGCAGCGAGCGATAGAGCGCGGCCGCCTGCGGCGCCGCCTCGACCCGGAACCGCTGCGCGAGGTTCACCTGGTAGATGTCGCCCGCGGCGATGTGCTCGAGGGCGCGCTCCACGGTTCTCAGGTATTCCTCGCGGGTGAAGTTCGAGCGGATCGCCGGGAGGACGGCGTGCCCTGGCACGGCGCCCGGCGCGGGCGTCCGCGCGCCGCTCCCGGATGCCGCCTCCAGCGGACCCTCCACCACCCGCTCCCACTGCGCCGCAAGGCGCGCCTCCGCGCGCTCGGCGCGCGAGCGGGGGTCGCGCGCGGGCAGCCCCGTCGAAACGGCCCAGCCCTCACGGCGCTCGCGATCCCATGCGAAGACCACGTCGTAGAAACCGAGGAAAAGATCCGGGAGCGAGGACTCCCGGCGCGCGCGGCCCGGATAACGCTCCAGATGATCTTTCAGGTCGTATGAGAGAAAGCCCGCGAGACCCGAGACAAAAGGCAGGCGCGGACCCTCGCCGGCGTACTCGATGCGGTCCGGCCATGCATGGGCCAGCGCGGAGATCGGATCTCCCGGAACGCTCTCGGAGGCGCCCGCCGAAATCCTCCACAGCGTCCCATCGCGCACCTCCAGACGCCAGAGTGGGTCGAAGGCGAGGAGCGTCCAGCGGGCGCCATCGCCGGCCGGACCTCCCGACTCGAAAAACAGCGTGTGCGGATCCCGCTCGACCGCGGCCAGCGCCTGCATGGGCGTGAGCTCCACGGGGAGCGCGCGGACCCGGGGGCGCACGGTCTCTGCGCGGAGCGTGATGGAGCTAGTAGCCATAATCCACCGGCTCCGGGAAGTGATGCTCGAGAGGAATGAGCGCCGCGACCCGCTCGTTGCCGAGCCGCCGGATATAGGCGTCCAAGTCGGCCGCGCCCTCGACCCACTCCGCGCGCCATCGCTCGTAGCCCTCGACAGTCTTGGTCACGCGATGGTAGTCCGCATACGCCTCGTGGTCTCGCCGGTAGAAGCCCTGCACCGGCGAGGGATGCGCTCCCCAGCGGGCCTCGCACACCGCGGCCACCACGATGCCGGGAACCACGACGCGGTTGGGATCGCGGCGGATCTGCTCCTCCGCCACGATCTCCTCCGCGGTCACGATCACCGCGCGGGCCGCGCGCACCGCGTCCGAGGTGATCCCGAGGCTGCCCCACATGATCGCGTTCCCGTGGGGATCGGCGCGCTGCACGTGCACGATCGCCACGTCGGGATGGAGCGCCCGGACCGCGAGAAGCGGCCCCCCCTCGGCCAGAGGATCGGCGATCGGCGTGAGATACGGGTTCCTCGACGCGATGTCGGACCCCAGCGCGGACCGGGTCGGCAGAAAGGGCGACCCGATCGCGGCCGCGTGGAGCGCCAGCGCCAGGGTGAAATTCGAGAACTCGACGACTTCAAGCGCCCGTGGCTCGGCGCGCTCGACCGCGCGGCGGAAGCAGTAGGCCGAGCCCATCATGACGTTCCCCACCCACGCCGCCAGGACCCGCCGCGCAAGCCCGGCGCCGATGAGCTGGTCGAAGCAGATGTCCGAAACCGGCCCGATCAGGGAGAGGTCGCCGATTTTCTGACGCATGATCTCCCGCGTGGCCGCGAAGGGGATCATCTGCTCGAGGCAGGTCCCCAGCGCCACCGAAACGCCGGGCCGCACGAAACGCTCCACCGCCTCCCCGAGCGGCATGAGCTTCTCGCCGCGGTGGTGCGAGAGCGCGCCGGGGCGCTCCGGCGCCCGCCGCGGCGCGAGGTCGTCCATCCTGACTTCTCCAGGCGTGGGCACTCTTCCCTCTAGGCGGCGGGCAGCGCGGTCTCCGGCGGCTTCTCCCGGACCAACGCCTTCACCATCAGGAACACCACCACGGCGATGATGAGAAAGTCGACCATCGCCCCGAGAAAGTCTCCGACCCCCAGCTTGACTCTGCCGATGGAAACGGTTGCGGTCCGCCAGTTTCCGGACGGCGTGAGGGCGCCGATGACCGGCATGATGAGGTCGGCCACGATGGCCGCGATCAGCTTCTGGACCGCCCCGCCGATGACCACAGCGACCGCGAGCGCGATCACCCCGTGCTTGAGCAGGAATGCTTTGAACTCGCCGACCATCGCCCGATCCTCCTTAGTGGAAACAATACCGGCGCGCGGGTATCCTCCGTTCGCACGCACCCCTTCGTGACCGAACGGCTCACGCCGGGCCCGCGAAATCTACCATGCTCGGCTGGCTCGACAGCGCCTTTCCGCACCGCGTCCTCTTCCAGAGGGACCGCCGGCTGCTGCACCTGTTCCTGGGGCGCGTCCTCGGATCCACGGGCTTTTCCATCGTCATCCCGTTCCTGAGCCTCTACTTGCACGGTGAGCGAGGGGTCCGCATGAGCCTCGTGGGGGGGATCTTCTTCTTCGCGGCGCTGGCGGGCGCGATCGGGCAGGTGGTCGGAGGCGAGCTGACGGATCGCCTCGGAAGAAAGGTCGTGATCGTCGGATCGCAAATCGTCCGTTCGATGACCTTCGTCGGATTCGGCGTGGCGGTGCTGGTCCACGCTCCCATCCTCTGGTTCTTCCTCCTGACCTCCCTCAGCGCGCTCGCGGGGCGCGCGTTCGAGCCCCCCTCAGGGGCCATGGTGGCCGACATCGCCACCGGAGCCGCCCGCGCCGAGTACTACGCGGTGCTTCGCATCGGGGGAAACCTGGGATGGGCGATCGGGCCCGCCATCGGGGGCTTTCTTGCCGCGCTGTCCTACCCCACGCTCTTCCTGATCGCGGCGGGGGTCCTGCTCGCGGCCGGGTTGCTCATGGCGTTCACGGTCGAGGAGACCAGGCCGCACCGTGTCGCCCGCTCCCTCGAGATCCAGGAATCGACCACACTCCTACCCTCCTCAACGGGAACGACTCCGCTCGCCCGCTTCGGGTTCGGGGAGCTGGGCCAGGCGCTCCGCGACGGGACCTTCGTCCGCTACTGCGTGGTCTCGCTGGTGCTCTTCACGGTGATGTCGCAGCTCATCTCCACGCTTTCGGTCTACGCGGTGCAGTGGGCGGGCATTTCCAAGCTCGAGCTGGGAGCGCTCTACACGCTGAACGGCCTCATGGTGGTTTTCCTGCAATTCCCCGTCGTGCGCGCGCTCGCTCCGTATCGCATGACCACCGCGCTGATCGCCGGGAGTATCCTCTACGCGCTGGGCTATGCGATGATGGGCTTGGGCCACAGCCTCGCGCTTCTCACCGCCGCGATGTTCGTCGTGACGCTCGGCGAGATCGTCACGACGCCGGCCTCGATGAACCTCGTCGCCAACTTCTCCACCGTCGAGCTTCGCGGCCGGTACATGGGCGTGTACGGATTATTCAACTCGTTCGGCTGGTCCATCGGCCCTTTGATCGGCGGCGTCCTGCTCGATTCGGCGTCGAAGCGGCCGATGCTCCTATGGACGCCGATCGGCGCCCTCGCGCTCGTCGCGACCGTGGGCTACTGGGACTTGAGGCATAGACTGGATCGCGCGCTGGATCGGGACGCCGGGGGCGCGACGACCGAAACGGCGCCGGCTTGATCGGAACTTCTTGAAGGAGCGATGACATGAGCGCAGGGCAAGAGGAACACCGGTTCGAATGCCGGCTCGTTTGGTCGGGAGCCGCGAAGGGCCCCACCGCGAGCTACGAAGACTACTCGCGGGAGTATCGCGTCGATTTCGAGGGGAAGCCCTCGATCCGAGGCAGCGCAGCCCCGGCGTTCCGCGGGGATCCCACCCTCCACGATCCCGAGGACCTGCTCGTGGCCGCGCTCTCCGCGTGCCACTGCCTGAGCTACCTCGCGCTCTGCGCTCGCGCGGGCGTGCACGTGATCGGATACGAGGACGAAGTCTTCGGCCGCATGGAGCGCGTGGACGGCGTCGTGAAGTTCACGGACGTCACGCTGCATCCCAAGGTCACCGTCGCCCCGGGATCGGACGCGGAGAAGGCGCGAGCGCTCCATGAGCGGGCCCACGCCGTCTGCTTCATCGCGAACTCGGTCAACTTTCCGGTCCGGCACGCACCCACCATCACGGCCGCGGCGCCGGTCTGAGCATGGACCCGCCCGGCGCCGCGAAGCCGCACGCCACGGTCGCGCGTCCGCCCGAGATCTACGTGCTCGCGGCGATCTGGGCCGTGAAGGGCTTCGAGGAGCTTTTCCGCGGCGTCATCGGAGGAGCCTTCTACATCGTCCAGCAGGCCTCGCAGGGGAAGCTCGAGGGGTATCTGCTCCACCTCGCGATCCAGAGCGCGCTCTTCGCCGCGCTGATGGCCGCCGGGAGCTTCTACGTCATGACGGCGCTCTGGCTGGGCCGCGCGGCCGCGCGAGGATGGGGGATCGCGCTTGCGCTCGTCAACGAGCTGTCGGTCCTGGCCTACCTGATCACGCGGCCGCCGGAGTTCGGCGGCGAGGCCGCGATCGTCCGGACCGTGACCGTCGCCTCGGTGGTAAATCTGGGGATCGTGGGCGTGCTGCTCTTCGACGGGAAGCTCGCGCGTTTCCTGGGTAGCACGCGCCTCGTCGGCGGCTGGATCGCGAGGCGCTAGCCTCGGGCGGGGCGCCCGCGCTAGCCCAGGGTGTAGCCCCCGTCCACGATGATCACCTGTCCCGTCACCCACGAAGCCTTGTCGGTGGCCAGGAATGCCGCCACGTTCGCGATCTCTTCGGGTGTGCCCACGCGGCCCAGCGGCGTGCGGCGGGTGGATTCCCGGATGATCTCGTCATAGGACGGAAAGATCTTCAGGGAGTCGGTGTCGATGAATCCGCCCGAGACCGCGTTCACGTTGATCTTCCGCGACCCCAGCTCGTAGGCCAGATAGCGCACCAGCGTTTCGATCGCGGCCTTCGAGACCCCGATCGCCGCGTACCCGGGGATGTACCGGTGCGAGCCGAGCGAGGTGAGCGCCACGATCCTCCCGCCGTCCGGCATCATCTTCACCGCTTCCTGCGCGCAGAAGAGGAGCGCCTTGGCGTTGGTGCTCATGGCCACATCCCACATCTTGTCGTTCACCTCGAGCACGTTTCCGAAGTGCCCGAGCGCCGCGTTCGAGACCAGGATGTCGAGCTTGCCGAACGCGCTCTTCACTTCCTCGAACATCTTGGGAATCTGCTCTTCGTTCCCGACGTTCGCGCGCACCGCCAGCGCCTTGACGCCGCGCTTCTGAATCTCGTCCACGGCGGATTTGGCCGACTCGCGGCTCCGGAAGAAATTGATCGCCACGTCGGCGCCCATGTCGGCAAGGGCCAGAGCGGTCGCGAGGCCGATCCCGCGCGTGCCCCCGGTGACGAGCGCCGACTTTCCCTTCAGCTCACCCATGCTCCCTCCGCGTAAGTCCTTGAGTGGGCGCACATAGTCCGGAGGACCGAGGTTATTGTCAACGGCTAAGTCGCCCGGCGCGGGGCCAGATCGCGCGCCACCCACCGGAGCCGGCCATCGAATCCCTCGTCAGAACATGAATGCGGCGCCGAGGTTCACGCGGTTGAGCCGGGCATCGGCGTCGTCCTTCCAGTGCTCGAAGTCCGCCTTGAACACGACCTTCTCGATCGGATAGTACGACACCCCCGCCGTCGTCACCTTGCGGTCTGCCGCCGGATCGGCGGGGAACCCCGGGGGCGGTTCCTCGTTGGTGTCGAGTTCCTCGTGGCGGCCGAAAAAGACGAGCGAGCGCCCCGCGCTTCCCGTCCGGTCGCGGCGCAAGAGGTCGTAGGCCGCCTCGGCGTACCAGCCCTGCATCACCTGGCCGACCGTCTGGCCCACCAAGGCGCTCACGCGGGCGGCGCCGTCCACGTGAACTCGATCGAACACGCCACGCAGGTCGAATCCGGCACGGCGAAAGCGGGCATCCGCGCTCACGATCGAAATCGTCACCTTCCCCAGCCCCGGCGTGCGTTGATCCGCGCCCCCGTAATATCCCGAGCCCGCGAGCGTGACCCCGCGCGCTGGCGCATATTCCAGTCGCCCCGCGCCCGCGAGATCGTCCGCTTTGGATTCCGAGCCTTTCGAGCTGACGTCGTGCAGGCCGCCCAGCGAGGTGATCCTCGTCGCGTCGAGCCCCGCGGTGACGTACGCGCGATAGTTCAACCGTTCGCCCGCCTGCCCCGCCACGCCCGCGCCGTTCTCCTGCCAGGTGGTCGGGATGATGTAGCGCTCCACGTACGGGCGCTCGACGCTGTAGTAGAGTGGGGGCTGGTGGTTCTCGTTCAACGGACCGACCGGAATGAGCAAGGTCCCCACACGGAGCGCAAGGGTGGGCAGGACGTCGTACTCGAGGTAGGCCTCCTCCAGCTCGAGCTCCTTCGCCGCGTGCTCGTAATCCAGCTCCCCCTCAACGCGGAGATCCTCGGTGAACTCGTATTCCCAGCCGAGCACGAAGCGGTGGAAATCGAGTTCCTTTCCAGCGCCCGAGGACATGGTGTCGATACGCGGGTTGTTGTAATGCATGTCGCCGTAGCCGTGGAACTGAAGCTTGCCCCGTTCTTCATCCTCAGCCCAGGCTCCAGGGGCACACATGATGAGAATCGCAACCATGATAATTTGAAGATGGCTCCCTCTCCCCGCACGAACGATCACCTCTGTCCCTCCGTCATAAGTGAAATATACTTCACAATGTGAATGTTGCTTCAAACTCGCGGAGAATCCCCTCCCTGAGGGGGCCTGTCAAGGCCAATCCTGCGCGAGTCGAGACTATGACGCCACTTGCGCGGAGCCTGATCCCGTGGTACCGCTTCCGGGATGAATTTCGGAAAAATCGCGCTCGGCGCGCTCCTCCTCGCGATCGGTGTCCTGTTCCTCGCCGTCCACGCGGGCTTCGCCCATCCCGACACGCCCATATTCCTCCTTCGCTACTGGCCGCTCCTCCTGATCGCGTTCGGACTCGCCTTCCTCGCGGGGGCCATCAAGAATCCAGTGCTCGGCTGCTTCGCCATTTTCCTCATCCTCGGAGGCATCGCGCTGGGCGTTTACTGGATGAACCGGCAGCAGAAGGCGGGAAAGCTCGCGCACGGCGCCACCTCGATCGATCTGGGCAAGACCGGCGCCGCGTCGCTCACCGTCCGCGTCCTCACGTTCGCCGGGAGCTTCGACCTCGCCGAGTCACCGCGCGCGCGCGCGGTCACGATCGCGCTGCGGGGCGCGGCCGGGGACTCCGCGGCCGGCTACCGCTTCGTGGTCGCGGGGAAAAGGGCGACCCTCGACTGGCCGCAGGTGCGAGGAGGACTCGGCATCCCGCCTCCGGCCGCGAGGCTCGAGGTGCGCGTGCCCGGGGGCCTGCCCTTTGCGCTCAACTGGAGGGGATGGCTCGCGCTGATGCGCGCGGATCTCCGGAAGCTCAAACCCACGCGCTGCGACGTCCATGGGATTCTCTCCTCGGGCCGCATCGAATTCGACGACTCCGGCCGGCCTGAGGAGATCGTGGTCTGGGGGTTCGCGTCGGATGCCCAAATTCGCATTCCCGGGGACTGCCCGGTCCGGATCGTGAGCCATTCTCCTTTCGTCTTCCGGAGCTTCCCCTCGAACGTCGAGCAGCTCGCGCCGGGCCGCGCGAAGGATCGGGTGGACGCCGCCGAAGGACGCGGGCGCGCGGTGAAGATCCTCGTGGACGGAATGTTCGTGCGCATCAAGATCGAACGCATGCCGCTGACCGCGGTCCAGACACAGGAGGAATCGGAATGGCGGCACCTGGAAAGCACAGCATCGCGTTCCCGCTCACACTCGTCGTAGTCGGGGTGGTCCTGCTGCTCAAGGAGCTGGGCTACCTGCACGGCAACATCCAGCGCTACTGGCCGGTGCTCCTCATCGTCTGGGGGCTGGGAATGATCTGGGCGGCGCGGAAGGGGTGAAACGAGGCCCGGTTGCCTTTCCGCTTGCGGAACCTGGAAGCCTGGCTCAGGGTTGACAGAGCGATGACCCATCTTCGTCGGCATAACCCGTGGCTTCGCGGGATCATCGCGCTCTATGTCCTGAGCACGCTCTTTCTCGCCGCCGCGCATCAGCATCACGATGGCCTCCAGGGGCACGACTGCGCCCTTTGCACGGTCGCACACACCCCGGCGACGGCTGTCGCCGCGATCGAGCCCCAGGCGGCTCCCGCGCCAACCGGCTACCTTCTCCCCCTTCCCGGCGACCAAGGCTGGGATTTCGAGCTCCACGGCACCCCCCGGAGCCGCGCCCCGCCCCTCGTCTAGCTCTCCGCAACCGGGCGCCTAGCGCCTGCGCGTCATAACCCGCACCCCGAACCCGAACGCTCTTCGTCACGCGAGACGCGCAGGGCCACGTTTCTCCCTTTCGTTCTTACGATTCTAAGGAGGTTCCGTTCGCATGAAACTTCGCATGGTCGTATGCGTGTTCGCCGCCGCGGTATGTGCGCCGGCGCTCGCGACCGCCCAGACGTCGTCGATGTTCTCGAACCTCGCCAACCCGGCCATCGGAATGAACGCCCTCTTCTCCGGACAGGCCGCACACAACCTGGACCAGGCTTATGGGCTGCACTTCGACGAAGCGGAGATCAGCCTCATGTCGGTCGTGGATCCGTACTGGACCTTCGCGAGCAACATCGTCTTCGTGGGGGACGGGTCGGTGGACCCTGAGGAGGTCTGGGTCCGGAACACCAGCATCCCATCCATTCAACTGAAACTGGGGAAGATGCGCGGCACCTTCGGAAAGCACGGGCTGCTCCACACCCACGCGTTTCCTTTCATCCAGGCTCCGATCGTCATGGCCAACACCATCGGCAATGAAGGATTCAAGGACGCCGGCGTGGAGGCCACGTGGCTCACTCCGCTGCCCTGGTTCTCCGAGTTGACGGGAGGCATCTACGAGGCGAACGCCGCCGATGGCGATCATCCGCTGGATCTCGGGTCTACCCGGCACGACAACGTCCCGTTCCTGGGGCATTTCAAGAATCAGTTCGATCTGAACGACGCGACGACCCTGGAAATCGGCCAGTCCCTCTTACAAGGACGTGGTACCGATGGGCACAGGCACGCCGCGTATGGCGCGGACGTGACGATCCGCAACGTGCCGGCAAGAAGCTCGAACCGGCGCGGGTGGATTCTGCAGAGCGAATACCTCCAGAAGGGGTCGTCGGCCGGTGGGAACTACGCCCGGGAGCAGGACGGCGAATACGCGTCGTTTCAGTATCGCCTGTCGCAGATCTGGTGGGCGGGCATTCGCGGCGAGCAAGCCCGGAAGAGCTTCACGGACTTTCTGGTCGATGACACCGGCGCTCCGGTTCCCGGCAAGGTGAACCGGGGTTCTGTGAACCTCGCGTGGATGCCCTCGGAGTTCTCGTTCGTGAGACTCGAGTACAGCCACGCCAAGGCGGACGCCGGCGTCCATCCAACCGACGACCGGCTCATGGTTCAAATGAGCTACACGATCGGATACCACCCAGCCCACGCGTATTGAAACTTTCGGAGGATTCCATGAAATCGCCGATTCGATGCATGTTGATAATGTTGCTCGGCCTGCTGGCGGCCGCGCCTGCGTTCGCGGATTTGAAGGTCGCCACGTCGTTGACCGATCTCGCTTCCGTCGCCCAGCTGGTCGGCGGAAAGCACGTGACAGCTCAAAGCCTCTGTCGCGGGTACGAGGACCCGCACTTCGTTCCGGCGAAGCCGAGCCTGATGAAAGCAATCCAGCACGCCGACGTGTTCGTGTCGACCGGCCTGGAGCTGGACGGCGGCTGGCTGCCGCTGGTCCTGCCGGGGAGCCGTAATCCCAGAATCCAGCCCGGCACGAGAGGCTTTGTCGACGCATCGGAAGGGGTCCGTGTGCTCGAAAAGCCCTCGGGCACGGTGAGTCGTGCCGAGGGTGACGTGCATCCGCTCGGCAATCCGCATTATTACGCCGACCCGAAGGCCCTCGAGGTCGTGGCCGGCCATCTCGCCCAGGTATTCTCGAACCTGGATCCCGCGAACGCGGCGGACTATTCGGCGAATGCCAAGGCGTTCAACGAGAAGATGGAAGCCTCGCTGGCGAAATGGGAAAAGCAGATGGAGCCGTACAAAGGGGCGTCCATCGTCGTCTATCACAAGAACTTCATCTATTTCGCCGAGCGGTTCGGGCTGAAGTTGTTCGACACGATCGAGCCCAAACCGGGCATCCCTCCCAGTCCCCACCACATCAACGAGCTTGCGGAGGCGATGAAGAAAGCCGGCGTCAAGGTGGTGGTGTACCAGCCGTACTACAACGCCGACGCCAGCCAACAGGTGGCGAAGCGCGCGGGCGGCGTGGCGGTGGAGGTTGCCCTCGAGGCTGGGGGCCTGCCGCGAACCGATGACGTGTTCTCCAAGTTCGACTCGATCGTGTCGTTGATGGCCGGAGCTCTCTCCGGCAAGTCGGAGGGCCAGCGATGAACTTCTTTGCGGTCATGGCGTTGCCGCTTCTGGCATGCCTCCTCCTCGTATTGATCCTTCCTGCCCTGGGCCGGCACGTGCTCGCGAGGGGAGTGATCTTCGTGGATCTGGCGCTGGCGCAGATCGCCGCGATGGGTCAGAGCGTGGCCTTCTTGCTGGGAGCCGAGCCGCACGACCCCAGCATGTACTACTGGGCCTTCGGCTTCACGCTGCTGGGAGCCGCGCTCTTCAGTTTCCTGTGGGATCGGGAGCACTCGGTGTTGCAGGAAGCCTTCATCGGGATCTCGTTCGCGCTGGCGACGGCCACGACGTTGCTGATGCTCTCCAATGCGCCGCACGGTGCGGAGCACGTGAGCGGGGCGCTGAGCGGAGAGGCGCTCGGCTGGGTGACGTGGAAAGACATCGCGGTGATGGCCACCATCGACGTGGTCGTGGGAGCCTTTCTTTTCCTCAGCCGCCGGAAACTTTCCCTCTGTTCCGAGGATCCCAAGAAGGCGCGCGCGATGGGCCTGTCGGTCAAGAAATGGGACTTCTTCTTCTATGCGGCGTTCGGGTTGGTGGTCACGAGCTCCGTCAAGGTGTCCGGGGTTCTGGCGGTATTCTCCTATCTGATCGTCCCGGTCGTCTGCTCGACGCTGCTGGGCCGGAGAGGCCGGGCCCGAATCTACTGGGCATGGATCATCGCGTTCGTGGTCTCCGTTCTCGGTGCGGTGTTGTCCTACGTCAGGGACTGGCCGATGGGCGCCACCATCGTGTGCCTGTTCGGGGTGACGGTGATCATCGTTTCGCTCTCGGTCCGCATGAAGTACGTGGATGAGAAGGTCAACGGCGAGCGGGCCGCGGCGGAGGAACTCCCGGCGAGGGTGCGTTAGACGAAACACGCCGGGCCATGCTAGCGTACGGGCACTGAGGCTCTTTGGCCCCCCCGAGGAGAATGCCATGGCAGGCAAACGCGCTGGACTCTGGATCTTGGCCCTGGTGGTCGTTTCCCTGGCGATCGGCGTCTTCTGGACGATCCGCACGGCGCCGCCATCCCCCGCACCCTGGTGGTGGGGCAAGAATCCCGACTTCCATGTCGAAGTGTGGGAGCCCGGGAAGGACATGGCGACCGTCGCGATGACGATGCCCAAGAAGACGGTCGACGCGATGTTCGCGCTAGGATTGAAAAGCTCGGTGAGCGCCGGGAGGCACAAGGTCTACCTGAACGAAATCCGCTCCCAGGTGGAGCGCCTGCCTCGCGGCGATACGCTCACGGTTCAGCAGGACAGCGCGACCATCTACGTCTGGCTCGATGTGAAGAAGTAGCTAGCCCCGCCCTAAGGCAAAAACTTCTCCGGGTGCGCGATCTTCTCGGGCAGGTACGTGTCGATGACGTAGTTCAGTCCGTGAGCGGCCAGCGCCTGCTGCTCGGCGCGGACTCCCATCGAGACCAAGTGCTCGATCGCCTTCGACCACTCCTTGTGGTGGAGGAAGAAGGGGTCGTTCTTCAGGGCGTCCTTGGCCCGCTTGATGTCCACCTCTTTCAACGGATGCGTGGGTAGCTTGTAGTCCAGGATGTCCTGGGGCGTGATGCCCAAGAACCGGGCCTGCGGCACGCAGAAGAACTCGTTGATGTGTGCCGCGTTCCCCGAGCCCACCTTGAACGTCCGGTAGATGTTGCTGATCCCGTAGGGATCGCCGTCCACGAACACGTAGACCGGGATCTTCTGCGCGTCCGCGAGCCTCCGGATGAAGCGCCGGCACGCGCGCGTCGGGACGCCCCCCATCGAGACCAGGATGCAGTTCGCCTTCTTCCAGTAGCCGTGCTTCACCAGGCGCTGGAACATCCCGGCGGTCTCGATGACGAGGATGAACTTGGCCTTGGTCTCGAATTTGAGATCTTCGACCGAGATCGGGATCGAATAGGCGCCCGAGCCGAACTTGGTGCAGTCGATCCGGATCGCCTTCCCGGTGTTCGGGTCCTTGTCGATCACGACCAGGTTCCCAGCGACGTCCCCGCCCTTTTCTTCGGGCACGAAGCCCAGCTGCTCGCGATTGACCTCGAAGAGCGCCTCGACGTCGTCCATCACCGTGTCCGACTCGGTCTGCTCCAGGAAGCGGGCTTCGTCCCAGTTCTTGGAGACGTAGTAGGCCTCCCTCTTCGTCGCGATGTCGTCGGTCTCGACCAGCGTCTTGGAGAGGGCCATCATGCGGAGCGTCTGCGCGAAGGTCTTCACGGTGTTCACCGTCAGAGTCCGCTCCTTCTTCATGCCGCGGATCTCGAAATAGCCTTCCTTCACGAGATACTTGACGTTCGCGAGCGAGCGGATGGGGAAGCGGAGCGAGGGCTT
>JAYUAE010000030.1:0-2383 GCA_043741515.1 Candidatus Eiseniibacteriota bacterium | reverse complement strand
CCTGGCCGGACCCGGCAGCGCCTTGCCGCCCCTGGTGCTCGCAGCGGGGCCGGAGGAGTTCCTCCGCGAGCGGATCGTACGGGCGTTCCGCGCGGGCGCCGAAGCGGAAGGGGCGGAGTTCCAGCGGCTGGAAGGGGACGTGCTCGACGCCGAGACGCTCGCGGGCGCGCTCCGGACCCTCTCGCTCTTCGGGGGGGCGCAGCGCATCTGGATCCGCGAAGGCTCCAAGATGGGCAGCCCCACCGAGGACACGCTCCTCGCGTGGGCGGGGGACCCGGGCGAAGGCGTCTCGGTGCTGCTGACGACCATGCGCGAGCCGGACGAGCTCAAGTTTCTCGGCGCCATCGCCGCGATCGCGACGACCGTGCCGCTCCGCATTCGAGGCGGAGAAGGGCTCGAGTGGGCCAAGATCGCGGCCGAGGAGGCAGGCGCAAAGCTTCCAGGAGCCACCATCGAGTCCGTGTACCGAAACGCTCCCGACCTTCTCTCCTTCCGCCAGGAGATGCAGAAGCTCGCCGCGCACGCGGATCCCGGTGGAAAGGTGCCGGCGAGCGCGCTCGACGCGCTCCGGGAGGCGACCGCCGGGGCGTCGGTGGAGCGCTGGGCGCAGGCGTTGCTCGCGGGAAGCGCGGCCGAAGCGCGCGCCGAGACCGAGGCGCTGTCGCGCGAGGGGGTGGGCGGAACGAGCGCGCTCTGGGCGCTGGCCGAATGCGCGCTCTCCGCGCTGGAGCCCCAGAGCTTCTACTACCGCCGCGCCTCGCGGCCCTCGGTCCCGCTCAAGGCCGACAAGGCGCGCGCGGTGCTGGACCAGGTGTACCGGGCCGACCGCGCGCTCAAGCGCGGCGAGATCCGCGACGTCGAGCTGGCTTCCACACTCGTTCAAACCGTGAGGCGCGCCATCCGTGGATGAGCCGATGAGAGACGAGCATCCCGGGCAGCCCGGAACCGAAGAGCAGGCGGTGAGGACGAGGAACGTCTACCCCTTCCACGAGCTGGAGCGCGCAGCGCGGAAGCTCTGGAAGGACGAAGGGCTCTTCGAGATCCGCGATGCCATGAAGGCCGAGCGCCCGTTCTACTGCCTCAACATGTTCCCGTACCCGTCCGGAGACCTTCATGTCGGGCATGGGCGAAATTACATCTTAGGGGACGTGGTCACGCGGCTGAAGAGGATGCAGGGGCATTCCGTGCTCACGCCGATGGGATGGGACGCGTTCGGGCTGCCGGCCGAGAACGCCGCGATCGCGAACAAGATCCATCCCGCCACGTGGACGAAGAAGAACATCGCGCGCATGAAGGAGCAGCTGGTCCACTGGGGCCTCGCCTACGACTGGGAGCGCGAGATCGCCTCCTGCGATCCCACGTACTACAGATGGACCCAATGGCTCTTCCTCAAGCTCTACGAGCGCGGCCTTGCCTATCGCGCGAAGGGCGCCGTGAACTGGTGCCCCTCGTGCAACACCGTGCTCGCCAACGAGCAGGTGGTGGACGGCGCCTGCGAGCGCTGCGGCACGCCCGTCGAGACACGCGACCTGGAGCAGTGGTACTTCAAGATCACCGCCTACGCCGATCCTCTGCTGCATGACTTGGAGCAGCTGGTCCACTGGCCCGAGAAGGTCCGGACCATGCAGACGAACTGGATCGGCCGGAGCGAGGGCGCCACGATCCGCTTTCCGATCGAGGGCTCGAAGGACGTAATCGAGGTCTTCACCACGCGCCCCGACACGCTCCTGGGCGCGACCTACGTCGTGCTGGCCGCAGAGCATCCCCTGGTCGCGCGCCTGCGCGACGAGGGCAAGCTGCCGCGCGCCGCCGTGGATCTGGCCGAGCGGCTGCGGAAGGCGCGCGTCGAGAATCGCTTCGCCGTCGAGACGGAGAAGGAGGGGGCCGAAGCGGGGATCCACGCCGTGCATCCCCTCACCGGCGCCAGGCTCCCGGTCTGGATCGCCAACTACGTCCTGATGGGCTACGGCACCGGCGCCATCATGGCGGTGCCCGCGCACGACCAGCGCGACTTCGAGTTCGCCACGAAGTACCGGCTGCCCATCGTCGAGGTCGTGCGCGCCGCGGAAGGGCCGGCCTACGACGGCAAGTCCGCGTATGAAGGGGAAGGGAAGCTCGTGAACTCGGGCACCTTCGACGGCCTGGCAAGCGGCGTGGCGAAGCGCGCGATCGTGGAGGCACTTGCGGCCAAGTCCGCCGGCGAGGCGCGCGTGAACTACCGCCTCCGCGACTGGCTCATCTCGCGGCAGCGCTATTGGGGCGCGCCGATCCCGATGGTGGAATGCGCGAAGTGCGGCATGCAGCCCGTGCCCGAGTCGGAGCTGCCGGTGCTGCTGCCCGATCAGGTCGAGTTCAAGCCGACGGGGGAGTCGCCGCTCAAGAC
>JAYUAE010000029.1:0-28591 GCA_043741515.1 Candidatus Eiseniibacteriota bacterium | reverse complement strand
TGACCTTGACGGGAACGAATGCCGACGTGCGCCACCGCGTGCGCCCCGAGCATCTCCTGGGCGTCACGCTCGCGCTCGCGCACGAGCTGCACGTGCGGACTCCGCGCGCCTCGCTCGCGGGGAACGCCGCGGTGAGCGCCGCGCTCCGCGACCATCCGGCCGAGGCGGTGGAGCGCGACGCCGGGCTCAAGCCGGGGACGCTCGCGGCGCTCGCGGACGAGCTCTGGGCGAGCCGGGGCAAGAGCCTGGTGATGGCGGGGGCGCAGTCCGCGCCCGCGA
Source organism: Candidatus Eiseniibacteriota bacterium (assembly GCA_043741515.1). Lineage (GTDB taxonomy): Bacteria > Eisenbacteria > RBG-16-71-46 > SZUA-252 > SZUA-252 > WS-7. Next base: position 28,312 of record JAYUAE010000029.1, on the reverse strand, counting down.
ACCATGCCGTGGCGCTCCAGGTCGCGACGAATCTCCTGAACGCAGCACTCGGGAACGATGGCGTGACGGTGGACACCTCGACGCCTTCCCTCCAGGCGCAAGGCTCCGATGACGCCATGCTCTCGCTGGCGGATCGCATGCGCGCCGGCGAGGTCGATCTGCTCCTGATCCACGGCGTGAATCCAGGGTATTCGCTGCCCGCCGCCCTGGGATTCGGCGATCTCATGAAGCGGGTGCCCTTCATCGTGAGCCTTTCCGACCGCGTGGACGAGACCGCGCGCTACGCCGATTTCGTCGCGCCCGACAATCACTACCTCGAATCCTGGAACGATCACGAGCCGCGACGCGGCGTTCGCTCGCTGGCGCAGCCGACGATCGCGCCGCTCTACGACACGCGCGCGTTGCAGGACTCGCTGCTCGCCTGGGGGCGGGCGCTCGGGGCGGGGCCGCTCGCAACGACGGCCGGGTCCTGGCACGACTACCTGCGCGAGGCCTGGAGGAAAGACATCTATCCGCGGAGCGACGCGGCGGGCTCCTTCGACATTTTCTGGGAGGGTGCGCTCCGCGAGGGCGTGTGGCTGTCCGCACGCAGCGCAAGCGGCTCAGGGGACGCGGGAGCTCCCGGCACGCGGACAGGCGGCTTTGCCCCAGGCTCCGGCGGGGGCCTCTTCCGGCCGGGCGCTCTGAGCGAGATCCCTCCGGCCGGCTCGCCGGTTCCATCCGGCGGTCCGCTCTCGCTCGTGCTCTACACGCCGGTCACCATGTACGACGGCAGGAGCGCGAACAACGCGTGGCTGCAAGAGCTGCCCGATCCGGTCTCGAAGATCGATTGGGACAATTACGTTTCGATGGCGCCTTCGCGCGCGAAGGCGCTCGGCGTCTCCGAGTACGAGATGCGCGCGGACGTGGTCACGGTCGACGTCGGCCACGCCAAGTTCGACCTTCCCGTCCACGTGCAGCCGGGGCTCCATCCGGACGTGATCGCGATCGCGGTCGGATACGGAAGGACCGCGACCGGCCGGGTCGGCAACAAGGTGGGTCAGAATGGCTTCACGCTCGCCCAGGCTACCGCCGGACGCATCGGGCTGAGCGGGATTCCCGCCCGGATCACGAAGACCGGACGCGTGGCGCCGCTCGCCTGCGTGCAGGGGCACAACGTCACCGAGGACCGGCCGATCGTGTACGAGGCGACGCTTGCCGCGTTCCAGAAGGACCCCACGTCCGGAAACGAAGAGCCCGAGAGCAAGCCATCCATGTGGACGCCCCACAAGTACCCGGGGCACCGGTGGGGAATGGCGATCGACATGAACGCGTGCATCGGCTGCGCGGCCTGCATGGTCGCCTGTCAGGCCGAGAACAACGTGCCGGTCGTGGGCAAGTCGATCGTGCTCCGCGGCCGGGAGATGCACTGGCTCCGCATCGACCGCTACTACTCGGGGGATGCCGAGACCCCCGAGACGACCCACCAGCCGATGCTGTGCCAGCACTGCGAAAACGCGCCCTGCGAGACCGTGTGCCCGGTGCTTGCCACCGTGCACAACAGCGAGGGGCTGAACATCCAAGTCTACAACCGCTGCGTGGGAACGCGGTACTGCTCGAACAACTGCCCCTACAAGGTCCGCCGGTTCAACTGGTTCGATTATTCCAGCGTCCGCGAGAAATCCCTCCGGCTTGTTCTGAATCCGGACGTGACCGTGCGGTCCAAGGGTGTCATGGAGAAGTGCACGTTCTGCATCCAGCGCATCCGCGAGGGCAAGGAGCGCGCGAAGGCGCTGGGCGTCCCGGTTCAGGACGGCGACATCGAGACCGCGTGCATGCAGTCCTGCCCGACCCAGGCGATCGTCTTCGGGGACACCAATGACCCGAAGAGCCGCGTCACCGAGCTGACCAAGCGTCCGCGCGGGTACCATGTGCTCTGGGATCTGAACACGCGGCCCGTCGTGACCTACGAGGTCAAGGTGAGAAACCGCGAGGAGGCCGGGGCATGAGCGAAGTCGCCATCGCGCCCGCCACCGTTCCTTCCCAGCCGCTCCTCGATCCGCGAAAGACCTTCGCGGACGTGAACGAGGACGTCTCCGCTCCGCTCGAACGGAAGCCGGGGAGACTGTGGAAGGTCTTCTTCGGCATCAGCCTCCTTCTCACGCTGCAGTTCGCGGCGGAGATCTCTTACCAGATCTACAAGGGGATCGGGATCTGGGGGCTGAATCACCCGGTAGGCTGGGCGGTGGACATCACGAGCTTCGTGTTCTGGATCGGCATCGGGCACGCCGGCACGCTCATCTCGGCGATCCTCCATCTCTTCCGCCAGCGGTGGCGCACCGCCATCAACCGCTCGGCGGAGGCTATGACGATCTTCGCGGTCATGACCGCGGGCCTGTTCCCGCTCATCCACCTGGGGCGGACCTGGTTCGCCTACTGGCTCGTGCCGCTGCCCAACTGGCGTTACCTCTGGGTGAATTTCCGGTCCCCTCTGATCTGGGACGTCTTCGCGGTCTCGACGTACCTGACGATCTCGCTCTGCTTCTGGTACACGGGGCTCATCCCCGATTTCGCCTCGCTGCGGGATCGCTCCACCGGATGGCGTCGCGCGATCTACGGGACGCTCTCGCTGGGCTGGACGGGCTCGGAGCGCCACTGGCAGCACTACGAGCGCGCCTACATGATGCTGGCCGGCCTCTCCACGCCGCTCGTGCTCTCGGTGCACAGCATCGTGTCCTTCGACTTCGCGACCTCCCTCCTGCCCGGCTGGCACACGACCATCTTCCCGCCGTACTTCGTCGCCGGGGCGATCTTCTCGGGATTCGCGATGGTGGTGACCCTGCTCGTGATTCTCCGGAAGGTGTTCGGCATGGAGGAGTACATCACCCTCCAGCACCTGGAGAACATGAACAAGATCATCCTGGCCACGGGCATGATGGTCGGATACGCCTACGCGACCGAGTTCTTCGTGGCCATGTACAGCGGGAACCCCTACGAGCACTTCACGTTCCTCAATCGCGCGACGGGGCCCTTTGCCTGGGCGTACTGGATCATGGTGAGCTGCAACGTCGTCTCGCCCCAGGTATTCTGGTTCAAGAAGCTCCGCCGGAGCATCCCGGTGATGTTCGTGATCTCGCTTCTTGTGAACGTTGGGATGTGGTTCGAGCGGTTCACCATCATCGTCACGTCGCTTCACCGGGATTTTCTCCCGCCCAACTGGTCTTACTACAAGCCGACGATCTTCGACTACTCCGTGATCGTGGGCTCGTTCGGATTCTTCTTCATGTGGTTCCTCCTGTTCTGCCGCTTCTTCCCGGCAATCTCGATGGCCGAGGTGAAGAGCGTGCTCTGGACTGCGAAGAAGAACGAGGCCGCGGCGCGGACGCGCCCGCCCGTCCAGGAGACGGTCCATGTTCCTTGACCGGTTCAAGAAGCGTGGGCCCACACGCGCGGTGCTCGCCCTCTACGACGATCCGGATCGCCTCCTGACCGCGGCGGTGCTCGCCAGGGAGCACGGCTTCCAGGGGATCGACGCCTACACGCCCTACGCGGTCCACGGGCTGAGCGAGGCGCTCGGGATCCGGAAATCCTGGATCCCGTACGTGACGCTGGTCATGGGGCTCACCGGGGCGGCGCTGGGCCTCACGTTCGAGATCTGGACCTCGGCCTTCGACTGGCCGATCAACGTGGGCGGCAAGCCCATGATCTCGCTGCCGGCCTTCATCCCGGTGACGTTCGAGAGCGGCGTTCTCCTGGGCGGGACGATGACCCTGGCCGCGCTCCTCCTGGCCTGCGGACTCCCGAATTTCAAGGGCCGGGTCCTGGACCGGAATCTCACGAACGACCGTTTCGGGCTCTACGTGCCGGAATACGGCCCCGACTGGAACGAGGAGCGGATCTTCGGGGTCCTGCGCAGGACCGGCCCGGTGGACATGAAGGTGATCCGTGTCTAGCGCGCGCGACACAGGGAGAGGGCGTAGCCCCGTCGCGGCGCTGGTGCTTGCGGCGCTGGCGGTGCCCGCGCTCCTCACGGGGTGCTCGCACCGGAAGGGCACGCCTCCTCTGGAATACATGCCGAACATGGCCTATTCGCCCGCCATCAAGGCGCAGAACGAAGACCCGATGCATCCCGGCATCTCCGCGATGCGGCCGCCGGTGGAGGGAACCGTTCCGCGCGGGTTCACGCCCTATCGCTACGCGGTCGGCGACAGCCTCATCGCGCAGCGGGAGCTCGTGAATCCGCTGCCGCGCACGGCGGCTGTGCTCGGCCGCGGGCAGCGCGTGTTCATGACGTACTGCGTCGTCTGTCACGGTCCGAAAGGGGACGGCCAGGGATACATCGTGCCGAAGTTTCCGATGCCTCCCTCGCTCCTCTCCGAGAAGGTCACCGGGTGGCCCGACGGCAGGATCTTCCACACGGTCACGCGCGGCCAAAATCTAATGCCGAGCTACGCATCGCAGATTCTTCCCGAGGACCGCTGGGCGGTGATCCACTACGTGCGGGCGCTGGAGCGCGCCGCGCATCCGAGCGCGCAAGACCTGCGCGCCGCCGGGATCGCGCCGGACACCACGAGCGCGGGGGCGGCGGGAGCCGCCGCGGCCGCGGACTCGACGGGAGCGGCGGCCGCGAAGCCGGCGCCCGCGGGAGGGAAGCCATGAGCGACGCCTACGCCCAAGCAGCGCCCCGCGCGGAGAAGCTGCGGGTCGCCCCGCTATCCATATCGACCGGGGTGCGCGCCCTCTTCGGACTCCTGATCGTGATCGGCGCCGTCACCTTCTCGCTCGAGGTGAGCAGCGATCCGACCCGCGCCTACGCTGCGTGGCTCCAGAACTTCTGGGTCTTCCTCTGCCTCGGCCTCGCGGGCACGTTCTTCTCCGCCATCCACTACCTGGTTGGCGCCACGTGGAGCGTCGCGGTTCGGCGGATCGCGGACGCGTTCTCCTCGTTCGTGCCCATGGCGCTCGTCCTCTTCGTGGTGGTGGCCGTCGGCATTCCGCATCTCTACCTCTGGTCGAGCCCGGCCGCGATCCAGGGGGTGGGGGCCAAGCTGATCGCCAAGGGGGGCTATCTGGCCCCGAACTTCTTCATCCTCCGGAGCGTCTTCTTCCTCGCGCTCTGGTCGTTCTTCTCCTGGTTCTTCGTCCGGAACTCGACTCGGCAGGACGAGACCCGCGATCCGGCGCTCACGCGGAAGAACCTCAAGCTCTCAGCGGCGTTCATCGTCACGTTCGCCCTCACCTTCACGCTCGCGACCTTCGATTGGCTCATGTCGCTCGAGCCGACCTGGTACAGCACCATCTTCGGCGTCTACGGCTGGGCGGGGCTGTGGGAGAGCGGGCTCGCGGGGATCGCGATCGTGACGGTGATCCTGCGCCGGCAGGGCGCGCTCCAGGGGGTGATCGGCCGCGCCCACTATTACGACCTCGGCAAGCTCGTCTTCGCGTTCGCGGTGTTCTGGACCTACATCGCCTTCTCCCAGTTCATGCTCATCTGGTACGCCAACCTCCCCGAGGAGATCGAGTGGATGATCCACCGGATCTACACCGGGTGGGGAGCGGTCATCATCGCGGTCGCCGTGCTCAAGTGGGTGATCCCGTTCTTCGTCCTGATGCCCCAGAAGATGAAGGAGAATGAGATCGTCCTCCTCGCGGTGTGCGCGGGCGTGATCCTCGGCCAGTGGCTCGACGCGTACTGGCTGATCTACCCGGCCTTCTCGCCGGAGCGCGCCGTCCTGAGCTGGAATGAGATCGGCGTGGCGCTGGGGTTCCTGGGTCTCTTCGGCTGGAGGGTTCAGTCCTTCCTCAGCCGGCATCCGGTCGCCCCGCACGGCGACCCGGATTTTCCCGCGAGCGTGAGGTTCCACGCGTGAGCGATACGACCAAGGCGCCCCAGCATCCCGCTCCGGAGCACGAGGAGAACGCGGGTGCTCTCGCGATCGCGCAGTTCGTGGTCACGGGCGTCCTTCTGGGCGTTGTCGCCACGCTCGCCTATTTCGCGGGGATGCGCTCGGCGGGCAAGGAGGGCGGCGGGGAGGCCGCCCGCGCGGCCGCGGGGCCCGGCGCGACGGTGAATGTGGCCGCGCTCTTGAAGCCCACTCCCGAGCTGATCGCCAAGGGGAAGACGCTCTTTGCGGTCAACTGCGCCTCCTGTCACGGCGTCGCCGGCTTCGGGGACGGGCCGGCGGCAGCCGCGCTGAATCCGAAGCCGAGGAACTACCACGAGGGCTACTGGCGATACGGGGGAGGTGTCGCGCGGATCGTGCAGACGATCTCGACAGGCTCTCCCGGAACCGCGATGGCCGCCTTCACGAACATTCCCCTGGAGGATCGTTTCGCGCTGGCGCACTTCGTCCGGACGTTCGCGCCGAAGCTCGAAGAGGACAAGCCGGCGGATCTCGCCTGGCTCGGACCGATCGGCGGTGAAGGGGGCGCGAGCGCGACCCCTGGCGCGGGACCGGGCGGTCCCGCGAAGCCCGGGCCGACGATCCCGATCGAGCTGGCGCTCCGGCTCATGACGGAGCCCGCGCCGCCCGGCATGACGGCGGACGGGAGCATGGCCTCCGGCTCGGCCGCGCCTCCTTCCGATGCTCCCGGGGCCAAGTCCTACGCCCAGCGCTGCGCGTCCTGTCACGGCGCGTCGGGCGAAGGCGGAGTCCGAGTTCGGATGCTGGGATCGGCGCCTTACGCCTACATGACCACGCTGCCCGTCTCCGGATGGCGCGGGGCAGATCCCGTCCGGTTCGAGAAGCTCGTCCTGGAGGGGCTCCCGGGGTGGGAGATGCCGGGGAACGGGGACCTGTCGCGCGAGGAGATCCGGGGGCTGTACGACTTCACCACGAGTTTGCGCGGAAGGCAACCTGGGGCCACGGCTCCCGGCGGGCCCTCCGCTCAGGTCCTTCCCAAGAGCACGACATCCGCGCCAGCCGGCGCGACACGGAGCTGACATGAAACCACGAAGCCGCTGGGCGCCGCTTCTCATCTTCGGGCTGGGTCTCACCGCGGCCGCCGTGCTCGCGCCCCACGCGTCGGCGTGGCTCCTGCATCCCGCGACGCACCTCGCTCGCGACGTGAGGTCGCTCTTCTACAAGGCCGTCGCCATCACCATGGTCTTCTTCATTCTGGCCGAGGGGATCCTGCTCGTGGCGGTCCTCAAGTTCCGCGCGAAGCCCGGTGTCCCCGCGGCGAAGTGGCACGAGAACATCCGCCTCGAGATCGTCTGGACCGCGATTCCCGCCCTCGCGATGGTCATCCTCTCGGGGCCCTCCTTCACGACGGCGAAATACATGGAGAACATTCCCAGGTCCGATGTCCAGATCGAGATCGTGGGGCACCAGTGGTTCTGGGAATACCGGTATCCGAAGTACGGCGTGATCTTCGCCAACGAGCCGCTGGTGCTCCCGGCAGGAAAGATCGTGTCCGCCAACGTCACGTCGATCGACGTCGTGCACAGCTGGTTCGTGCCTGACTTCGGCATCAAGATGGACGCCAACCCGGGCCGGATCAACCGCGTGTGGTTCAACGTGGACAAGCCCGGGACCTATCAGGGCCAATGCGCCGAGCTGTGCGGCGTGCTGCACGCGCAGATGTTCATCACGGTGAACGTGGTGACGCCGGAAGAATTTGACCGCTGGATCGAGCAGAAGAAGAAGGGAGCCTAGCCACCATGGAAGCCGGCACCATCGCAGCCCGACCGGCCTCGTCGCACGAGGCCGCCCAGCCTCATGCCAGGCCGAGGACGGGGATCCTCAAGTGGCTCCTCACGACCGATCACAAGCTGATCGGCGTGATGTACATCTGGCTCGCGTTCTTCTTCTTCTCCGTCGCCGGCGTGTTCGCGATGATCATGCGCGCCCAGCTCTCGGCGCCCGGGCTCCATGTGGTGCGCCCGGAGGTCTACAACCAGATCATGTCGCTGCACGGGACCTTCATGGTCTTCTTCTTCACCATCCCGGTCATGGCGGGGATCGCCAACTACGTCGTCCCGATCCAGATCGGCGCGCGCGACATGGCCTTCCCCCGCATCAACGCGGTGAGCTTCTGGATGCTGGTCCCGGCGGGGCTCTTCATGCTGGTGAGCCTCTTCCTGAAATCGGGCTCGGCGGCGGCGGGCTGGACGAGCTATCCGCCCCTGACCGACCGGCAGTTCTCGCCCGGCCCGGGCGTCGATCTCTGGATCCTGGGGCTCCATCTCGCGGGCGCCGCCTCGATCATGGGCGGGATCAACTTCGTCGTCACCATCCTGAACCTGCGCGCGCCGGGCATGACCCTGATGAAGATGCCGATGTTCTGCTGGAACGTGCTCATCACCCAGACGATCATCCTCTTCGCCACTCCGGTGCTCGCCGGAGCGCTGACGATGCTCCTCACCGACCGCATGTTCGGCACCAGCTTCTTCCATCCTGCCGCGGGCGGCGACCCGGTCCTCTGGCAGCATCTCTTCTGGTTCTATTCGCATCCGGCCGTCTACATCATGGTCCTCCCGGGAATGGGCATGGTCTCGATGGTCCTCCCGGCGTTCTCCGGCAAGCACCTCTTCGGCTACAAGGGCATGGTGCTCGCGACCGCCGGGATCGGCTTCATCGGCTTCATGGTCTGGGGTCATCACATGTTCGCGACCGGAATGGACCCCCGCCTCCGCCAGTTCTTCAGCTTTGCCTCGATGGTGATCGCGGTCCCGACCGGCATCAAGATCTGGTCCTGGCTCGCGACCATCTGGGGAGGATCGCTGCGGTTCAGGACGCCGATGCTCTTCGGGCTCGGCTTCATCGCGCTCTTCATCATCGGCGGAATCACGGGCGTGTGGCTGGCGCTCGTGCCCTTCGACGTTCAGGTGCACGATACCTATTTCGTGGTAGCGCATCTGCATTACGTGCTCTTCGGCGGCTCCCTGATGTCGATCATGGCGGGGATGTACTACTGGTTCCCGAAGATGTCGGGGAAGCTCTACAGCGAGGTCTGGGGCAAGGTGCATTTCTGGCTCACGTTCATCGGGATGAACCTCACGTTCATGCCGATGCACGCCATGGGAATGCTGGGCATGCCGCGCCGGATCTACACCTACCGGCCCGAGTTCGCGGGCTTGAATCACGTGGCGAGCCTGGGGGCGGCCATCCTGGGCGTCGGCATGCTGATCTTCGTGCTGAACATGCTGCTGAGCCTCTGGCGCGGGAAGCCCGCTCCGCCCGATCCCTGGGACCACGCCGAGCAGAATCTTACGCTGGAGTGGACGGTCAGCTCGCCGCCCCCCGCGGAGAACTTCCACACGATCCCGGTCATCCGCTAGGAGGCGCCCTGCCGGAAGGCGGCGCCCGCCGCTTCCGGACAGCCCGTGATGCCCGCACCTTCCGCTCCGCCTGCCTCGATCGCGACGATCGCTGGACCCTCGAGGCAGAGCCGTCTCCCGGGCTTCTTCATCGCGACGGTCGTGCTCGTGTTCGTGCTCATCGTGTGGGGCGGGATCGTGCGCCTGACGGGGTCCGGGCTGTCGATTCCCACCTGGCCGCTCGCCGAGGGAGGAAGGGTCATCCCCCCTCCCGAGACCCGAACGATGATCGAGTTCGCGCACCGGGTGCTCGCGATGTCGGTCGGTTTCGCCACCCTGGGACTCGCGATCGCGGTGTACGCCAGGGCGCGCTACCGCGCCGCTCTGGGCTGGCCGATGGCGATCGCGCTCATCCTGCTGGCGCTCCAGATCGTGATGGGCGGCCGGGTGGTGCTGGAGGAGCTGGGCGTCCAGCGGGTGGTCGCGCACCTTCTCCTCGCGTTCCTCTTCTTCGCCGTCCTCCTCCGGATGACGCTGCGCGCGCAGGACGTCGCTCGCGCCGAGGTGGTCTCGGCCCTGGCGGGCGCTCCGGACGCGGGCCAGGCGACGGGCGAAGTGAACGGGGGCACCCTGGACGTCCGGAGAATCAAGGGGCTCAAGGCCCTGAGCCATGCCGCGGCGGGCCTGGTTTTCTTGCAGGCGGGTCTTGGCGCCTGGGTCTCCTCCTCGGGCGCGTCGCTTGCGTGCACCGATTTCCCTACCTGCCACGGGACCTTGTTCCCCAGAATGGAGGGTCTCGTGGGAATCCACTACGCTCACCGTCTCGGCGCCTACCTCATCTTCGCCGTCGTGCTCGCGCTCTCGATCCGGGCCGTCACGGTTCCGCTGCCCCCTCGGGCGCGCTGGCCGCTCCGGCTCGCGGGAGTGCTCGTGGCGCTGCAAGTCTTGCTGGGGATCGCCAACGTGGTCCTCGCCGTGCCCTTGGCCGTCGGCGCGGGACATCTCGCGACGGCGCTCGCTCTCTTCGGGACACTTCTGGTATCGAATCATGAGCTTGCCCGTAACTAGCTACATCCAGCTCACCAAGCCCCGCATCGTCCTCCTGGTGCTCGTCACGGCGCTGGCGGCGCTCGTCATGGAGGGCTCGCTCTTGAGCCGGCCCGGGCAGCTCTTGCTCGTCCTCTTCGCGATCACCCTGACGGCGGGATCGGCCAACGCGTTCAACCAGTACTTCGAGCGGGATCTCGACGCCCAGATGGCGCGCACGCGCACCAGGAGACCGCTGCCGCTCCAGCACGTCTCGCCAGCGGGCGCGCTCGTTTTCGCGATCGGGATCGGCGTCCTTTCGGTCGCGATGCTCTTCGTGTTCGCGAACGCGCTGAGCGCGTGGCTGGCGCTCGGGACGATCCTCTTCTACGGATTCGGCTACACGCTCTGGCTCAAGCCGCGCACCGTGCACAACATCGTGATCGGCGGCGCCGCGGGAGCCATGGGACCGGTGATCGCCTGGGCCGCGGCGAGCGGGGGCCTCACGCTCGCGCCGATCCTCCTGTTCCTCGTCATCTTCCTCTGGACGCCGCCGCATTTCTGGGCGCTCGCGCTCTGCCTGAAGGACGACTACCGTACGGTGCGGATCCCGATGCTTCCGATCGTCCGGGGGGATGCGGAGACCTACCGCCAGATCGAGATCTACAGCGTCGCGCTGGTCGCGCTCACGCTCGCGATGCCGTTCCTCCGCACCGGGGGGCTCCTCTACGCGCTCCTGGCGCTGGGCCTCGGCTCTGTCTTCGTCTGGAAGGCGGTGCGGGCCCGGAGGCTCGCCACCGTGGGATCGGCCTGGGAGATGTTCGGGTTCTCGATCGTCTACCTGTTCGTGCTCTTCCTCGGGCTGATCGCCGACGCCATCTGGCGCATCCCGATCCTCTAGACCAGGACGTGCCTCGATGAAACGACCCAGCAACGGCGCCCTCGGCGGCGCGATGGCGCTCCTCGTCCTCGTGATGTTCGCGTTCGCGTATGCGAATGTGCCGCTCTTCAAGCTCTTCTGCGCGCGGTTCGGGCTCGGGGGAGCGGGGAAGGCGGGCCTGAAGGGGTTCTCCCAGGCGCCCATGTCGAGCAGCAATGGGCCCATCGAGTCGCGCGACATCACGGTCACGCTCATGGGAGTCAGCGCGAGCGGGTTACCGGTCCGGTTCAAGCCTTCCGTGCCGTCGGTGACCACCATTCCCGGCAAGTCGGTGCATCTCTCGTACGAGTTCGTCAACATGAGCGACGACTCGGTCTACTTTCGCGCGGTTCACTCCATCGTGCCGGTCGAAGCCGCGCGCGAGTTTCAGCTCATCCAGTGCTTCTGCTTTGAGGACCAGGCCCTGGGGCCGCGCGAGACGCGCACGCTCCCGGTCTACTTCGCGCTCTCGCCGCGCTTGCCGGCCAACATCGGCGAGCTGTCGCTCTCGTACACGCTGTTCCCACGGGATCCGAACAAGAAGCTGCCGGTGCCGGCCGAAGGAGCTAACTGACAGGGAGGCGATCCGTCAGCGCCGCGCCGGGCGGCCGGACGCTGCGCTACCGGGCTGCGCCGGAATAGATCGCGATGATGCTGCGGAGGAGCTTCAGGGCCTCCGGCTTTTTCCTCTGGAAGGAATTGCGGCCGATGATCGAGCCGAAGCCGCCGCCGTCGCGGATGGCCCGCGTCTCGTTCAGGATTTCCTCGTCGTTGCCCTTCATCGCACCGCCCGAGAAGATCACGATCCGGCGCCCGTCGAAGGAGGACTGCACGACGTGGCGCACGCGGTCGGCCAGGGTGCCGATCGGGATCGCGGATTTCTCGTAGGCCTTCCGCGCCTCTTCCTGCTCGATGTGGTCGGTGGGGAGCTTTACTTTCAGGATGTGGGCGCCCAGCTGCGCCGCGATGTGGGCGGCATAGGCGACCACGTCGATCCCGGTCTCCCCGGCCTTGCTGATGTCCGAGCCCCGCGGATAGCTCCACACCACGACCGCGAGCCCCGCGTTCTTGGCTTCTTCCGCGATCCCACGGAGCTGCTCGTACATCTTCGCGGCGTTCGCGGAGCCCGGGTAGATCGTGAACCCAATGGCGGCGCAGCCCAGCCGGACCGCCTCGTGAACGCTGCCCGTGACGGCGGAGAGGGGATCCTTCTCGTCGTGGAGAACGTCGTGATTGTTGGCTTTCAGGATGAGCGGGATCTCGCCCGCGAATTCCGCGGCGCCGGCCTCCAGGAACCCGAGCGGCGCGGCGTAGGCATTGCAGCCCGCCTCGATGGCCAGCTGGAAATGGAAGCGCGGGTTGTAGGCGGCGGGGTTGATCGCGAAGGAGCGCGCGGGTCCGTGCTCGAACCCCTGGTCCACGGGGAGGATGACGAGCTTGCCGGTTCCGCCCAGCGTCCCGTGGTTCAGGAGCCGCGCGATGTTCGCCCTCGTGCCCGGGCTGTCCGACGCGTACCACGAGAGGATCTCCCGGACGCGCTCGGTTTCAGGGTTCATCGTGCCAGTATAGTCCGACCCGTCGCTTCGCTTCAACCCGCGCGGTAGTCGCGCCCAGGGTCACGCTACATCCTCGGCGGCCGCGTAGCGCGCCGCGCCGAGAAGGCCGGTGCGCGGGTTCCGAATGACCCAGACCGGGATGGTCGAGAGGAGCGGCCGCAGGTGCTCCTTGTCGCGGAACGCCTCGAGGAACTCGCCCCACTGCAAGGCGGGAAGGATCTTGGGAGAGATTCCGCCGCCGAGGTAGATCCCCCCGCGCGCCACGGCGCGCAGGGCCATGTTGCCGGCCTCCGCGCCGTACACGCCCACGAAGAGGCGCATCGCCGCCTCGCACGAGGCGCACGACCGAGCCATGCCGAGGGTGCTCACCACCTTGGCCGGCCCGTCCTCGCCCGATTCCGCGACGTGCCGCTCCCACTCGGCCGCGGCGCCGCGCTCCCGGTGGCAGAATTCGCCCAGGAAGGAGATTCCCGGGCCCGACAGGATCCGCTCCCAGCTCACGCGGCCATGGCGCTCCCGGAGGGCCCGAAAGACGCGAAGCTCGTCGTCGGTGCGGGGCGCGAAATCCGCGTGCCCTGCCTCGGACGGCACGGGCAGGCGCTCACGGCCCACGCGAACCAGGATCGATTCGCCCAGCCCCGTTCCTGTCGCGAGCAGGCCCGCGTTCGCGCCGGCCGCGGGCTCCCCCGGCTGGAGCGCCGTGAGCTCGCCGGGCCCGAGCGTGGGGATGCCGTATCCGGTCGCGACGAGATCGTTGATCAGGCGGACGCGATCGACCCCCAGCTCCTTCGCGACCCGGGCGCCGTCCACGTTCCAGGGCAGATTGGTGACCTGAACGCGGCCCTCCACCACGGCGCCCGCGATGCCGAAGCACGCGGAGTCCACCGGGCCGGGGTGTTTCGCGAGGTACTCACGGACCAGGGCCTCGAACGAGGGGAAGCCGGCGCTCGGAAGGAGCTCCAGGGCGATGGGGGGCCCGGGCATCCCTCCCTCGACCTCGAAGCGCGCGATGTAGCTCTTGGTTCCGCCGACGTCGCCGGCAAGGATCACCGGCGTGCCGCCCGGGTCGGCGCCTGTTTCAGGGTCACCGGCGCTCTGCGAGGGCTTTCGGGAGGGCGCTCGCGGCATCGCGGTCCAGGAGCCAGATCACCTCGCCGCTTCGCGGCGTGACCCGGGACGCGGGCGTCGGCGCATCGTCCGGGGCGGGCGCCAGCGTTCGGCGCAGGGCGGCCGCCTTCTCCTTGCCCGCGACGAGAAAGATGACGCGGCGCGCCGCGTCCAGGATCCGGTAGGTCACGGTGGCGCGCATCGAGCTCAGCGCTTCGACCCAGACCGCCACCACCAGGCGCGGAGGATCCTCCGGGATGGAGATGCCGGGGAAAAGGGACGCCGTATGGCCGTCCTCTCCCAGGCCCAGATAGACCAGATCGAAAGCCGGGTCCTCGGGCGGGTACGCCCCGAGGCGGCTTCGAAGGAGCGCCTCGTAGCGCATGGCCGCCAGCCCGAGGTCGCCCGCCTCGCCGCGGATGCGGTAGGCGCGCGGGGCCTGGAGGCCGAGCGGCTCGAGCAGCATGCGCCGCACCATGCCGAAGTTGGAATCCGGATGTTCGGGAGGAACCGGCCGCTCGTCGCCGAAGTAGCACTCGACCGAATTCCAGTCGATGCGGCTCCGGGTTGGCTCGGAGAGGAGGGCTCGATACATCGGCTCGGGCGTCCGGCCGCCCGAGAGCAGCACACGAAAGGGCCGCTCCGGAGTTCCTCGCGAGGCCGACGCCACGAACTCCTCGGCTGCGGCGCGCCCGACCTCGCCTTCGTCCGAGACCACGCGCAGGCGCGGAGCGGCATCCATCATGCTCCACTCCAGTGACGCATCATCTGCTCTGCCGCGCGGGCCGCGTCTTCCAGCGGGCGGTTCCCGGAGTGGCGATGGATCTCTCCAACGATGCAGGCCGCGAACTCCCGGTAGCCGAAGGGCACCTCGGCGCTCTCGGCGCGCGGCGCGCGCACGGTCACGCGCGCCGTCGCCTCGCGCCCGCGATGGGCGATCTCCACGTCGAGGGGATGAGGCTCGGTGGATTTCACCTGGATCCTCTCGATCACCCGCTCCTCTTCCGATACCGTTCCGCGCAACGTCATCGTAACGGCTCCGCCCGCCGAGCGCAGCGTGAGCCCGTCCCGGGATCCGCTCGCGGGAGTCCAGCCCAGGCGCGAGGCAAGCCATCCTGCCAGCAGCCACACCGGCGCGGGAGGGTAGCTCGCCCCCGTGAAGCCGATCTCTACGGACCGGATACTTTCGAGCGCCGGAAGATACTCCTTTCCGTCGAAAACCTCCGCGAGAATCGTGCGCCACGGAGTGAGGCGCGCCCAGGCGAGATCGTGCACCCTCTCCGAGCCCTCGCGCTCCAGGAAGCGCCAGATCTCGGGCTCCTTCCGGGGCGCCATGAGGCAGCTGTCCACGAGAATGAGATCGGCCATGTCCATCAGCTCTCCGATCCAGGGAGGGTCGAGTCCGGGGTGAAAATTCAAGAGCACGGTCGGCAGGTCCCCGATGAGGAGCGAGCGGATGGCGCTCGGGATGAGCCGGGTCGATTCTTCGTCGGATTCGAGAACCACTTGCTCGGAGCAGACAAGGCCGCCTCCGCTCTCGCGCCGGTGGCAGATGGCGCCGATCCGGGCGCGGAGCCGCGTGCCCCGAGGCGCCGACCCGGCGCCGATCGAGAAGAGCCGCGAGGGGTGCCGGCGCGTGACCTCCACCAGCGCCGGCGCGAGCTTCCGCGCGTGCCGGTGATCGAGCGGAACGACGAGATTCGCGAGCGCCGCCCGGTAGACCGCCCCGCGGGCCGACTCGCTCGCCCCCGCGCGCTTCCACATGTCCTTGAGGTCGCTCTCGATCGCGACCGCGTCGAAGGGCCGGTTTCCGTCGGGCGCGTCCGAGACGGCGTTCTCGTGGATCCTCATAGCCGGTACCAGTGATGGCCGCTGCGATGCACCAGCTCGTCCGCTTCGGCCGGTCCCCACGTGCCGGCGGGGTAGGTGACCATCGGCGTGTTCCCGCCCTTCCAGGTATCCACGATGCGGTCCAGGAATTCCCAGGCCAGCTCCACCTCGTCGCGGCGGGCGAAGAGCGTCGAGTCGCCGAGATTGCAGTCGAGCAGCAGCCGCTCGTAGGCGTCGGGCGGATCCTGGCCGAAGGATGTGAGGTAATAGAAGTCCATCTGAACCGGGTCGATGTGGAGCGCCTGGCCGGGAGACTTCGAGCCGAAGGATAGCGAGATGCCCTCGTCCGGCTGGATCCGGAGTCGCAGTACATTGGCCTCGATCGACGCGCAGCCGGCCGACCGGAAGAGCGAGAAGGGCGGCTGGCGGAACACGATCGCGATCTCGGTCGCGCGCTTTGCGAGGCGCTTTCCGGTGCGCAGGAAGAAGGGCACTCCGGACCATCGCCAGTTGTCCACGTGGATCCGGGCCGCCATGTAGGTCTCCGTCTGGGACCGCGGATCGACTCCCGGCTCCACGCGATAGGCGGTCACGGGCACTCCGCCCGCAGCACCTGCCGCGTACTGCCCGCGGACGGTGTCGCGCGCGACCTCTTCGGGGGACATGGGGTGGAGCGTGCGGAGGACCTTGGCCTTCTCGTCACGCACGGAGTCCGCCTCGAACCGCGCCGGCGGCTCCATCGCTATGAGCGTGAGCAATTGCATCATGTGATTCTGGAAGATATCGCGCGAAATGCCTGCGGTTTCGAAATATCCAGCACGACCTTCGACTCCAACGGATTCCGCGACGGTGATCTGCACCTGCTCGATGTGGCGGTTGTTCCAGAGCGGCTCGAAGATCCCGTTCCCGAGCCGGAAGACGAGGATGTTCTGGACGGTCTCCTTGCCCAGGTAGTGATCGATGCGAAAAATCTGCCGCTCCGCGAAGACCGTATGAACCAACGCATTCAGCTCCCGCGCAGACTGGAGGTCGCGCCCGAACGGCTTCTCGATGACGACGCGCGACCACGAGGTCGAACGCTCGTCCCAGAGCGCGCGCTTTGCCAGGCCGGCCGCGCCGATGTTGCGCACGAGAGGCGCGTACTCCGAGGGAGGCGTGGCAAAGTAGAAGATCCGGTTCCCCGGGATCCCGCGCTTCTCCTCGATCTCGCCAAGGAGGCGTCCGAGGGCGCGAAAGGCCCCATGGTCTTCGAACACCCCCGTGACGTAGTGCAGCCCATCCGCGAATCGAACCCAGTCGGGACTCGGGCCGGCGGAATCTTCCACGGTCTTCCGCATCTCCTCGCGGAACGCCTCGATCGTGTATTCGCGCCGCGCGAAGCCCACGATGGCGGTCCGGGGATGGAGGAGCTTCTGCTTCGAGAGCCGGAAGAGCGCGGGAATGAGCTTTCGGTGCGTGAGGTCTCCGGTCGCGCCGAAGACGATGAAGGTGCAGGGGTCAGCCGCCTTGAGGGTGACGCTCTCCTCGCGGAGAGGATTCGGCCGGTTCTCGGGAGCGGCCTCCACGGCGCCGCGCGCGCTCACGTCGTCTTCACCGGATGTCCGCCGAACTTGTGGCGCAGGGCCGCGAGCACTTTCGCCTGGAAGGAATCGCTCTGCCGCGAGCGAAAGCGGGACTGGAGCGCGAGGGTCAGCGCGGGGGCCGGCACGGCGCGATCGATCGATTCGATGACCGTCCAGCGGCCCTCGCCGGAATCTTCCACGTAGCCCTTCACGTGATCCAGGTTCGGATCCTCCTCGAAGGCGCTCGCAGCCAGTTCCAGTAACCAGGAGCGCACCACGCTTCCATGATTCCAGAGTGAGGCGATGGAGCGCAGGTCCAGGTCATAGGGGGAGGCCTTCATGATCTCGAAGCCCTCGGCGTACGCCTGCATGAGCCCATACTCGATCCCGTTGTGGATCATCTTGGTGAAGTGCCCGGCGCCGCTCCCGCCGACGCGCGCGTAGCCGTCCTTGGGCGCCAGCGTCAGGAAGAGGGGCGTGAGGCGGCGGCACGCGGCTTCCGGGCCTCCCACCATCAGGCAGTACCCGACCGTGAGCCCCCAGATGCCGCCCGAGGTGCCCGCGTCGATGAAATCGATCTTCCGCTCGGCGAGCCACGCCGCGCGGCGGACGGAGTCCTTGTAGTAGGAATTCCCGCCGTCGATGATCGCGTCGCCCGGCTGGAGCAGGGGAGCGAGGTCGCGGATGACCTGCTCGGTGGGCTCGCCCGAGGGAACCATGACCCAGACCGCGCGCGGCCCCTCGCGCAGCTTCGAGACCAGGTCGGCGGGATCGGAGGCCCCGGTGGCGCCCTTCAGCGCCACCTCGCCCACGGGTTCCGGAGAACGGTCCCACGCCACGATCCGGTGCTTTCCATCGAGCAGGCGGAGAACCATGTTCTTTCCCATCCGCCCGAGCCCAATGAACCCGAGGTCCATGAAACCCTCCCTTGGAGTGTGGATCAGCGGCGCTGGAGCAGGGCGACGGAGCGCTCGCGGATGACCGCCATCATCTCGTCGAAGGCGGTGGCGAACGACTTGACTCCGTCCGCGAGCAAGCGCTCGCAGTGCGCCTGGAGCGAGATTCCCGCGTCCGCGAGCGCCTGACGCGTGCGCCTCGCGTTTCCGATCTCCGGGTCGAGGCGGTTTCCCAGGACCTTGCCATGATCCAGGAACGCCTCGATGGTCTCCCGGGGCATCGTGTTGATCGTGTCCGGCCCCTCCAGCTCCTCCACGTACTTCACGTCCGGGTAGGCCGGGTTCTTGGTGCCCGTGCTCGCCCAGAGGAGCCACTGCGGCCTGGCTCCGGCGCGGCGGCGATCCTCGAAATTGGGACCGAAGAACTGGGCGCGGTACTCCTCCCAGACGTGGAGCGCGTTCGCCACCGCCGCCTTTCCGCGGAGCGCACGATACCGGTCCTTCTCGCCGGACGCGGCGGCCCCGGCCTTCTCCTCCAGCTCCTTGTCCACGGTCGTGTCCAGGCGGCTCACGAAGACGCTCGCGACCGAATGCAATCCCTCGAGCGAGTGTCCCGCGCCGATGCGCCGGTCGATGCCGCGCTTGAACGCCTCGGCCACCGTGACGTACTGAGGCGCCGAGAAAATGAGCGTCACGTTGATGCTCACTCCGTCCGCGATCAGCGCTTCGATGGCGGGGATGCACGGGGGAGTGGCCGGCACCTTCACGAAGAGGTTCGGCTTCCGGACCTTCGCCCAGAGCCGCTTCGCCTCGGCGATCGTGCCCTCGGTATCGTAGGCGAGGGCCGGGGGCACTTCCAGGCTCACGAAGCCGTCGCGGCCCGTCCCCTTTCGATACGCATCGAGCAGAAGATCCGCCGTGCGCGTGATGTCGCGCGCGGAAAGCTCGTCGAAGATCTCG
The DNA here is from genome assembly GCA_043741515.1 of Candidatus Eiseniibacteriota bacterium. GTDB lineage: Bacteria > Eisenbacteria > RBG-16-71-46 > SZUA-252 > SZUA-252 > WS-7. The sequence continues at coordinate 9,215 of JAYUAE010000029.1, read as the reverse complement.
TCGGCCGTTTTCCCCGCGGCGGCAAGACGGGTGATCTCGGCGGGGTAGGAGTCCTTGTCGGACGCGATGGCGTTCTTGAAGATCGTCGGGTTCGACGTGACGCCGTAGATCGTTCCCTGGTCGATGAGCCGCTTGAGCTCGCCCGACTGGATGAGCCCGTCACTGATCGTGTCCAGCCAGGCGCTCTGGCCGAGGTCGTGAAGCGCGACGAACGGGCTCTTCATCGGGGCCTCCTCATGATTCTCAGACGCGGCGCTTCGTCGTGGCGAGCATGACGCGGCGTCCCTCGGGATCGACGGTGACGATGACGCGGTGTCCCCACGGCATGTCCGCGGGCGGGCCCTCGAACTGGACGCCCTTCGCCGAGAGGTCGCTGTAGGCGCGGTCGACGTCCTGTACCATGAAGTAGAGCGTCGGCTCCTTCGCGGGGCTCGGCTCGCCCATGCCCTGCCTCGGCGGCATGAACCCGACGCTGGACGAGTGACCGGTCTGGACGTAGAGATAGTTCATCTGCGGGTCCTGCTCAAATCTACGGAACCCAAGCAGGTCGGTGTAGAAACGCTTCACGTCTGCGAGGCGGTGCGTCGTGTAGTCCATGTGCTGGCTCAAGAGACCGATTCCGCTCGGCGGGGAAGCCGGAGTCTGGGCCGGTGCGATGCGAGCCGGACGCTTGGCGGCCGGTTTCTTCGCGGCCTTCCTGGCGGCGGGGCGCTTCGTGGCCTTCTTCGCGGCGGGCCGCTTGCGCGCGGGTGCTCTCTTCTTTCCGGATCTCTTCGATGCCTTCTTCCGTGCTGGCATGGATGAATCCTCCTTACCGGGAGAGGTGCGTACGATTGTGAAAATGATGCAGCATGGCGAACCCGCGGGCAAGGCGTCTGATGGCCCGTGGAGAAGAGGACCATAAGCCTTTTCAGGCATCGGATGCATGCCAAACGGAAGGGGGAATTCGTGAGCAGGTGGAGAGGGTGGAGCTTTGCGCTGGCGCTGAGTCTTCTGGTCCCGGGCTGCGCTACCACGGGGCCCGGAGGGAAGAAGAGCGTCATCTTGATCGGCGAGTCCGAGGAGCGCGCCATAGGCGCCAAGATGGCCGCCCAGATCCGCGCCGAGAAGAAGATCTTCTCGGACCGCGTGGTAAGCGACTACGTGAATCGCACGGGGCAACGTATTGCGAGACTTTCCGATCGGCCGGACATTCCGTATCAGTTCACGGTCATCGAGGACAAGACCCCCAACGCCTTTGCCGTGCCCGGGGGTTACGTATATGTACATACGGGGCTTTTGAGAGTGCTGGACAACCAGGCTCAGCTCGCAGGGGTGCTGGCGCACGAGATCAGCCACATCGTCGCGCGCCACAGCGTCAAGCAATTGCAGGAAGGGCTGGGCCTGCAGATCCTGACCACGCTCGTCTTCGGAGGCTCGAGCTCGGCGACACAGACCGCGGTGAACGTGGGGCTGGCGCTCGTCATGCGCGGATACAGCCGCGACGCAGAAGCGGAGGCCGACGCGTTCGGTACCCTGTACATGGCCCGCGCCGGCTTCAACCCCGAAGGAATGGCTCAGGTGATGGACAAGCTCGCGACGCTAAGTGGAAGCGGGGAAGGTTTCTGGGAGAACCTGGCTTCGGACCACCCGCCGGCAGCGAAGCGGGCCGCCGCGGTTCGCGCCGAGATCAAGTCGAAGGGTCTGGACGCCGGGCTGCCGATGGATCCCGAGCCATACCGCACGGTGAAATCGAAAGTGCCCTAAGCCGGCGGAATTGCCACCAGGGCCCGCTCGACGGCGTGGCTGATCGTGGCCAGCCCCTGGGTCACGCTTCCAGCGATGTGGAGCCTGAGGGCTGGCTTCCCGCGCGATTCGAGCGCGCGAAGGTCCCCGAGCGCCTGCGCCAGCTCGAGCTTGCCGAACGTGACGCGGCTTTCCGGTATGGGCATGTCCTGGCTCGCGGCGGATGTCAGCTCGAGGAACATGCCGCTCTCCGGACCGCCCTTGTAGAGTTGTCCGATGGAGTGGAGGTAACGCGGACCGTATCCCTGAAGCACGGGGATCCGCATCGCGTCCCGGATCTCGCGCCTCAGATGCGCGAACGCGCTCTCCGTGGCGGCCGTTCGCTCGAGGAAGGCCAGGATCGCGAGATAATCTCCCTCCTTCTTGAGCGCGAGGAACCGTCCCATGAGCATCTCGAGGCTCGGATGCCCCGGCGTATTCGACGTCAGCTTCTGCCAGAGCTCGTCCGAGGCGTAGATCTCGAGCCCCTCCTCGCGCGCGCTTGGCTCGCCGGCGGGCACCGCTCCTGTCTTCTCGATCTGAGTCAGAATCGCGGCCGTCAGGTCCTTGCTCTCCTGCACGTTCGGTTCGTCGAAGGGATCGATCTCCAGCACCGCGCCGGCAAACGCGGTGGCCGCCTCCCACCGGAAGAATTCGCCGGCGAGCTCCGCGCGATCGGGGAGCGTGATGCCGATCCACGGCGCGCCGGCCTGACGAAGCTCGGCGCCGAGCCCTGCGAGCTCGGGCATCGGCTCGGAAGCGAGGGTGATGGAGACGAAGCAGCGGTCGGGGGAGTAGTACCGGGCGAAACCTGGAGGCTCGCCTTCCACCGGGATCATCCCACGGCCTTCCTTCCCGGTTGATTCCGCCACGAGCTGCTCGATCCAGTAGCCCAGCGGCCGCAGGGAAGGCGCGGTGAGGAGCGTGAGCTTGTTCCTTCCGGATTTCGCCGCGGCGCCGAGCAGGGCCCCCAGGCGGAGCGCGTCGTTCAGCGCGGGATCGGACGACATGCAGGATTCGGCCGCGCGCGACGCGCGTTCGGCGAACGCTTCGAGCTCCAAGCCCAGAAGCGCGGCGGGCACCATCCCGAAGTAGGAGAGCGCCGAGTAGCGCCCGCCGATGTCGGCCGGATTCAGGAACGCGCGCCGCATCCCCTCCTCGCGCGCAAGCCGCTCGAGCGCCGAGCCGGGGTCCGTGACGGCGGCGAAGCGGCGGCCGGGTTCCGCGACGCGCATCTCCTCGAGCCGGGTGCGGAAGTAGCGATACTGCGATAGCGTCTCGATCGTGCGCCCCGACTTGCTCGAGACGAGGAAGAACGTGCGGTCGAGCCGGTGGGAGGCCTCGGCGTTCCGGATCGCGGACGGGTCCGTCGAGTCCAGCACCTCGAGCGTGGGCGCGCCCGGGGCGGCGCGCATGACCTCCGCGAGCACCTCGGGCGCAAGGCTCGAGCCCCCCATGCCGAGGAGGAGGACGCGCGTGAACCCCTCGGAGCGGACCTCCGAGGCGAAGGCCGTCAGCTCCGGGATCTTGGCCTCGAGCCAGCGCGGGGAATCGAGCCATCCGAGGCGGTTCAGGATGACCTTGTGGTGCTCGGGATCCTTCTTCCAGAGCGAGGCGTCGCGGCGGAAGAGCCGCCCGGCCGCGCCCTCCCGGATCAGGGAGTCGAGGGTGGACGTGTAGGCGGTGTCGAGCGCGCCCGCGAACTCACGGATGCTGGTGGGTGTGCTCATACTCGGTGATCTGGGCGATCCGCCGCGCATGCCGCCCGCCGTCGAACCCGGCGGCGAGCCACGTGTCGAGGATCGGCACGAGCGTGTCGGGAGCGGTGAAACCGGCGGCGAGGACCAGGACGTTGGCGTCGTTGTGGCGGCGAGCAAGCTCCGCCATTTTCACGTTGATGCAGATGGTGGCGCGGATCCCGCCGACCTTGTTCGCGGCGATCGCGATCCCGTTCCCGGAATCGCAGAGCAGGATCCCGCGTTCCACCTTGCCGTCGCGAACCGCCTCGGCCACCCGGAAGGCATACGGCGGGTAATCGGTGGATTCGAGGGAGTGCGTGCCCAGGTCCTGCACGTCGTGCCCGCGGCTTTCCAGGTACTGCTTCACACGCTCTTTCATCTCGAAGCCGGCGTGATCGGTTCCGATCGAGATCTTCATGGATTCTCCCGCGGTGGCGCGATGGGTTCGACGAAGCTCGATGCGCGAGAATCGAAACTAGAGCAGGGCCCGAGGCCGCGCAATAGCCGAGTTGACACGCTGTCCCGAAGGGGCGAGACTGCGCGACATATGTCGACCGATCCCACCCCGCCGCGCAGCACGCAAGGGTTGCGCGCGGAGCACGAGAAGCTCCTGACCAGCCTTCACGCGATCGGTGAGCGCGTGGAGAAGCTCGGAGAGCAGACCACGCCTCAGCAGATGGCCCAGGCGCGCGAGGTGCTCGAATTCGTGCGCAAGCAGGTCTCGCCGCACGCGCGCGCCGAGGAGTACACCCTCTATCCCGCCGTCGACTGGGCGGCGGGCGAAGGCTCCCGCATCACCGAGGTCTCGCGGTTCGAGTACCAGCTGGTGCTCCGCCGCTGCGAGGCGCTCGACAAGGCGATCCAGGCGGGGAGCCCCGCCGGGAGGCTCATGCACCTCTGCTACGCCATCCTCGGTCTCATCGCCGCGCACTTCGTCACGACCGAGGAGGTGCTCCTCCCGTACCTCGACAAAGCCTTCGATCAGGCCCGCTTCGAAAAGGAAGTGCTGACCCCGCTCCGCGTCGAGCGGGGCGCCAAGCGCTAGTCGCCGCCTGGCATCCCGCCCCGCCGCGCGCTAACGCGGCGCCGAAGTCCCCGAGCCCGCGCCTCGCCCGCCCACCGGCTGCTCTCCCGCAAGCCACTGGTCGAAGGACCGGAAATCGTAGTCGCGTCCCAGGAAGGAATGCACCAGCTTGGCCGCCGGCGCCGATCCGCCCGCCGCGAGCACCGTGTCGCGATACCGCTTGGCAATCACCGGGTCGAGCAGGTTCGACTTGTCGAACTTGCTGAACATGTCCTTCGAGATCACGAGCGACCACATGTACGTGTAATAGATCGCCGAGTACCCGTCGAGGTGGCCGAACGCCGCCTGGAAGTGCGTATCGGGCATCGGCGGGTAGGGCGTGTACTTGGGCTCGAGGTCGCGCAGGATCAGGTCCGTATCCACGTCCTTCGCCGGCCGGTTGTAGTAGTTCAGCGAAATGGCGGAGTAGAGGGTCTGGTAGGCGACCGAGGTGGCCCGGCCGAACCAGTCGGCGCGGCGCATCCGCTCCACCATCTCGGCCGGAATCGGCTCGCCGTTCTGGTTCTTGGCGAAGGTCTTGAGCACGCCGGGATTCCAGCACCATTCCTCGAGCATCTGCGAGGGCGCCTCGACGAAGTCCCACTCGGTCGAGATCCCCGAGATCCCCTCCCAGCGCTGGTGTCCTCCGAACACGCCGTGGAGCAGGTGGCCGAACTCGTGGAAGAAGGTCACGACGTCCCCGTGCTCCATGAGTCCCGGATCTCCCGGCTTTCCGCCCGCGAAGTTGCAAACGAGCGCCGCTTCGGGGATCTGGATCCCCTCCACGCCGTTCCGGATTCCGAAATTGGCGGCATGGTTGTACTTCCCGGGCCGCGGATGGAGGTCGAGATAGAAGCGGCCGATCATCGCGCCGTCCTCCCACACCTCGTACGCCTCGACGCTCGGATCCCACACGTCCGCGTTCGCGATGCGCTTGTAGGTCACCCCGAACATCTTCGCGGTCGTGCTCAGGATGCCCTCCTTCACTTCCTCGAAGGGGAAGTAGGGGCGCGCCTGCTGGGCGTCGAAATTGTAATCGCGCTTCCGGATCAGCTCGCCGTAGTAGCGGCGGTCCCACTGATTCAGGGCCGTGGCGGCCGGATCGTCCTCACGCTTGCGCTTGAGGTAGGTCGCGTATTCCTCCTGCGCCCGCTTCAGGGTCAGGCCGCGGAGCCGCTCGATGAACGAGGCGACGTTCTTGTCGTTGCCGATCATCTTGTCGCGGGTCGCGTATTCCGCCCAGGTTTTGAAGCCGAGAAGCCGGGCAAGCTCGTAGCGTTTGGCGATCATGTGGTCCAGCACCGGGATGTTCGCGGGATAGGCCCGGTTCAGGAATTCCTTGAGCAGACGCTTCCGCAGGTCGCCGCTCTTCGCGTAGCTCATGACCGGGAAGAAGTCCGGGTACTCGATGCTGATCGTGATCTGCCCGTCCGGTCCGGGCGTGTGCGCCTTGATGTAGTCCTCGGGCAGCCCGCCCAGCTCGGCAGCGCTCGCGACCTTGATGCTGCGCGAGTCGTTCCGGATGTTCTTGTCGAAGTCCTGCCCGATGGCCACCAGCTCCTCGCGGAGCCCGGCGATCTTCTTGCGCGTCGCCGCGTCCTTGTCCACGCCCGAAAGCCGGAAGTCGCGGAGCGTCTTCGCAACCGCATAGCGGGTGTTCGCGTCCGCATGCTTCACGTCCAGCTTGCTCAGCGCGTCGTACACCGCGCGGTTCAGCCCGAGGTCGTTCAGGAACTTGCTCGACGCCCGCGTCTCCTCCTCGGCCACCGAGCGAACCGTGGAATCCGGGTGGACCGACTCGATCAGGCCGGAGGCGTATGCGGCGTTGTCGGCATGGAGCAGCGCTTCGTTGTATGGTTCGAGCGTGTTCTCGATCGTGCGCGGCCCCTTGGCTTGGAGCATGCGGTCGAGCGCCGTGCCGGCGCTCCGGAGCTCCCCGTTGGCCAGGGCACGGAAGCCCGCCGAGTCCGGTCGCCCGGCCCAGAAGGGAGGCGCGACCGGCGTGGACGCCGAGGCGGATGCGCCGAGTACAGCGAGAACGGCGGGAACGAGGGCCAGGCTGGAACGTCGAAGCAGGGGCACGAATCCTCCTACCGAATCCGGACTTGAGGTGGTGAAGCGGTGGGGTGACCGTATCGGGCCCATGCTACCACGGCGATGACCCGGGACCGGAGCCTCCTTTACGCGGCCGCCTTCGCGCGCGCCACGGGCGTGGGAATGTCCGGCGTTCTGGTCGGGCTCTACGCGGCCGGCCTCGGGCTTCGGGCCACCGGCGTGGGCGTGGTGATCTCGGCGGGGCTTGTCGGGGTCGCCCTCGGGACGCTCGCGGTCATGCTCTACGCGGAGCGGCTGGGGCGAATGCGCTGCCTGATCGCGCTCGCGGTCCTGTCCGCCGCGGGCACCACCGCGTTCGCCCTGGCGCCACTCGCGTGGATGCTGGCGCCGGCGGCGGCGCTCGGGATGGTGAACGGAATGGGCCGCGACCGGGGGGCGGCGTTCTCGCTGGAGCAGGCGCTTCTTCCAGATCTGACCGACGAGCGCGGCAGGACCAGGGCCTTCGCCTGGTACAACGTAGTCCTGGATTCCGGCCACGCCCTGGGCGCTCTGGCCGGGCTTCTGCCCAGCTTCCTCCGGCACGCAGGCTTCGCTCCGCTCGCATCGTACCGGGCGAGCTTCCTCGTCGCGGGCGGGCTCAGCCTGGCCGGCGCTTTCGCCTACGCCGGGCTCGGCGCGCAGGCTCGGTCGCCGAGCCGGCCCGCCCGGCCCCAGCCGGTCACGCCGGAATCCAGGCGGCGCATCGGTGGACTGGCGGCCCTCTTCGCCATGGACTCGATCGGCGGAGGCTTTCTCACCACCGCGCTCCTCTCCTACTGGTTCTTCAGACGCTTCGGCCTTCGCGAGGAGACCCTCGCCCCTCTATTCCTCCTGGCCCGAATCGCAAACGGCGCCTCGCATCTCGCGGCGGCGTGGCTCGCGCGCCGGATCGGGCTCCTGCGCACGATGGTCTTCACGCATCTGCCCTCGAGCCTGCTCCTGCTCACCGTGCCGATCGCGCCGACCTTCGCCCTGGCGGCCCTCCTGTATCTGGTCCGAGAATGCCTGGTGGAGATGGACGTGCCCACGCGCCAGTCGTACGTGGTGGCGGTGGTGCTGCCGGAGGAGCGGGCGGCCGCGGCGGGAGCGACGAACCTCGTCCGCACGGCGGGGTGGGCCGTGGCGCCCGCGCTTGCGGGCGCGGCCATGCAGGGGGTCGCGCTCTGGTCGCCGCTGGTGGCCGGAGCAGCCCTCAAGATCGTCTACGACATCCTCCTATATCGGGGATTCCGGAGGATCAAGCCGCCGGAGGAGCAACCGGATCCAGGCGGGGGCGCGACTCAGTCCCGGCGGAACGCGTAGTCCTTGGGCGAGACCGCGAACTGGCGTTGCGTGAGCGTGGATTCGAAGTAGAAGGTCTTGTCTTTGAATTTTGCCTTGGGGGAGTGCGCGTTCGCCTTGAAGCGCTTCTGCGACACCGGATCCGTGAGCGGGCCTGAGTAGTGGAGCGGATCGGCCAGGAAGCGCTTCCTGGTGTCGCTCCCCGCGAAGAAATACGCTTCCTGGTTCAGGAACACGCGGAGCTTGGGATCGTAGGAGGCCACGCGCCTGGGATCGACAGGATCCCGGACTGCGATGTTCATGAGATGGAGGAAGTGGCCGGGGTCTTCACCGAAGACCGGAGGGCAGGTGTGTCAGCAGAATCCGACGGGCTGCCGGTTGATGTAGGTCGGGCGGATGCTCGGGTTCAGCTTTCCATGCTTCACGGGGCAGCGCTCGTTCACCGAGAGCAGGGATTCGTACATCTCCTGCTTGAAGACCGGAGCGTAGAAAGCCTGGGGCCGCGCAGGAGGAGCCTTGACGGGCGCTTTAGCCGGGGCGGCCGCAAGTCCCGGCGATGCCATCGCGAGCAAGGTCGCGAGTCCGGCCAGGCCGGCCAGCGAGGGTGCCGCGTTTCGCATCTCACGCTCCCGTTTCATGGCCACAAGTAGAGCACGAGCGCGCGCGCTCCTCCACCCGAAAATGAGGTATCCTCTGTCTCCATGAACGACCAGCCTCGCGCGCCCGAGCTCCGTCCGGGCTTCGCATGGTTGAACACCGATCGCCCGCTCACGTTCGCCAATGAACTGCAGGGGCAGGTCGTGCTGCTCGATTTCTGGACGTACTGCTGCATCAACTGCATGCACGTCCTCCCAGATCTGGCCTATCTCGAGGAAAAGTACCGCGATCAGCCGTTCCTCGTGATCGGGGTCCACAGCGCCAAGTTCACGAACGAGGGGCAGCGCCAGACCGTTCGCGCCGCCGTGGGGCGGTACGAGATCGCGCATCCGGTCATCCTCGACGAGAGCATGGCGCTCTGGAGCGAATACACGGTGCGGTCCTGGCCGACGATGGTCCTGGTTGGAGCCGACCGCCGCATCGTGGGCGCTGTGGCGGGGGAAGGGAACCGCGAGGCGCTGGACCGCGCCATCGCGGGCGCGCTCGAGGAGGGGCGCGCCGCCGGCACGCTGGCCGCGGCTCCGCTCCGGATCGCGCGGGAGCGCTCCGTGCGCGCCACGACCGGGCTGGCGTTTCCGGGCAAGGTGCTGGCGGACGCCGCGGGGGGCCGCCTCTTC
>JAYUAE010000028.1:0-2400 GCA_043741515.1 Candidatus Eiseniibacteriota bacterium | reverse complement strand
GGACCGCCTTGCCGCCGGCGTCCTGGTGCTGCCCCTTGCCCGCGAACGCGATGGAAAGGATCTCCGCGTGGGCGCCCGGCTCCATGAGGTAGACGCTCGGATACTTCATGGTGAGCTTGGACCCGAGATTGGCATCCACCCACTCCATCCGTGCGTTCCCGTAGGCCATGGCCCGCTTGGTGACCAGGTTGTAGACGTTGTTCGACCAGTTCTGGATCGTCGTGTAGCGGCAGTAGGCGTCTCGCTTCACGATGATCTCCACCACGGCCGAGTGAAGCGAATCGCTCGCGTAGGTCGGAGCGGTGCAGCCCTCGACGTAATGCACCGAGGCGCCCTCGTCCACGATGATGAGCGTCCGCTCGAACTGCCCCATGTCCTTCGCGTTGATCCGGAAGTACGCCTGAAGCGGAAGATCCACCTTCACGCCCTTCGGCACGTAGATGAACGAGCCGCCGCTCCACACCGCGCTGTTCAGCGCTGCGAATTTGTTGTCCGAGGGCGGGATGACGGTCGCGAAGTACTCCCGGAAAAGCTCCGGATGCTCCTTCAAGGCCGACCCGGTGTCCAGGAAGATCACGCCCTTCTCGGAGAGCGAAGCCTTGATCTTGTGATAGACGGTCTCGGAGTCGTACTGCGCTCCGACGCCCGAGAGAAACTTCTGCTCCGCCTCGGGGATGCCGAGCCGGTCGAAGGTCTTCTTGATGTCGGCGGGCACCTCGTCCCAGGAGCGCCCCTGCTCCTCGGCCGGCTTCAGGTAGTAATAGATGTTCTGGAAGTCGATCTCGTTGACGGCTCCGCCCCACATCGGCAGCGGCTTCTTGAAGAACTGCTCGAGCGCCTTGAGCCGGAATTCCTTCATCCACGCGGGCTCGTTCTTGATGTCGGAGATCTGCTCGACGACCTCCTTGTCGAGGCCGCGGCGGGTGCGGAATACGGACTTCTCCTCGTCGTGGAACCCGTACTTCTCTTTATATCCTTCTCGGATGTCCAGCGTCGGCTGCTGAATCATGGTCCCTCTCCTTCGATCCGGCCGCCCTCAGGCGGCGCGGTCCTCTCGGATCCAGTCGTATCCCTGCTTCTCGAGCTCGAGCGCAAGCTCCGCGCCGCCCGACTTGACGATCCGCCCGTCCACGAGCACGTGGACGAAATGCGGTTTGATGTAATTCAAGATCCGCTGGTAGTGCGTGATCAGGAGCACGCCCAGGTCCGGACCCGTGAGCGCGTTCACGCCCTCCGACACGATGCGGAGCGCGTCGATGTCGAGGCCGGAATCGGTCTCGTCCAGCACGGCGATCTCCGGCCGGAGCACGGCCATCTGCAAGATCTCGGCGCGCTTCTTCTCGCCTCCGGAGAACCCGTCGTTGAGATAGCGGCCCGCGAAAGACTCGTCCATGCGCAGGAGCGCCATCTTCTCCTTCACCAGCGCGCGAAATTCCTTGGGCGGCATCGGCTTCTCTTCGCCCAGTTCCTTGCGTCGCACGGCCAGCGCGTTACGGAGGAAGTTCGCGACGCTCACACCGGGGATGGCGGTCGGGTACTGAAACGCAAGGAAGATCCCCTTGCGCGCGCGCTCGTCGGGAGAAAGCTCGAGGATGTCCTCGCCCTTGAAGAGGATGGTCCCATCGGTCACCTGATAACGGGGGTTCCCCATCAGCGCGTTCGCGAGCGTGCTCTTGCCCGAACCGTTCGGACCCATGAGGGCATGGATCTCGCCCTTGCTCACCGTCAGCGAGAGCCCTTTCAGAATCGGCTTTCCGTCGATCCCGATGTGAAGATTGCGAATTTCCAGCGTGGGTGTATTGCTCATGATCTCCTTCCAATCGGTCCGGGATTAAATGGTGAAGCTCTCTCCGCAGCCGCACGATTTCTTGACGCGCGGATTCTTGAACTGGATGCCGGCTCCCAGGAGTCCCCGCTCGTAGTCGATCTCGGTGCCCGCGAGCACCTCGAGCGAGCGCGGATCGATGTAGACGGCCAGCCCCTCGTACTCGAGCACGGTGTCGTTCGCGCGGCGCTCCGAGGTGAATCCGAGAAAGTAGCTGTAGCCGGAGCAGCCTCCCGCCTTCACACCCACGCGGAGCGCCTGCCCCTCCTTCCCCTCCTTCTCACGCGACCGCTTCACGTACTCGACGGCGGCGCGGGTGAGGGAGACGGACTTCGTTCCCGCCTGTTCCTGGGAGTTGCTGTCGGGAGTGTGCGTTTCGTTCATGGATTCTCCGGTGCCAGATGCAACACGATCCGGTCGGTCCGGCCCGGATCGGTGTGGAATCCGGCGACGAGCGCCGGCTCCTGCTTCATTCCGTGATCCTCGGGGCAATGCGGGCAGTCTTGCTGGGTCGTCCGCGGCGGGCGGCACGCCTGGCAGGTGCGCAGGTACTCGATCGTCCCTTCCAGCTCCCG
>JAYUAE010000027.1:0-5804 GCA_043741515.1 Candidatus Eiseniibacteriota bacterium | reverse complement strand
CGCGGATCTCGGCCAGGGCGGGCGCCGGCCTCCCGCCCGCATCGGCGCCGCGCGCGAGCATCGCGAAGGCGCGCGCCAGGAGCGAGAGCTTGATCCGCGGCGTCGGCGCGCTGCAGCCGTCCACCGCGGGGGCCTCGTCCTCGAAGGGGCTGCCCATCAGCTCCTCGAAGCGCGTGAAGATGGCGCGCTGCACCGGGTGGGAGGGGTCAAGGTAGCTCTCGAGCGGCGCGCCCATCGAGCGCGCCAGGAGGAGCATCCCGGCGTGCTTGCCGGAGCAATTGTTCCGCAGCGGAGACGGGGGCTCGCCGCGCGCCCGCAGCGCCTTCGCGGTCGCCTCGTCGTAGGGCTCGTGGACGCCGCAGCGGAGGAGCGAGGGATCGGCGCCGGCGGCTTCGAGTATCTGCCGCACCACCGCGACCTGCGCGTCGGTTCCGCCGTGCGATCCCGCGATCAGCGCGAGGGCATTCCGGCCCAGCCCGGAGCGGGCAAAGGCCCCCGACTCCACGAGCGGGACCGCCTGAAACGGCTTGAACGCGGAGCGGGGAAAGACCGGGGCGTTGGCGTCACCCGCCCACGCGAGCAGCTCGCCGCGCGAATCCACGACAGCCGCGTGCCCGTGGTGGACGCTCTCGACGTGCGCGCCCCGCGTGAGCCGCACGAGATGGGCGGGACAACTCACCGATCGATCTGGGCCTTTTGCAGGCGGCCGCTGTAGTCGATGTAGACCGACTTCCATTCGGTGAAGGCGTCGATCACGGTGGGACCGCCCTCCCGATGCCCGTTCCCGGTCTCCTTGACGCCGCCGAAGGGAAGCTGCACCTCGGCGCCGATCGTCGGACCGTTGACGTAGGTGATTCCCGCTTCGATGTCGCGGATGGCGCGCATCGCGCGGTTCACGTCGCGCGTGTAGATCGAAGAACTGAGCCCGAACGGAGTGCCGTTCAGCACCTGGATGGCCTCCTCGAGCGAGGAAACGGTGATGACCGAGAGCACCGGCCCGAAGATCTCCTCCTGCGCAATGCGCATCGAGGGCTTCACCTGGTCGAAGATCGTCGGCTTGTAGAACGCCCCCTCGGCGAGCGCGCCCTCCGTCGCCGCGGCGCCGCCGGCGACCAGCTTCGCGCCCTCGGCCTTTCCGATCTCGACGTAGGAGTGCACGCGGTCGCGCTGCGCGCGGTTCACGAGCGGGCCCACCTCCGCGGCGGAGTCCAGCCCGTCCCCGAGCCGCAGCCTGGAGGCGCGGTCCGCGAGCCTCCGCACCAGCTCGTCATGGACCTCCTTCATCACGATGAGCCGGCTCGTCGCGGTGCAGCGCTGCCCCGTGGTGCCGAAGGCGCCCCAGAGCGCGCCCTCGAGCGCGAGATCCAGGTCCGCGTCATCCATCACGATCTGCGCGTTCTTCCCGCCCAGCTCGAGCGAAACCCGCTTCAGCGTCTTGGCGGAGCGCTCGGCGATGACCTTCCCCACGTCGGAGGAGCCGGTGAAGGAGATCATCTTCACGTCCGGGTGCGCGACGATCGGGGTCCCGACCGTGCTGCCGCCACCGTGCACGATGTTGACCACACCCTCGGGGAGTCCCGCCTCGACCAGCACCTCGACCAGGTGGTGCGCCGAGCCGGGGGTGTCGCTGGCCGGCTTCAAGACCACCGTGTTCCCCGCGACGAGCGCCGGGAAGGTCTTCCAGGAGGGGATCGCCATCGGGAAATTCCACGGCGTGATCAGCCCGCAGACCCCGAGCGGCTGCCGTATCGACATCGCGAACTTGTCCGGCAGCTCGGAAGGCACCGTCGCGCCGAAGAGCCTCCGGCCCTCCGCCGCGATGTAGTAGGCCATGTCGATCGCTTCCTGGACGTCTCCGCGGGTCTCGGCCAGCACCTTGCCCATCTCGCGGGTCATGAGCCGGGCCAGCTCTTCCTTGCGGTCGCGCAGGATCTCCGCGGCGCGGAAGATGTGCTCGGCGCGCCGCGGCGCGGGCACGAGGCGCCATGAGGCGAACGCGCGGGCGGCCGCCTTCACGGCGGCGTCCACGTCCTCGGGGCCCGAGTCGGGGAACACGCCGACCAGATCGGACTCACGCGCCGGATTTCGGTTCTCGAATGTCTTTCCCGACCGGGACGGGAGCCATTTCCCGCCGATCAGGTTGAGGTAGTCGCGGCGGGCCGTGTCGGCTGCCTTGACGCGGCTCTGGGATAGCGTCTCGGGAGTTGCGGTGGGGGCGCTCATGAAATCCTCCGAGCCGCCCTCGTCCGGGATGGCGGCTTATCGAATGACGACGAAATGTCCCTTGATGTTGTGAGCTTGCGGGGATTCTACCTGATATACATAGATGCCGGAGACCACGTTTCGGCCGTCGGCGTTCTTGAGATCCCACTCGAGGTCGCCGGTCGTGCCGCCCTGGTTGGCGTTCGGGTTCTGGACCAGGACCCTGACCAGGTCGCCGTTCGAGGTGTAGATGCGGACCGTGGAGCCGGCGGGAAGGTGGATGAAGTGTATCCGGTTCTCACCCGGGGCCGGATCCCACTCGGCGGAGCCGCGGAACGGGTTCGGCACGACCGCCACCCTCTCGAGATTCGGGGCCGGGGGGCCGGATGGCTGGACCGTGACGATCTCGCTCGAATCGATCTCGCTTTCGGTGAAATCGCTGGCGATGATGTGGAGGGTGTCTATGGAGGTCACCGCATAGTGCGAGGTAAACCCTGCCAGATTGGCCTGGTCCACGAAGACCCGGCAAGTGTCGCAGTTGTCGGTTGGGGCGCCGGGCGGGTAGTCGATTATGGGCCTGCCGTTGGCCATGTTGTTCCGGAAGCCCTTGAAAAAGATCCCGGTGCCGTAAAACACGAACTGGCTCAAGTCGCAGGGCGCGTGGATGGAGAGGCAAATGCTCGTAACTTTGTTCATGGACTTGTGTTCCCCGACAAGCTCGAATGGCCTGGGTGTGATCCCATCGATCGTCCTGCGAACGCGGTATCCCATCCAGACGCTGTCCGACTCGACACGCGCGCCGCTCCAGACCAGAATTACCGCGTTCCCACTGTATTGGGTGAAAAAGCCTCGCACGGTATTCGGGCCCCGTGGAGGGGGAATCTGGGCCTGCGCCGACGGGGCGAAGAGGCCGGACGACAGCAATAGGGCCAGCCAAAACGCTGAACTCTTTGCAGAACAAGGCATTAACGGTCCCTTCGTACGCAAATCTGCCCCGGCGTCAGGACTACTTAGGATTTGGCAAATGGGGGGGGAAGTGCTATAATCCAGCTCGTTGGGAATGCCCGGCTGGGCGGACCCGGCGCCCACCTCTCTCTACCGGATCCATGCCAGGCAGGTTAGGGTCCGAAGTCGTGCAGTGTCAAGGCAATTTTGAACAGTGCAAATCGCCGTAAGTTCCAAAAATCGCTTGACACTGCGGCACCTACTCGCGTATACTCTATCAAGTAAATTAATTGCGTCCACTCTTCCCATTGTGAGACCACACTTCAATTTAGCTCGGCTAGAATCACGATGACTAAGGAGGTGATCGGGCTCAGGGTATTGTGATCCTTATCCTCTTGAGGGTGTCTTCTCGCTTTTACCTGCGTTAGAGAGGAGATGAATGGAATGAAGAGATTACTAAGCGTTGTCGCGATCTTGGTGATGGCGGCCTCGTTGCTCCCGGTGAAGAGTCAGGCCGGCCTTCGCGGCGCCTTCGACCCTATCTCGAACAGTGACAACCTCATCAGAGGGAAGTTTTCTCCCACGCTGAGAGGGTTGCCTGTTTCAGGAGCAGGAACTGCCCGGAGCCCCAAGTTGGAGCGGTGGCTTGCATTCGTCACGCTCAGCAGCGTCGTAGGCAGTGAGAGCGTCGGCGAGATCTGGATGTACCGGAACGTGAGCCAGGCGTTCGCGGCGCAAGGACTTGATCCCGTGCCGCTGCTTCAAGACCCTACCGGCATGGTCTCCTATATTGATCCGGCATGGTCCAAGGATGGGAAGTGGCTCGCGTACGTGAAGACGGACAACAACGTCAGCTCGGCGAGCATCTACGTGCAGCAGTTCGATCAGGCGAGCAGCGACCCTGTCATCGCCAGCACCCCCCTCGGCGCCCCGATCCTCGTCGCGGACGGCACCGGCGGCCTTCACCATCGCCATCCGGCGTTCAATGGCACGGCAACCCAGATCGCGTACGATTCCGACGCGTTCGGCCCCTCCATCGATCTCTGGACCGTGAACGTCAGCCTCAACCCGACCCTCCACACGGGAACGGCCGACGAGCTTTCGCGCACGCGTCACCAGCTCGGCTTCGAGGGCAGCCCCCTGACGCTGAACAGCAAGGCTGAATTCAAGCCGGACTACAGCCCGGACAACACGAAGCTCGCATACGTGACGAACCGCTTCGGCGTGTTCCAGATCCAGATCGTGACGATCACCGCGGACGGCCTCGGCGAGACGACCGTGACTTCCGAGACGAACCCCGCGCTGGTCACGCATGACAATCCTTCGTGGTCCAGCAACGGTCTCGAGCTTTACTATGACGCCCCGTCGAACGAGGACCCCGCGAACCCCCAGGACATCTGGAAGCTCACGCTCGCGACGGGCCAGAAGTGCAACATCTTCATTGACCTGGCGGGCGACGTGGATCCCGACGTCTCGCAGTACGTGAACACCTCGTCGGACGGCATTCAGTTCAACTACTTCCTCTTCATCTCGCAGGCAGCCGGGTTCGGCGTCCAGATCTGGCGTGGCGAGGCCATCCAGAACTGCGTGCCGGCGCTCCCGATGAATGTCACGATCAGCCCGTCGTCCATCAACATCGGCGCCAATCTCGGAAGCTCGCCGATCACGGCGACGCTCACCTTCCCTGCCGCGACCAGAGCTGCCGGCTACGTCTGCCGCGCCGCGAACGTCGGTGGAGAAGCGATTCGGATGCGCCGGAGCATCATCGCCAGCCCGACTATGGCGGGCTTGAGGGATGAGTCCACGCCGGGCACCGGAAACTGCACCGACATGGACATGCTGGCCCTCTTCGGCGGCCCCATCAGCTGCAGCGACGTGCTGAACGTCTTTTTTGGAAACATCGGCCACTGGGACGTTACTCTCGATCCCACCGGTGGCACGGACCACACGATGAACGTCTACTGGGGCAGGCGCACCATCGTGGATCGCCTGGTGGCCCTCGGCCTCACGGACCAGTTCGTTCCGCTCCAAGTTCGGGCCTACACGAACCGGATCGGCCGCCAGCTTCTCGGCTTCGGCTACATAAAGCTCAACGGCACGAACAAAGCCGGGTCGATCGTGGCGATGCAGCAGAACTATCCGAACCCGTTCAACCCGACCACGAAGATCAACTTCTCCGTGAGCAAGCCGGGCAACGTCGACGTGCGTGTCTTCAATACGCGCGGCGAGCTGGTTCGGACGATCACGAATCAGTGGTACCCGCAGGGTGAGCACACCGTCTCCTGGGATGGTTCGACCAAGAGCGGCGGCCACGCCCCGTCGGGGATCTACTACGTCCGGGCCAAGTCCGGCGGCAGCACCGACGTGATCAAGACGGTGCTGGCGAAGTAAGCTTCAGCAGCAGACACAGCGAAGGCCGCGGGGCGCAAGCTCCGCGGCCTTTTCGTTTGGGTGTGGGCACAGGCTTCCCGGCGCATGCTCATTGCGAAGAGTCTACCCGCCATCCGCCCCCCGCTCCCCCATCAAGGGAGCGTCGGGGAACCGTTCACGTACGCGTAGGACTTCTTCATGATGTTGATCGCGTCCGCGTCTTTCAGGAAATAGAGCGGGAAGGTGAAGAACGCGGCTCGCCCGATCGCGGCGCTGGCCACGTAGCG
>JAYUAE010000026.1:0-13453 GCA_043741515.1 Candidatus Eiseniibacteriota bacterium | reverse complement strand
CGTTCGGGCTGGGCTTTCTCACCGGCACGACGTGGGACCCGGTCGCCGAGAAGTTCGGCGCCCTTCCCTACATCTACGGGACCGTCGTCTCCTCGGCGCTCGCGCTCCTGCTCGCCATTCCGCTGGGCGTGGGCACGGCGATCTATCTCGCCGAGATCGCCGATCGCCGCGTGGGCGCGCTGGTCTCCTTCGTGATCGAGATGCTCGCGGCCATTCCCAGCATCGTGTACGGCATCTGGGGCTTCTTCGTCCTGGCGCCGTGGCTAAGGAGCGCGGTCGAGCCCTGGCTCATCGCGCATTTCGGGTTCCTCCCTCTGTTTCGCGGGTATCCGTTCGGGATCGGGATGCTAAACGCCGGGATCGTGCTCGCGATCATGGTGGTGCCGACGATCGTCTCGATTTCGCGCGAGGTGCTTCTGGCCACGTCGCGGTCGCTCCGCGAGGCGGCATTCGCGCTGGGCGCCACGAAGGCCGAGGCGATCGGCGTGACCCTGGGCGCCGCGCGGTCCGGGATCCTGGGCTCCGTGATCCTGGCGCTCGGTCGCGCTCTTGGGGAAACGATGGCGATCACGATGGTGATCGGAAACACGAACAAGATCTCGGCGTCGCTCATCGATCCGGGCGCCACGATGGCGAGCATCATCGCGAACGAGTTCACGGAGGCGACCAGCCCGCTCTATCTCTCCGCGCTGATCGAGGTCGCGCTGGTGCTCTTCGTGATCACGATCGTGGTGAATGGCCTGGCGCGGCTCCTGGTTCTCTGGGCCACGGGCGGCAGGCGGGTCGCGGTGCCGGCATGAGCGCGACGGTCCGGGCGCCGGAGACTGCCGCGGCGGAGAAGCGGGCGCTGGCCAAGCTCATGGGCGCCATCAACCGCCGCGCGATCTGGAGCCGCATCGTGATCGCCGCGTGTTACGCGTCCGGCGCGCTGGTCGTGCTGCCGCTCGCCCTCATCGTGTGGCACCTGGTCGCCAAGGGGCTCCCCGCTCTCTCGCTCACCTTCTTCACGGACATGCCGAAGCCGGTCGGCGAGGCGGGCGGCGGGATGGCGAACGCGATCGTGGGCACGTTGATCTTGGTGGGCCTCGGCGCTCTGTTCGCGGTGCCGGTGGGGGTCGGCGCCGGCGTGTATCTCGCCGAATTCGGGCGCGGGCGCTTTTCCGCCATGGTCCGCTATACGGCGGACCTCCTGGGCGGCGTGCCCTCGATCGTGATCGGTGTCGCTGCTTACGGTCTCGTCGTGGTTCCCATGGGGGGCTTCTCGGCGGTCGCGGGGGGCGTGGCGCTGGGAATCCTCATGCTACCGACGATCATCCGCTCCACCGAGGAGGTCGTGCGGCTGGTGCCGCAGTCCTACCGCGAGGGCGCGCTCGCCCTCGGGGCGCCGCGATGGAGGGTCACGCAGCAGGTCGTGATCCCCGCCGCGAAGGCCGGGATCGTCACCGCCAGCATGCTCGCGGTTGCGCGGGCGGCCGGCGAGACGGCACCGCTCCTCTTCACCGCGCTCGGCAACCGGTTCTGGTCCACCTCGCTCACCAAGCCGATCGCGTCACTTCCCGTGATGGTCTTCGATTACGCGAGGGCGCCCTACGATGACTGGAACCGGCAGGCCTGGACCGGCGCGTTGGTCCTGGTCATGATCGTGACCGTGATCTCGGCGGTGTTGCGGCTTACCGTGAAGCGGGTGCTACCGAGGTAGAGGGTCCTCCGCGTGGTGCTTGATGACGCGGGCTTCGGCCACGAAGACCGCTTCCTCCGCGATGTTGGTCGCAAGATCGGCGACCCGTTCCAGATTGCGCGACACGAGGAGCAGCTCCAGGCCGCGCGGCACCGACTCCGGAGTCTGGATCATCCCCCCCGAGAGCTTGGCGAAGATCTTGGCCTTGAGGCCGTCGATCTCCACGTCGCGCTCGCAGATCCGCTTGGCGGTGACCGAGTCCCCGTTGAGCCAGGCGGTGACCGCGTCGCGAAGCATCGTGATCGTGAGATCGGCCATCACGGGGATGTCCTCGAGCGGCCTCGACGCCGGAATCGCGCTGAGCCGCATCGCGCTCTGGGCAATGTTGACGGCGTGATCGCCGATCCGCTCCAGATCGTTCGAGATCCGGATGGACGCCACGAGGAACCGCAGGTCGCGCGCGACGGGCTGCTGGAGCCCCAGGAAGCGGAGCGACTGGCTCTCGACCTGGAGCTCGATCCGGTCGATCGCCATGTCCTCGATCCTCACCTCTTCGGCGAGCTTCGGATTCCGGGTCTTCAGCGCTTCCATGGCCTTGACGAGCGCGGTCTCGGCGCGGCCGGCCATCTCGCTGAGGCGGTCGCGAAGCGCTTCGAGATCGTGATGAAAATGTCGTTCCATTCCGGACCTTTCTTGTTGGGTGGCGGTCCGGCCCATTCTACCCGAAGCGGCCGGTGATGTAGTCCTCGGTCAAGCGCTCCCGCGGGTGGGTGAAAAGGTCCGAGGTCGGTCCCTCCTCCACCAGCTTCCCTTCCATCAGAAAAGCCGTCCGATCCGAGATGCGCGCCGCCTGCTGCATGTTGTGCGTCACGATCACGACCGAGATCGCGCTCCGGATCTCGAGGATCAGCTCCTCGATCTTGGCGGTGGCGGTCGGGTCGAGCGCCGAAGCCGGCTCGTCCAGGAGCAGCACCTCCGGCTTGACCGCGAGCGCGCGGGCGATGCAAAGCCGCTGCTGCTGTCCGCCCGAGAGCCCGAGCGCGGGCTTGTTGAGGCGGTCCTTCACCTCGCTCCAGAGCGCCGCTTGCTTCAGAGCCTCCTCCACCGCGTGCTCGAGGTCCCGCCTGGTGTGGAGGCCAAGGAGCCTTGGCCCGTAGGCCACGTTCTGGAAGATCGACATCGGGAACGGGTTGGCGCGCTGGAAAACCATCCCGACGCGGCGCCTCAGCTGCACCAGGTCCACCCCGCCCCGGAGAACATCGGCGCCATCGAAGAGAATGGAGCCCTCGTAGCGCACCGGAGGGAAGAGGTCGTTCATGCGGTTGAAGCAGCGGAGGAGCGTGGATTTCCCGCACCCCGAGGGCCCGATGATGGCCGTGATTTGCAGCTCCGGGATGGCGAGCGAGACCGATTTCAGCACCTGATGCGTCCCGTACCAGAGCGAAAGATCGCGCGCCTCGATCGCGGGCTTCACATTTTCCCGGGAAGCTGCTTCGCGGGACGGATTTCTCTGGAGATCGACGCCGGGCGCGATGGCATGGTCGGACTGGCCGGGCCGGTCTGGCTCTCGGGCGGCCCGCTTTGTGAGGAGACCCATGCTGAAAGAGTACGGCGCCGGGGCCGGGCGGGAGGTGACGGCGATGTTACAACGGTGTTACGGCGGCGAGCCCCGCGCGGCCTAGCTCCCGTGGGCGGCGCCGCGGGACGGGAGCTCGAACCAGAAGGTGCTTCCCTGTCCGGCCGCGCTTTCGACGCCGACGCGCCCGCCGTGCAGCTCGATCGCGTGCTTCACGATCGAGAGCCCGAGCCCGGTCCCCCCCGTGGTGCGCGCGCGTCCGTGATCCACCCGATAGAAGCGCTCGAAGACGCGGGGCAGGTGCTCGGCCGCTATGCCTCTGCCCGTGTCGGTAATCGAGACTCGCACCGCGGCCGGCCCGGCTTCGGCCGAAATCCGCACGCTTCCCGAGTCCGTGTACTTGATCGCGTTGTCGAGCAGGTTCCGCAGCGCCACCTCGACACGGCTCCGGTCGAAAGCCGCGCGAAGCCCGGGCCGGATCGAGAGGTCGAGGGCGAGTCCGCGCCGCGCCGCCGTCTCCTCTAACCCCGACGCCATGTCGCGCACCACCGCGGCAAGGTCCCAGTCCTTCACGTCGAGAGCGGCGTCCGGCCTCTCCAGATCCGCCAGCTGCAGGAGATCCTCCACGATCTCCTCGAGGCGGACCGCCTGCTTGCGGATCGTCTCGACGAATCGCGCGCGGTTGGCCTCATCCTCGAGCCCTCCCTGGAGGAGCGTCTCCGCGTACCCCTGGATCGAGGTCAGCGGGGTCTTGAGCTCGTGCGACACGTTTGCGACGAATTCCCGGCGGAGGCTCGCCATCACGCGCTCGGGCTCGAGATCCCGGATCGTGAGAAGCCAGTCGCCCGTCTCGGGGGCTTCCCGTGTGGGAGCAACCGCGACCTCGTGCTCGCGACGGCCCTCGACGTAGATCGAGGCCTCGCGCCGGACCGGCGCGCCCTGGCGCATGGCCTCGCGAACGATCTCAACCAGGATTGGCTGGCGGGCCGCGGCAAGCCGTGGCCGCGAGGGCCCCGCGGGGCGCTCCGCTCCGACCAGCCGCCAGAACCGCTCGTTCGCGTGCAAGATCGTCAGATCGGGAGCGAGGAGCGCCACGCCCTCGTTCAGATTGGCGATGACGGCCTGGCTCAGGTCCCGCTCCGCCTGGAGTTCCTGGAGCTTCGAGTCCAGCCGTTCCGCCATGGAATTGAGCACGCGGGCCAGGGCGCCCAGCTCATCATGGCCCTCCACGGCGATCCGCGTGGCGAGATCCCCCTGACCGAGCGATTCGGCGGTGCGGCGCATTTCGTGCAGGCGGCGGTCGACGCGGCGCCCCAGCAGGTACCCGCCTACGACGACCGCGAAAAACACCGTCCCGACCGCAATCCAGAGATGTTTCTGCCACCGGTGTGCGAATTCATAGGCCTGAGGAATGGGGATCGAGATGCGAAGCACCGCTCCCGGCCCTCGCCGGACCCTGGCGGGGGGCTCGAGCGGCTCGGCGATGTAGAAGAGCTGCCTCCGGATGGTCCAGCTTCGCCGGCTGGCCTCGCCCAGACCGGTTTCGAGCGCGGCCCGAATCTCGGGACGCCCGGCGTGATTCTCCATGAGCGGGACGGAATCGAGCGGCACGTACGAGTCGCCGAGCACCCGTCCGGTCGAGTCAATGACGGTCACGCGGCGGCCGATGGCAAGACCGGCCCGATCGGCCCAGGCATCCACAGCGGGGATATCGCCGCGCGAGATCTCGGCGGCTGGCGCGCTAAGCCTAAGCAGCCCCAGCTCGCGCCTTCCCTCCTCCTCGAGGGAGCGCATGGCCATGCTGGAGGAATCCCGGTCGAGGGCAAGGCCGGCGAGGAAGAGCCCCAGGCCGAGCAGGATGGCGATGAGGGAGTAGAGCCGGGCCGTGAGCGAGGTCACGGGCTACTTCGCAGAGGTTTCCGCCGCGTAACCCACGCCGGTGACGGTCCGGATCAGGCCGGCGTCGCGCCCCAGTTTTGCGCGGAGTCTGCGCACGTGGACGTCCACGGTCCTCGTCTCGCCGAAATATCCCAGCCCCCACACCTTGTCCAGGAGCTGCTCCCGGGAGAATACCCGGCCGGGCTTCTGGAGCAGGTGCTCGAGCAGGCGGTACTCGGTGGGAGTCAGTTCCAGCTCCCGGTTGTGGAGCAAGACCCGGTGCCGCTCCCGGTCGAACTGGAACGGGCCGATCTTCACCGGCGCCGAGGGCTCCTCGCCTCGCGTCCGGCGCAGAATGGCCTGCACGCGCGCGACCAGCTCCTTGGGCGAGAACGGCTTCGTCAGGTAGTCGTCGGCCCCGCGCTCGAAGCCCACGAGCTTGTCCATCTCGGTGCTGCGCGCGGTGAGCAGCAGGACCGGCAGCGTCTTGGTGCGCGGCTCGCCCCGGATCGCGCCCAGCACCTCGAGGCCGCTCATCTTGGGAAGGAGGAGATCCAGGACCAGAAGATCGGGCGCGGACTGGAACACTCGATTCAGCCCCGCCTCGCCGTCGTGCTCCTGGAGCACGCGATATCCCTCGCGGGCAAGGTTATAGCTCACGAGGTCGCAGATCTCGGCCTCGTCGTCCACGACGAGAATGGTGGATCGGGGCGTCTTGGGCACCTGGACGGCAGTATAGCATCCGGCTTAGCGAGCATCGTGCATTCCTGCATTGACTTCCTGGCGACCGTTGGGTACGCTGCGCGGCCTGCCTTGGGGCTGAATCGATATTTTCGTACGCCTTAAAGAGCGCTCATGAAGGAGATACCGGAAGCGTGATGACGCGCAGCGACCAGTGGAAGCTCTACCTCACGGTGGCCTTCGTGCTGGCTTCCGTCTGGACGCTCTGGCCTACGTTCCAGTTCTATTCGCTCCCTCCCAAGGTTCGGCAGGAGGTGCTTCAGGCGCGTCCCTCCGAGGCCACGAACGATGCCGAACGGCTCAAGCTGGAGAAGTACGCCAAGCTGCGCGAGAAGGCGATCAAGCTGGGGCTGGACCTTCAGGGCGGGATGTACCTCCTGCTCGAGGTGGACACCTCCAAGCTCGGTCCCGCCGAAGCGAAGAACGCGGTGGACCAGGCGATGCAGATCATCCGGAACCGCGTGGACCAGTTTGGCGTGGCCGAACCCTCGATCCAGAGACAGGGTGTAAACCGGATCCTGATCCAGCTTCCCGGGCTCCTCGATCAGGAACGCGCCAAGGCGCTCATCGGCCAGACCGCGCTCCTCGAGTTCAAGCTCGTGAAGACCGAGGAGGAGTCGAAGGCGCTCTACAGCCGGATCAACGCCTATTTCGCGCGCAGGCTCCGAGGCGGAGCGGCCCCCGATAGCGCGGCTCCCGACTCGGTCGTCCATCCGTTCACGTCCAAGATCCTCTCGTCCACTCGCTCGGAGGCGGTCGTCCTGAGCGAGAACGTGCCGATCGTGGACGCGATGATTCGCCAGCTGGAAGCCGACTCGACCTTCTCCTCCGACACGAAGCTCGCCTGGGACTCGCACGATACGGACGTCTCGGGACGCACGGCGCGCGGGCTCTACGTCGTGGGCAAGGACGCACTGATGAAGGGCTCCGAGGTGGCGAGCGCCCAGATGCGGCTGGATCTCGACGCTACCCGGCCAGGGGCCCCCGGCGTCTCCTTCAACCTGACGAGCCGCGGGGGCGCCTTGTTCGGCGACATCACCGGCGCCAACGTGGGACGAAGGCTGGCCATCGTGCTCGACGGAAGGATCCAGTCCGCGCCGAACATCCAGGAGAAGATCCCGCGCGGCCAGGGCTCCATCACCGGGACGTTCACCGAAGAGGAAGCGCAGAATCTCGCGATCGTGCTCCGCTCCGGCGCGCTTCCCGCTCCCGTCAACGTCATCGAGGAGCGCACCATCGGCCCCTCGCTGGGTCAGGACTCGATCGAGAAGGGCCTCCATGCGGGCGCCATCGGCGCGCTCCTCGTCGTGCTCTTCATGGTCCTCTACTACCGCGTTTCCGGGGTCGTGGCGGTCGTCGCGCTGATCCTCAACATCCTGGGCCTCCTGGCCTGCATGGCGGGGTTCCACGCGACCCTCACGCTGCCGGGCATGGCGGGCATCGTGCTCACGATCGGCATGGCGGTGGACACCAACGTGCTCATCTTCGAGCGCATCCGCGAAGAGTTGCGGAACAAGCGGACGGTCCTCGCGGCCATCGAGACGGGCTACGCGCGGGCCTACCGGACCATCATTGACGCGCACGTGACCACGCTCTTGAGCTCCTTCGCCCTGATGTGGTTCGGCACCGGCCCCATCCGCGGCTTTGCCATCACGCTTTCGATCGGACTCATCATCAATCTGATCACGGCGGTCGGGATCTCGAAGATGATCTTCGACGCGTGGTCGGTCCGCCGGAAGCTTTCGTCCATCAGTATCTAGGGGAGACGATGTTCCAGATCCTGCACGGAGTGAATGTCGACTGGATGAGGCGGCGGCACATCGCCTTCCTCTTCTCGGGAGCCTGCGTGCTGATCGCGATCATCTCGCTCGTCGTCCACGGTGGCCCGCGCTACGGCGTGGACTTCACGGGCGGCTCGCTGGTTGAAATTCTGGTGTCGCCGCCCGTCCACGCGGACGAGGTGCGCGCGGCCGTGGATCGCGCCGGCTACGCCGGCAGTGAGATCCAGCAGCTGAGCAAGCCGGGCCAGTTCCTGATCCGCGTCGAGTCCCGGCCGGGCAAAGCCGGCCCCGCGCCCGCGATCGCCCAGTCGGTGCAGGATCGGCGACCGGGAACCCACGTCGAGGTCCTGCGTGTCGAATCGGTCGGTCCGCGCGTCGGAGGAGAGCTGCGGGGCGCCGCCATCAAGGCCATCTTCTTCGCGCTGGGCTTCATCCTGATCTACGTCGGGATCCGGTACGACTGGAGATACTCGCTGGGGGCCGTGGCCGCTCTTTTCCACGACGTCTTCATCACGCTCGGGGCGCTCAGCCTCGCGAACAAGGAGATCACGCTCACCGTCGTGGCGGCGCTCCTGACCATCGCCGGCTACTCCATCAACGACACGATCGTCGTCTTCGACCGGATCCGCGAGCGTTCCAAGACCCTTCGCCGGGAGCCGCCGCCAAAGATCATGAACATCGCCATCAACGAGACCCTGAGCCGGACGATCATCACGTCGTTCACCGTCTTCCTCACGGTCATGGCGCTCTACGCGCTCGGCGGGGAAGTGATTCACGACTTTGCGTTCGCGATGCTCGTCGGGGTGGTGTTCGGCACGTACTCGTCCGTCTACGTCGCAAGCGGGCTCGCGCTCGAGGTCCAGCTCTGGCTCGAGCGCGCGGGCCAGGGCCGCCCCAAGAAGTAGCGCCGGCCGCGCCGCCCCGTACAACGGAGCTGTCCCGTGAACGTTCCCGGACTTCTGATGTGCGCATTTCTCGCGTCGAGCGCCGCCTCCGCCGGTCTCGCGGCGGAGCCCGCGGCCCCCGAGCCGGGAATGGCGCCCGCGAGCGCGACACGGCTGTTCGCCGGAGTGGAGGAAGCCTGGGCCGCGTCGGATGCCGAGCGGCTGACCTCATTCCTGGACACGACCTCGGTGCGGATCGCGATCAAGCCGGGAGCCCCTCTCACGTCGGCCTTGACCCGCGTGGCGGCCGCCTTCCTCCTGCAAGACCAGTTACGCCTCGTGCACACCCAGGAGTTCCTGGTCACGCGCTTCCAGTGCGAGAAGAAGCGGCGCGTTTGCCGCGCGCTGGCGATCTGGACCGGCGACTGGGGAGGACGGCAGGGCACGCGCGCGGTCCGCGTGATGCTCACGGCCCAGGGCAAGGGCACCCGCTGGCTCCTCACCGAAATCCGGGCCGAAGACTGAATCAATCCTCGTGAGTCCCGCCGCCGCCGCCCGGGCCGATGTCCTCTACACGGCCGATCTCCACGGAAGCAGGGAGCTTTACGTCGAGACGTTCTCGCTTGCCCGACAGCTCGGTGCGCGCTCGATCATTCTGGGCGGCGACCTGGCGCCGCACGCCACGGTCGGCGAACAGCGCAACTTCTTCCTCGAGTTCCTGCTTCCGCTGCTGCGCGAGTACCGAGAAGAGAAGGGTTCGGCGGACCTCTTCTACGTCATGGGCAACGACGACTGGCGCGCCAACCTGCCTTCGCTCACGCGCGCCGGCATCGAGCGGTTCGACCACATCCACTGTGAGGTGCGGCCGTTTCAGGGCTCGGCCTGGATCGTGGGACTGGGCTCGGTCACCCTCACGCCCTTCGCGCTCAAGGACTGGGAACGCTGGGAGGAAGGCGTGGGGGGGCCCGTCCGCCTGGATGGATTCCGCAGCGCCGAGGATGGCTCCGTGCACCCGTTCGATTTCCGCGGGCGGGAGTGGGAGGAATGGATCGGGAAGGATCTCGAGGTCATCGGTCGCGCGCTTCGTTCGGAGCACCGGCCGCTCGTCTGCGCGTTCCACGGTCCTCCGTACGGAACCGCGCTCGACCTGATCCACGGAGAGGCTCACGTCGGATCGCGCGAGGTCCGGAAATTCCTGGAAGCGCAACGGCCCCTGCTTTCCCTTCACGGGCACATCCATGAGTCGCCGGCCGTCTCCGGGAAATTCGCGGACCGGATCGGCCCGACGATCTGTGTCAATCCAGGTCAGCGGATGGGCAGCACACTCCACGCCGTGTGGTTCCGGCTCGAGGATCTCGAAGGCACCCTCACGCATACCCTCCTGGGGCCCGCAAAGCTCGACGCTCCGGCTAGTTAAGACGCCTCGACGACTCCATGGGCCGGAACCGAAGCGCGTTCCGCCTGTACTCATTAACGGGCACTCGCAGGCGCAACGCAGCCCGCCATCTGTTATAATTGACCTACTTAGCGCCCGACCCGGAGCCTCGTGACCCGATTTCCCTCTTCAACGCGACGTCCCCTTCTCCTCCTGGCTGCCTTTCTGGCCGCCGGCGTGGCATGCGCCTTGCCTGTTCAATCGCCGAACGCCGCTACCCGTGAGCTGGAGCTGAACGGTGGGTTCACGATCGCCCGCCTGAAGTACACGGGCGGCGGGGATTGGTATTCCGACGAGACCTCGCTTCGAAATCTTCTCCGCGCATTGAAGGACAGAGGTGAGATCCGCGTGAGCCAGGAGCAGGAAGCTGTCGTGACCCCGACCGGTCCGGAGATCTGGAACTACCCCATGCTCTTCATGACCGGACACGGCAACGTGAAGTTGAGCGAGGAAGAGGCTCGCGCGATCCGGAGCTACCTCGACGCGGGCGGACTTCTCTGGGCGGACGACAATTTCGGAATGGACAAGTCCTTTCGCGAGGTCGTCAAGCGCCTCTATCCGGACCTGCCGCTCACCGAACTTCCCTTCAGCCATCCGCTCTTCCGGTACCCGAATTCCTTTCCCGCGGGTGCGCCCAAGATCCATGAGCATGACGGCGGGCCCGCCCGCGTCTTCGCGGTGGTGAAGGGGGGGCGCATCCGGGTGCTCTACACTTTCGACTGCGACATCGGAAACGGGATCGAGGACGCCGGCATCCATGATGATCCGCCCGAAAAGCGGCAGGCCGCGATGCGCTTCGCGATCAACGTCGCGACCTACACGGTGACGCATTGAGGATCGCCCGGTGAGTCCAGCCTACGAATCGCTCCTCCGGGAGCTTCGCCGCGCGCGCCGATTCCTGATCTGGCGCTCCCTGGAGCGCGCCGGCGTGTTCGCCACGGCGACGCTGGTGGCGCTGGCGGGCCTGGCGCTCGTGGCCGCGCTCGTCCTTCCGCTGCACCGGTCCGAGTACGCCGTGCTCCGGACGGGACTCCTCCTCGGCGCCATGGGGGGCCTCTGCTTCGCGCTCGTGCGCGTGATGCGCTCGCGCACGGGACTGCCGGAAGCGGCGCTCGAGGCGAGCCGGCTGACCGACGAGCGGGACGACGGGCTCCTGACCGCGTTCGAGCTGGGGCGCGCTTCCGGCGCGTTGCCCGGCGCCGGTATCGCCACCGGATATTCCGACGCGCTGACCCAGCACGCGGTGCGAAACGCGGCGGACCGCGCCGCCGCGCTTCCGCTGGGACGGCTGCGTGTCTGGAGCGGACGGAGGCGATCCATCGAGCGCCTCGGAATCGTCCTCGCCATTCTGGCGGGGATCGCCGCGCTCGGCGGGTCGCGCACCGTCACCAGCATGAAGCGCATCGCCGACCCCGAGAAGGCCCCGCTGGCGCCGATCGGAATCCGGGTCGAGCCGGGATCGGAAGAGGTCGAAGGAGGAGCGTCGGTGCCCGTGCGCGTCTACATCAGCGGGACCGAGCGCAAGCCCCGGCTCCTCGTGCGGGGGCGGGATGCGGAGAACGGGCGCGCCTGGAGCGAGAAGACGCTCGAGCGCGCCACGGAGGACGTGTCGCCTCGCGCCCGGGAGCGCGCGTACGCGACCGTGATTCCGAATCTGAACGAGGACATGGTCTATCAGATCCGGGCCCTGGACCAGGTCAGCCCTCTCTATCGAATCGCGGTGCGGGACCTGCCGCGCGCGTCCGGATTCCGTATCCGTTACGAATACCCCGCCTATTGCGGACTCACCTCCGAGGCATCCAACGCGATCACCGGCGATCTGGTGGCGCCGCGCGGAACCCGCGCGCGCGTCGAGGTGCTCCTCAATCGCTCGGTGGACACGGCGACGCTCCAGGTCGAGGGGGGCGCTGCCCCCGCCGGCGGCGAGCTGGGAGAGCGGCTCGCGCGCTTCGTGGTGCCGGTGCGGGCCGATGGACGCTACCGCATCCGCCTCGTGGATCCGCGGGGACGCAAGGTGGACCTGGGTCCCTACGACATCAAGTCCATCCCCGACCGGCCGCCCACGGTCACGGTCGTTTCCCCGAGCCCGGTGGAGGATGTCACACGCGACCTGACCACGACGATCCTGGCGGGCGCCACCGACGACTACGGCGTGAAGAAGGTGCTGCTGCGCTACCGCGTCCGGGAGGGGTCGCAGACGGTCGAGACCCTTCACGACGAGAAGACCGCCGCGCGCGAGCTGGCCGTCCGGTACACCTGGGCCCTGGGGTCCTACAATCTTCTGCCCGGCGAGGAGATCCAGTACGAGGTGGGCGCACAGGACGGAGATCAGGTTGACGGTCCTCAGCTCACCTGGTCGGAGACGCGGACCCTGCGCTTCCCCTCCGCGGCGGAGATCCTCTCCTCGGTGGAGCGGCAGCAGGACGAGTCCGTGGCGACCCTGGAAGACGCCATCCGGAGCGCCAAGATGCTGCAGCAGAAATCCGAGGAGCTGGAGCGCGACCTGGGGCGCACCAAGGAGCTGCCCTGGGAGAAGGGGCAGGACATCCAGAAGACGCTCGAGGGCCAGCAGGCGCTCCGCGAGCAGATCGACAAGGTGGCGCAGAAGCTGGGGCAGGATGCCGACAAGCTGGCCCAGTCGCGCGCCCTGAACGCCGAGCTGGTCCAGAAGCTGAACGAGCTGCACCAGCTCCTGAATCAGCTCCACGACCAGTCCATCATGCGCGCCATGCAGCGCGTCCAGGAGGCGTTGAAGAAGATGTCGCCCGAGGAGCTGGAGCGCGCGATGCAGAACATGAAGCTCACGCAGGAGGACGTGATCCGGAATCTGGAGAAGACGATCGAGCTCTTGAAACAGGTCAAGATGGAGGAAAAGCTCGAGGCCGCTGCGGAGCGCGCCGCGGACATGGCACGCCGCCAGCTGGCGCTGAACGATTCCCTCTCCCGTGCCCAGCAGCCGAACGCGATGAAGGATCTCGCCAAGGGGGAGCAGGAGATCAAGAAGATGAGCCAGGAGCAGCGCGCGGCGCTGGACTCCCTCGCCGCCGAGCTCAAGGACATGGACAAGGAGTCGGCCCAGGACGCGGAGGATCAGCGCGACCGCCTCCAGACCCTCGACCCCGTCTTCGATAAGTCGATCCAGCAGATGCAGAACTCGATGAAGCAGGAAGCGAAGGAGAGCGCGCAGGATCTCGAGCACCAGCTCGAGGAGATGCGGAACGCGATGAACAAGATGAAGGAGGGCTTCTCGCTCCGGAAGAAGAACGACGTGGGGCGAAAGATGGACGCGTCGATCGCGGACCTCCTCGAGATCGCGGACGCGCAGGAGAAACTCCTGGATGATCCGAAGACTCCGACGGGGGAACGAGCCTCCACGCAGCAGGGGCTCGAGGAAACGACCGAGGGCGCCGCGAACCGGATCGGCGAGCTGAGCAAGAAGACCCTCTTCATCACCCCCGACGTGATGCAGGCGATCGGCCG
>JAYUAE010000025.1:0-29353 GCA_043741515.1 Candidatus Eiseniibacteriota bacterium | reverse complement strand
AGGCGCCCGTTCCCGCGTGATCGATGTAGACGACCGATTTCTTCCGGGCTTGGCGTAGCTCGAGGAGTTTTTCACGGATCTCCCAGATCATCTCGATGTTGGCCTGGAAGCCCGAGAGGTTGAGCGCGACGCCGCCCACGGTCGGGTCCTCGATCGCGAAGGTGAGATCGTCGAGGATCCGCCGCAGCGGAAGCGACCCCTCGTCGAAGAACCGGTACGACTGATACACCGCCTCTCCCTTGAGATCCATCTCGAGGAAGCGGCGCCCCCGAAGGAGACGGGCCGCGGGATCCAGCCCGCGAAGGGGCGGGGTCAGGCGCACCGCGAAGTTCGTGACGCCGAGATCGGAGCTCCGGTAACGTGAGAGCGAGCGGAAGCCGGTCCGCGCGAGCGTCACTCCCAGCGTGAGCTGGAACCGCTCGTGTTCGCTCCAACGCCCCGCGGCTTCCAGGCCCGCGATGGGGCGTATCGCCGCGCCGAGAGTCGCGTCTCCGTCGTCCCAGTGCTGGTGGTTGTCGATCGCATAGTCGGCGAAGAGGAGGAGCCGTGGATCGGAGAGCGGGCGGATGCCCAGGTCCACCACGCTCTGGCTCTCGCGCGCTGCGAGCCGCGCTTCGGAGCCGAGCGAGAGCCAGGGGGCCGGCCGGGCGATCCTGCCGAGGGCGACGAAGTTCTTCCGGGCGAACGCGGAGCGACCCGGTCCGGAAAAGCCGTAGGCCAGACCGGCCGCGCCCATGGGGTCCTTCCAGCCCAGACCGATCTGGTAGTCCCCCACGCCGCGCGGGCCTCCGGGCGCAGGCAGGATCCGATGACGGTAGGAGAACCCCAGCCCTCGGCCCGCGGAAGCCCCGTAATCCTCCCGTCGGCCGCCGAGCGCCCGGCTGTCCGACCACCAGAATGCCGTCTCGGGGCGCTCGAGCAGCCCCCACTGCGCCGGGTTCAAGGTGGCCGCCATCGAGCCGTCATCCGTGCCGGGCGTCGTGGCGATGAGGCTCGACTCCTCGGCGTACGGAGGCAAGGCGCCCGATGCCGACGCGGGCAGGATCACGGCGGCGGCCAGGAGCAGCGCGGAAAGCAGCCTCACCGTTTCCTCCCCGGCTTCGCCTCGGGGGCTTCCGGCTCGGCCACTCCGCCCTTCAGCACCGCGTAGATCGAGCTCAGGGCGAAGAGCACGAGCACGACCCCGATCCCGATCCAGCGAGGGATCTCGAAGGAGACGACGTGGATCGCGTAAAGAAACTCCAAGATGAGCTTCACGCCGACCCACGCCACGATGACATAGGCGCCGTCCACGACGGCAGGATAGCGGCGCACGAGCGAGAGCAGTTGTCCGATGAGAATGCGCATCGCGATGATCCCGAGCAGGCCCCCGGTGAGAATCACCCAGAGCTTCCGCGACATCCCCACGGCGACCAGGATCGAGTCGATCGCGAAGACGACGTCGGTCAGCTCGACCCGGACCACCGTGGCCCAGAAGAGCGAGAGTCCGAGGAAGGTCGTGGCGGCGGGGTGGAGCGCCCGGCTGCCACCCTCCGGCGCGTGCCGGCTCCGCTGGGCGAAATGTCTGATCGGAAGATACAGAAGATAGACCCCTCCGAGAGCCTTCACCCAGTCCATGTGGATCAGGTGAACCGCGGAGAGGGTGGCGAGCACCCGGAAGGCGAACGCGCCGATGATGCCGTACTGAAGCGCCTTCTTCTGCTGGCGTTTCGGGAGCGGCAGCACCAGGACCGCGAGGACCAATGCGTTGTCCGCGCTCAGGGCCGCTTCGAGGAGAACCAGGAGGCCGACCGTCAGGAGGTCGGCACCTTCGATCGAAAAGGGCATGGAACGTCGAATGGTACCCCAATTCCGGGCTATAGTGATCCGTCATGATCGGGCGAACGCTGTCGCATTACCGCATCGTGGAGAAGATCGGCGCCGGGGGGATGGGGATCGTGCACCGCGCGCGCGACGAACGCCTGGGCCGCGACGTGGCGCTCAAGGTCCTGCCCGCGGGGGCGCTCGACGACGAGGCGGCCCGGGAGCGCTTCCGCCGGGAGGCGCTCACGCTTTCGCGGCTCAACCACCCTCACATCGCCACGATCTACGATCTCGGCCGTCATGACGGCGTGGACTTCCTGGTCATGGAATACATCCCGGGCCGGACGATCGCGCAGATGGTCATCGGGCGCCCGCTCTCCGAGTGCGAGGCCGCCTCGATCGCATGCCAGATCGTCGAGGCGCTCGAGGAGGCGCACGAGCAGGGCATCGTCCATGGCGATCTCAAGTCCGACAACGTGATCGTGACGCCGAAGGGCTGGGTGAAGGTGCTCGATTTCGGGCTTGCCACCTTGCGCGGGCCTTTCTTGCAGAGCGCGGAGACGTCGGCCTACACGGGCGAGAGCGTGGTGGCCGGGACGCTTCCTTACATGGCGCCCGAGCAACTGCTCCGGGGGCAGTCCGACTCGAGAACCGATCTCTACGCGCTTGGCGTCGTGCTCTACGAGATGGTGACGGGGAAGGTTCCGTTCCAGGAAGCGCTGGCCCCTGCGATGATCGACGCGATCTGCCATCGCGCGCCGGCGGCTCCGGGAAGCCTGCGCGCGGAGCTCTCCCCGCTCACCGACCGCATCGTGCTGCGGCTCCTCCACAAGGATCCCGACCGCCGCTACCAGGGCGCCCGCGAGCTGAGCGAAGATCTACGCCGCGTATGCTCCACGGGGCCCGCCTCCTTCGCGCGCGACGAGGCGGAACGTGCGGGCGACCGGCCGAGGGTCGAATCCATCGCGGTGCTCCCGCTGGAGAATCTCTCGGGCGATCCCGAGCAGGACTACTTCGCCGACGGGATGACCGAGGCCCTGATCGCGGGGCTCGCCAAGATCCGGGCCCTTCGGGTCATTTCGCGGACATCGGTGATGCGCTACAAGGGGACGCGCGTCGCGCTGCCGGAGATCGCGCGGGCGCTCGACGTGCACGCGATCGTCGAAGGCTCGGTGCTCCGGTCCGGGAACCGCGTCCGGATCACGGCGCTCCTCGTGGATACGGCGACGGACCGGCATCTATGGGCCGAGACCTACGAGCGCGACGTGGGCGACATCCTGGCGCTCCAGAACGAGGTCGCCCAGGCCATCGCGAAGGAGATCCAGATCACGATCACGCCGCAGGACGTGGCCCGGCTGGACCGGAAGCGCGCCGTGGATCCCGATGCCTTCCATGCGTATCTGAAGGGGCGCTACCACTGGGAGAAGCGATCCGAGGAGGGGCTCAGGCGGGCGCTCCATTTCTTCCAGGAGGCGATCGAGCGCGATCCCACCTACGCGCCGGCATACGCCGGACTCGCCGACTACTACATCACGCTCGGCAATTTCAACCTGGCCGAATCCCACGACGTCTATCCGAAAGCCAAGGCCATGGCGCTCCGGGGGCTCGAGATGGATTCGGGATCCGCCGAGGCGTACACCTCGCTCGCGAGCGTGAAGGGAAGCTACGAGTGGGACCGCGAGGGCGCCGAGCGGGACTTCCGGCACGCGATCGCGCTGAATCCGAACTACGCCACGGCGCACCACTGGTACGCCGACCATCTCGTGTCCCAGGCTCGCTTCGAGGAGGGGATGGCCGAGATCGCGCTGGCGCGGTCGCTGGATCCGCTCTCGCTCGTGATGGGCGCCGACACTGCGGGGTATCTCTTCTACGCCGGGCGCTACGACGAGGCGATGGAGCAAATGCAGAAGACGCTCCTGGAGGAGCCGGACTTCGAGCCCTCCCACCGGCAGCTCGGCGGGATCTACGAGCAGATGGGAAGGTACGCGGAAGCGATCGAAACGTTCGAGAGACTTCGAGATTTGTCGGGGGGCGTCACCTATTCGCTCACGGCCCTGGCTCACGCGTACGCGCTCTCGGGTCGCCGCGAGGACGCCATGAGGATGCTGGCGCGGCTCGATGAGGTAGGGAAGCGCAAGTACGTCTCACCCTACGGCCTTGCAGCCGTCCACGTCGCGCTCGGGGACGCGGATCGCGCGTTCGCGATCCTGGACCGCGCCGTCCAGGCGCACGACCGGGCTCTGATCTGGCTCAAGGTCTCACCGAGGTGGGACCGCATCCGCCCGGATCCGCGCCTCCGCGCGATTCTCCGGACCGTCGGCGCGGAGTAGCGGGAGGCGTCGCTCCCGCGGCCCGCTCCCTACCTTCTCTCCGCTCGCGCCTCGCGCGCCACCCGCGCGGATTGCCACGCGTGCAGCACGAGCGCGACGGTGATCACCGCGTAGGCCACGAAGACGCGGAAGTACTCGCCGATCTGGGCGTCCCCGGCCAGCGCCTTCCCGGCCAGCGGAGAGACCACGAACAGGGTGTGGAAGAGCACCGTTCCCAGGAGCGCCTGCCCCACGGTGGCCTGCGTCACGGTCGCGCCCGAGACGAGGAGGGCCGCGATCGCGAACATCCCCACCTGCTCGTGCGAGCTGTAGGTGTTGAGCGTCCCGATGTTCTGCAAGAAGAGGAGCTGGCCCCAGGCCGCGAGCACCGTGGAGAGAACGGTGGCCACGATCCGGTTCCGCTCCACAGGAATCCCCGCGATTGCCGCCACGTGGGCGTCCTGCCCCATGGCCCGGAACTGCTGCCCGAGGCGCGTGCGGAAGAAGAAGAGCGTCAGGAAGCAGAAGACCGCGATGATGCCGTAGGTGACGACCGGCACCCGGATCTCCACGCCCTGGAGCTGGAACCGCACCTTGAGCAAATCATCGATCGCGTACTGGATCGAGCCCAGATCCACCGTGTTCCGGAGACCGTAACCCTGGGGCAGCACCATCGAGGCGCTGTGGAACGGAATGATGGAGCCCACGGCGAACAGGAACAGAAGCTGGTAGAGCCCGTTCGCGAAGAATCCGGCGATGAGCCCCGAGACCATCTCGCGCCCTTTCGCCTTGTTGAAGAGGATTCCCGTCGCGATCCCGAGCAGAATGGCGACCGGCGTCGCCAGGGCCCAGGCCAGGCCGAACCCCGCGATCCCGGGAACGCCCCACTTCACGATGAGGATCGCCGCGACCTGCCCCGCCATCGCGCCGATGACAATTCCAAAGTTCAGCCCCAGGCCCGCGAGGATGGGGATCAGGAGCGAGAGCACCATGACCGAGTTCCTGCTCATGCGCACGAGCATCTCGCTCAGGAGAAAGGGCGGCGTGATCTTCGCGACGATGATCCCGAATAGACAGAGGGCGGCGAAGAGGATCGGGACCAGATGGCGCAGGAACCCGCGCTTCACTCACGCCCTCCCGGTGCGCGTCAGCGCGTAGAGGATCATTCCATTCTGGATGATGAGCCTCGCG
Organism: Candidatus Eiseniibacteriota bacterium; assembly: GCA_043741515.1. Lineage (GTDB taxonomy): Bacteria > Eisenbacteria > RBG-16-71-46 > SZUA-252 > SZUA-252 > WS-7. Next base: position 24,050 of record JAYUAE010000025.1, on the reverse strand, counting down.
GTCTCCGAGATGTCGCCCTGGATGACCTGGCTCGTGACCGGGAGGGCCACGGTGAGGATCGACTGGAAGAGGAAGGTGCCCACGAGGACGTGTCCGATCGTGGCGCGCGTTACCGTCGCGCCGCCGATCAGGATGCATGCGATCGCCGGAAACGCCATGAGGAGCGGCGCGGTGTAGAGCTGCACGAAGCCGTAGGACTGGCTGAAGACCACGATCCCGATCGCGCCCAGCACGGTGGAGAGCACGGTCGCCTGGACGCGTGTTCGCTCGTCCGAGATCCCGGCCGCGCGCGCGAACTGCGTGCTCGAGCGCGCCGCGGCGATGCTGATCCCCATCCGCGTGCGGAAGAAGAGCCACACCAGGAAGCAGAGCGCGAAGAAGACCACGAGCGTGCCGCCCGGGATCCGCACGCCCGCGAGCGTGAACTCGAGCCAGCGGTCGAGCACCTTGTCGTAGATGCCTCCGAGGCTGAGCGTCGTGCGGAGGCCCTTGCCGCCGATCGCCCAGACCAGCGTCGGATTCTTGAACGGGGCGAGGAGCCAGAAGACCGACATCATCGAGACGATCGCGAATCCGAGATAGGTTCCGACCATCATCTCCTGCCCGCGTGTGCGGTTCAGGAGCCAGCCGTAGCCCGCGCCCACCGGGATCGCGAGCCCGACGCCGATGCCCGCGGCGAGCCCCACGCCCGCGATGCCGTGGACGTTGGCGTTCAGCGAGATGACCGCCCCCACCAGCCCGCAGATGATCCCGAGCGGAAGCCCGAAGTTGAGCCCGATCCCTCCCTGGATCGCGGGCAGGAGCGCCAGGACCAGGATTCCGTTTCGGCCCACGCGCACGATGGAATCGGAAATGAGGCTGCGCAGATCCATGTGCGTCGCCACGGCGACGCCGAAGAGGACGACCAGGAAGACCGCGATGAGGAGCCGCGGTATGCCGAACTCGCGGACGGGTGCGGGGAGCTTCACGCGGCCTTTGCCGGCTCGCCGGCCATCGCGAGCCCGAAGTCCGCGTCGGGAGCGTCGGGTGGGAGGATGGCCGCGATCTTCCCGCGATACACGATCGCGACGCGGTCGCAGATGGCACGCAGCTCCGCCAGCTCCGAGGACGTGACCACCAACGCCACGTCCTGCTCGCGGTTCAGCGCCGCGAGGATCTCGAGCACGCGCTGTTTCGCCCCCACGTCGATCCCGCGCGTCGGCTCGGAGACGAAGAGAAGCTTCGGCCGGAGCGTCATCGCGCGCGCGACGCAAACCTTCTGCTGGTTCCCGCCGGAGAGCCGCCTTACTTGCTGGGAGGGCCCCGTGGTGCGGATGTCGAGCGCGCGGATCATCTCGAGGGCGTGCGCGTGCATCGCGCGATGATCGAGCACGCGAAGCGCCTGGATGGGGAACGGGTGGAGGAACCGCCCCTGCGCCTCCAGCGCCGAGAGCGCGATGTTGAGCTGGATCGATTCCTCGGGCAGGAGCCCCACGCCCCGCCGGTCCTCGGACACAAAGGCCAGCCCCCGCTCGAGGGCCGCGCGCGGCTCGTTGAGCTGGAAAAGCGCCTCGCCGAAGACCACGCGCCCCGACGCGGGATAGAGCCCCATGAGTCCGTTCGCGATGCCCAGCTTTCCGTGCCCCGCGAGTCCGCCGATTCCCAGGATCTCACCACGCCGCACGGCGAGCGAGACGTCCTCCACGCGCTCTCCGGGCATGTCCACGCGCAGGTGCTCGACCGCGAGCACGGGCTCGGTGGTGGGCGCGAAGAAACGGCGCTTGGCCACGATCGCGGCGGGGCGGCCCACCATGAGCTCGGCGATCCGGACCACCGACGTGGTCCTGGGATCGGGCGTGCCCACGATCTCGCCATCGCGGAGCACCGTGATCCGGTCCGCCACCGCCAGCACCTCGTCCAGCCGGTGCGTGATGAAGAGGATCGCGTGGCCCTTGGACGCGAGGCCGCGCATGATCTCGATGAGCTTCTCCGCGTCGGTCTCGGTCAGGACCGCGGTCGGCTCGTCGAAGATCAGTAGCTTGAGATTCGCCTTGTCCACCTCGCGCGCGATCTCGATGAACTGCATGTGACTGACCGGAAGGCCCGCGACCGGGAGCCACTCGTCGATCGTAAGGCCCACCGAATCCAGCGCGCGCCGCGAGTCGGCGCGCATGCGGGTAACATCGAGGTGCTCGAGCTTCGGGCCCAGGAGGCGCGAAACCGGATTGGGCAGGGTGGGCTCGCGGTTCAGCTTGATGTTCTCGGCGATGCGGAAGCCGGGCAGGAGCATGAACTCCTGGTGCACCATCCCGATTCCCGCCTCCATCGCCTCGGCGGGGGAGCGGAAGCGCGCGGGCGCGCCGCCGAGCAGAACCTCCCCCTCGTAGCCCCCTGTCTCCCAGATGACCGGCATCCCGAAGAGGATGTTCATGAGGGTGGACTTGCCCGCGCCGTTCTCACCCACGAGGGCGTGGATCTCGCCCTCGCGAACCGAGAGCGAGACCCCCTTCAGGACGCGGTTTCCCTCGTATTCCTTCACGATCGAGCGAAGCTCGAGGGCGGCGGCTGGGCTGGCGGCGGGCGGGGTCAGTCCTATTCCAGATCCGCGAAGTCCGCTAGTAGTAGATGTTGCTCACCAGGAACAGATACGAATTCCCCTTCTTCTCGTCGTATTTCGTGAGCGTGATCGGCACGCCGGCGTGCTGCTCCATCGAAGCCTTCACCGTCGCCGGGTCCTTGTAGTCCGCCTTCTTCATCTGCGCGTCCACCAGGAGGTCCGTGACCGCGCGGATCGAGAGCATCACCTCGGGCACCGGCCAGGTCGCGAAGTGCCCGGTCATGTGGTGCTCGGCGATCACCCGCTTGTTCTCGGCGTTGATGTAGGTGAAGTCGCCGGCCTTGTCCGCCGGGATCGCGATGCCGAGCGCGGTCGGATAGCCGTGCGTCGGGCTGGGGCAGCACTGCTCCGGCACGTAGCCGCCGTCGTTCAGCACCGTGCGGATCATCGGGTCCATCATGCCGCAGTTGGTGGAGAAGAACGCGGTCTTCTGCCCGTACTGCTTCAATTCCCGCGGAACGTCCTCCATCACGAACTGCTGCGTGGCCGGGAGGCCACCCTCGCCCATCGGGTCGGGCGCGGTCACGAAGTGGAACTTGATTCCGTTCTCGGCCGCGGCCCGCTTCATGATGTCGCGACGCTTCGCCAGAAGCTCCATCGACATGTGGCGCGGGAAGGAATAGTGAACGAGATCGGTCACGCCCATCTTCTTCGCGACGGCGATGATCGTGCGTCCGCGGGCGAGCTGGTCGGGCTGGATCGAGATGTCGGCGGTCTGGTTCACGATGTCCGGATCCTCGTGCGCCTCGACCATCCCGATGAGGATGTCGGGGCGCTTCTCGCGGATCTTCCGCACTGCGGCCACGGTCCCTGGGATGGCCTGCCCGATCACGATCACCTTCACATCGGGATCGGATGACAGCCCGACAAGCTGCGAGATCACGGTCTCCTGCTCCTGCATGAAGTTGTCCGGGTAGGTCACCATCTTCACGTGATCCTGGCCGTACTTGGCCACGACCATCTGCCCCGCGCGGAACTCGTCTTCGCCCTGGGAAACGGTGCCGGTCATGATCCCGATCTTGAACGGGATCTGGACCTCGGGCGGCTTCGCCGCGGCCGAGGAAGCCTGCGCCTTGGCCGTTCCGTCCGTCTTGCCGCTGCATCCGGCGAGAATCAGGAGAAGGAGCGAAGCGGCGCCGGCGAGGGAGGTTACGGTTGCAAGCAATCGCCCGCGTGTCGTTCGGGGTTGGGTGCGCATGGAAACCCTCCGCCCGCTGTGGCGGGCTTCTAAGATGCGTCGAATTGCGGTGGTGAAAGCCCTCAATGGGCCTATCGGCGAGTCTACCAAAGAGGTACCCCGCCCGCCAGAGATTGCGCCGCTTCCAGCGGCGAAACACCAACGATGCCACCGCTTCCGCCAACACCACCGCCGTGATAGCTTCGGCGGCTCATGCCGTTCCTCGTCCTGGCCGCAGCGCTCCTGGAAGGCTTGTCGCTCACGCTCGTCCAGGGCTACCTGCCGCTCTACGTGCGCCAGACGCTGGGCGTCACCCACTTCCTGGCGGTCGGCGCCGTGGTGGCGGTGCCCGCGCTCGGCACCTTCATCGCGAGCAATTTCTGGGGCGGGCTCTCCGACGTGAGCGGCCGCCTCAAGCCTTTCATTCTGGTCGGGCTCGTGGGCTACGTGGCCGCGCTCTCGGGCTACCCCTTCCTCCGGAGCGGCGCTGCGATCCTCGCATGGTCCGGGCTGGCCTCGCTCCTCTACGGGACGCTGGCGCCTTCCCTCAAGACCTACGTGACGCTCTCGCGGCCCGAGCGCCGCGAAAACGGGCTCGCCTACCTGCTCATGGCACAGAGCATCGGATGGTTCGCCGGGAGTGTCGGCGGCTCGAGGCTGCTGGAGGGCGGCATCGGGCCCGGATTCCGCGCGGCGCTCTGGGCCACGGCGGCCTTGCTCGCGGCGCATACGGCGCTGGTCGCCCTGCGCCTGCGCGACCACCGGCGCACGCCCGAACTCCGGAAATCGCGAGGATGGCTCGGCGGGATCGCCCAGGATCTGGCCTCCCTGTACGAGAACCCGAGGCTCCTGCAGCTCTGCGTCCTGATCTTCTTCCTCGTGGCGGGGAACTACATCACGTGGGGATTCTTCTCGGTCTTCTTCGTCGAGCACCTTCACGCGAGCATGCGCACGCTGGGCGTGGCCCTCGGCGCTTCCTCCCTGCTCGGAATCTCGCTAATGCCGGCCGTGGGGCCTTTGGTCCGGCGATTCGGCGGACACCGGGTCCTCGCGATGGGAACGACGTTCTATCTCGTCATGTACCTCGGGATGGCCGTGACGCGAAACCCGATCGCGATCGCGGCGCTCTTCGCGATGCCGCTCTACGGCATGGTCAACGTGAGCGCGAGCACGCTGGCCTCGAAGTATTCCGGGTCTGCTCAGCGGGGCGGCGGCCTCGGCGTGCTGAACGGGACCTATGCGCTCGCGACCATCGTCGGCCCGCTCATCGGAGGCTGGCTGGCAGACCGCTCCGGCCTGGGGGCCATTCCCTGGACCTCGCTCGGCTTCGCCGTCATCGCGAGCGGGATCGCGTGGCGCGCCGTGGCTTTGGGCGGCGATCAGGGCCAGGCGGGCGCCTGAGGGAGAAATGGAGATTGAAGGGGGTACCCTATTGCTGGTAGCATCAAGGTCGGTTGGAACTGCTGTCCCTGCCACAATCCCCTGAACTCAACCTGGCGCAGGAAAAGGACTTAGCCCCGACATGAGAACCTCCTTCGCATCGGCTGTCCTCTTTCTCCTCGCGCTCAGCCTGATCTCTTCACCTGCCCGCGCCGGCGACTTGATCAAGGCGCCCAATCGCTCGGACACGCCCGCCCCCGGAGAGAAGAAGCTTCCCTGGCTCGCGTTCGACGAGGCGGCCGAAAGAGCCAAGAAGGAAAACAAGCACATGATCGTGGACGTCTACACGACATGGTGCGGCTGGTGCAAGGTCATGGACCGCCAGACGTATGGAAACGTGGCGGTCGCGAACTACCTGACCGAGAATTTCGTGCTGGCCAAGGTGAACGGCGAATCCTCGGCCGAGATCCACTGGAAGGGGAAGGTCATGACGGAGCGGGCCTTTGCGCGCTCGGTGGGCGTGACGGGATTCCCGACCACGTACTTCCTGAAGCCGGACGCCGACATAATCGGCGGCGCGCCGGGCTACATCCCGCCCGACAACTTCATCATCTACGCCAAGTACGTCAGCACCCGGTGGTACGAGAAGGGCACACCCCAGGAATACCTCAAGGCCATCGGCCAGCCCACCGGCCAGCAGTAAGCCCGACCCTCGACCATCCTCACGTCTCCCATGGCACCGGGAGATTGACCTGCCGCAGCTTCGCTTCCAGCTCGTCGCGCTCCCGGTTCTTCGCCAGCTTGCCTTCGACCAGGTTCATCATCCCGGCCGCCTTTGCGATATCCACGGCCGCGGCCTTGTCCGACGCCGCAACCGCGGCGATCACCTTCCATTCCGTGGCCGAAAGCGCGAGCGCGTTCATGGAGTAGTCCAGGAACGCCTCCCACGTGATCGGGCACCAGCGGCCCACGATCTCCCGGCCGACGATGTCGGCATAGGCCCGGATCTCCTCCTGCGCGTGCGGATCCATCCGGAGCCTCAGGAAATGGAGCAGGTTGTGGAGGTTGGTCTTCCAGTAAGCCTCGGTGTACGTGGAGAGGGGAAGGTCCTTCCGGGCCTGCTCGCGAGAGATCCCCGCCGCGAGGCGCTCCTCGTAGATTTTTCTGGCCGCGGCGTGGAGCTCCGCCTCCTTCTCGGAGAACCCGGCCCCGCTGAGGGCCTCGAGGCGCTCCTCGCTCCCCTGCTTGTTCCTCTTCGACTGCAGTCGCCACTGGTCGGCCGGCGTCCGCTGCGCCGAATCGATCGCGACCGAGTAGCGGGTCGAATACTCGTTCACGCTGGCGGTGCGGTGCCGGATCCACTGGCGCCAGCAGTCCATGGGCACGCGCACGTGGAGCTTGATCTCGCACATCTCGAAGGGCGTCGTGTGGCTGTGGCGCATGAGATAGCGGATCAGGCCGCGGTCCTCGTGGATGCGCTTCGTCCCGGCGCCGTACGACACGCGCGCGGCCTGGACGATGGACTCGTCCGAGCCCATGTAGTCCACGACGCGGACCAGGCCGTCGTCGAGGACGCGGAATGGCTTGCCGAGGATCGCGTCGAGGGCGGCCACATGCGGCCGCTCCAGTGGGGAATCGGGCTCGTTCATGGTGCTGGAATCTAGCACGGGAAGGGAAGGATGCAACGGGACTGCGTTCCCCGGCGCGACATCACGGTGTGCGGCGCCTCGAGCGGACGCCGCGCTGGATTTCACCACCGCCACTTCTTTCTCCCGCTCCACCCGCTCCAGCGCGGCGTCTGCCCCGCGGTGGAACGAAAGGGTCCCCACACGTGGAATCGGGGGGGACACCTTAGGTTCGATTCACCGCGTCGGCTTCACGTCATCGTGACGTCCCATGAATACACGCTTCGGATGGCCGATGGGAAGAGGCAAAAACGATTCGGCGAAGATTTTTTTCGCGTCGCGCGTGAATCGCGTCGCGCGTCGCGCGCGATGCAAGTGAATTCGTGAATCGTCGATCGAATTCGCGAAGTTTCTCGCGATCGAGGCTCGCGTTAATGAACGAGAATTCCCGGGCGTTGGCACGACATGCGCCGCCCGCGCGAAATCCCGCGCTATCCGCCATGATATTCGCGCGATGCGTGCGCGTGTTCGCAATGCAGTGCATACCTCGCTCGTAATCGCATGCGATCAGGAGACGTTCACTCGCGGCCGAGCCACGCGGGCAGCGAGGCCACGCTGTCCAGCACAACGGTCGGCGCCGGCGCGAAGCGCGACTCGTCTTCCAGGCGGAACTTTCCCGTGCGTACGAGGATCCCGGACATTCCCAGCGCTACGCTGGCGGACACGTCGAATTCCGCGTCGTCCCCCGCCATGGCGATCTCGCCGCGCCGCACGCCGGCATCCGCCGCGATCGAGTCGAAGAGGAGGGGCGAGGGTTTTCCGAGCGTCTCGGCGTCGCGCCCGGACGCGTAGCCGAGAAACGCCGCGACCGGTCCGAGATCGGTCACAAGCTCTGCGCCCTTCTTGTAGTACCGGTTTCGCTGGAGCGTGTAGAAGGCGGCTCCCCCGAGGAGCTTTCGAAAGGCAGGCTGCAAGTCTGCAAGGCGCAACTCGTGCGCCTCGGTCGCGAGCACGACCGCCGTTCCGTCCGGGTCCTCCCGGAACCATCCAAAGTCCTCGCGCGCAGCCGGCTCCACGTGGAGGATTCCGCGCGCGTGGCCGCGTCCCGGCAGCACCCGTCTCGCCACGGTTGCCGGCGTCACCAGCTCCGAGGCCGACTTCAAGAGTCCCTGCTCGATCAAACGCTCGGCAAGCGCGCGGTGCGGAACGCTCGTGGTGTTGGTCACCAGACGCACGAACAGGCGCGCGCGCAGCATGCGGACTGCCTTGGCCGCGCCGGGGATCGCGGGGCCCAGGATCCCGTCGGTCAGCGTGCCGTCGATATCGAGGCAGACGAGACGGATACTCGGAGCGCTCATGGCCGGCACGGGCGCTCCCCTACCGCCGTCCGGCACGCGGGAGGAATCGCGCGAGGAAGGCGAAGAGCGGAACGCTTTCCTCGATCCGCAGCGTGAACACCGCCGCCGCGTAGACGAGCGAGGCCGTGGCGAGACCGGCTCCTACGACCGCGAGCCGTGCCACCAGGCTCGTGAGCCCCATCCCCCGCTCCAGACCCGAGGCCGCCGCGAACGCCGCCGTGGCGGCGAGGAGCGAGGCCAGGCCGATCTTCGCCGCGGAACGCGCCAGAGCGCGTCCTCCCATGGGCCCGATCTTCCGCCTCAGCATCTCGAAGAGGAGCGCGAAGTTCAGCACCGAGGAGATCGAGGTCGCAAGGGCGAGACCGCGGTGCTGGAGCGGATGCATGAGCAGGACGTTGAGCACGATGTTCACTCCGATTGTCACGAAGGAGATCGTGACCGGGATCCGGGTCATCCCGAGCGAGTAATAGACCGGCACCAGGACGCGCACGGCCGAGAAGGCCGAGAGTCCGACCGCGTATCCCCAGAGCGCCTGGGCGGTTTGCCAGGAGTCGCTCGCGTTGAACCGCCCGTGCTGGTAGAGGAGCGCCACGATCGGATGCGCCAGCGCCATGAGGATCATCGTGGCGGGGATCGTCAGGAAGAGCCCGAACCGGAGCGAGAAGGAGATGGTGCGCTTGAGCGCGGGCATCTCCCGCCGGGCCGCGTGGCGCGACACCTCGGCGAGGGTGACCGTGGCGATCGCCACACCGAAGAGCCCGATCGGAAGCTGCATGAGCCGGTACGCGTAGTTCAGCCAGGAGACGCTGCCCTGCGGCAGGAGCGAGGCGAGAAAGGTGTTCACGAAGATGTTCACCTGGGTCGCGGCCAGTCCGATCGCGGCGGGAGCCATCAGCGTGACGATGCGGAGCACGCCCGGGTCGCGGAAGGAGATGGCCGGACGCCAGTGGAAGCCCTGGGCGTAGAGCGATGGAACCTGGATCAGGAGCTGGCCCAGCCCGCCGAGCAGGACGCCGGCGGCCATCCCGACGATCGGGTGGAGCCCGAACCGCGGGCAGAGCGGCGAGAGGACGAACCCCGCGCCGATCAGCGCCAGATTCAGCATCGTCGGCGCGATGGCGGGGACGAAAAAGACCCGCCTGGTGTTCAGCACGCCCATGACCGCCGCCGCCAGCGCGACGAGGAGGAGGAACGGCGTCATGATGCGGGTCATCTGGGTGGTGAGCTCGAGTTTTCCCGGCACCTGCCCGAACCCTGGGGCCATCCAAGGAACGAGGCGATCGGCGAAGAGGATGCCCAGGAGGCAGATGGCCGAAACCATCACGAGCAGGAAGTTCATGACGAGGTTGGCCAGGCGCATGGCCGCCTCGCGGCCCTCCCGCTCCTGAACCTGGGTGAGGGTCGGGACGAAGGCGGCGCTCATGGCGCCTTCGGCGAAGAGGTCGCGGAGGAGGTTGGGGATCCGGAAGGCGACCTGGAAAGCGTCGACCGCGAATCCGGCGCCGAAGAAGGCCGCGAAGACCTGTTCGCGGATCAGCCCGAGCGCGCGGCTGACCAGCGTGGCCAGTGAGACGATCCCGGCCGCGCGGGCCAGGCCGGCCTCGCGGCCCGCAAGCGGCGGGCCGGGCGGCGTTCCCTCGGCAGCGGCGCCTGCTTGGGCGGGCGCCACGGGCGAAGGAAGTACCGCGTCGTCATCATCGGGCGGGGGCGGGACCTCGCGGCTCACGCGACCGTATCCTCAAGGGAGCGTTCGAGGTTGTCAAGAGTGCGCGCCCGACCAGGAGGCCGATCCGAACCGCGCAAGACACGCGGTGTTCTGTTATAATTAGCGTGGCCCGGCAAGCTGACCCCGGGTGCGCCAGCCCCAATTCGAGGAGACCTCCATGGCCGCCCACGACCAGGACAAAGAGATCGTCGAACGTCTCATCGCGGAGACCAACCTCTCGGCCAGGATGGACGCTCTGATCGGGGAGATCTGCGACAAGCTCCGGGAATACGGCGTCTCCTCGCCGCACAAGGCGTTCAACGACCTGGTGGATCCGTTCCGCGAATACTTCATGCTGGAGTACGAAGAGGAGCGGGGGCTCGAGGAAGCCGAGGAAGAAGAAGAGGACGAAGAAGAGGACGAGGAGCGCAACTACTGAGCGCTCTTCAGCCCTTCGGCTGATCGTCTCCGCGCCACAACCGCCTCAAGAGCGCCGGTCGCGCAGCATGCGCGCCAAAGGCCCCTTTCCGATGTGCCCCTTTCCGATGTGCCCACGGGAGTATCCGGCTCTATATTCCGGTTGAGGAAGGCCGACTGGCTGCCGATTTTCCCAAGGACGGGCGCCACATGCCCGGGAGCCTGAACGAAGACCATGAGGAATGAGAGAGAAGGGCAACCCCGCGCGGGCGCCGCGCGCCCGACACGTCCCGAGGCGCGCTACTGCATGGTTTGCGGCGGGCGGATGCGCAAGATCACCGAACACGGAGTCCGGCGCAGCGCCTGCTCGAGATGCGGATTCATCGCGTACCGGAATCCGGTGCCCGCCTGCGGGGTGCTGGTCCAGCGGGGCGGCACGATCCTTCTCGCGCGGCGGGGGCACGAGCCGAAGAGGAACGCCTGGGGCATCCCGGCGGGCTTCATGGAGTACGGCGAGCATCCGGAAAAAACGGCCGTTCGCGAGGCGCGGGAGGAGACGGGGTTGCGCGTGAAGCTGACGGGCCTCTTCGGGGTATACGCGGGCCGCGATGATCCGCGGACACGCGCCGTGCTGATCCTCTATCACGCGCGCGTGCTGGGCGGAACGCTTCAGGCGGGAGACGACGCGATCGAGCTCTGCTACTTCCCGCTCGACCGATTGCCTCGGCCGATCGCGTTCCGCTCGCACCGGGAAGCGCTGAGGGACCTGCGAAAGACGGTCCGGAAGGGGAGTCGATGAGCGTTCGTATCCTTCATCTCGCCGATCTGCATCTCGGGGCCACGTTCCCCTCCATGGGGGAGCACGGTCCGGAGCGGACGCGCGATTTCCTGAACGCGTTCCAGCGGGCGGCGGAGTTTGCCGCGTCGAAGGAGCATCCGGTCGATCTGGTCGCGATCGCAGGGGACCTCTTCGACACCCACGACCCCGACGAGAGCCTCGTCTTCCAGGTGGAATCCTGCTTCGAGCGCATGTCGAAGGCGAATGTTCCGGTCGTGCTCGTGCCCGGCACCCACGACGCCTATTCGTACCGGCGCTCGATCTACCGGCGCATCCGGCTTCCGGAAGGCGCCTACCTGCTCGTCGACCCACGCCTTGCGCCCGGACCGCGTCTCACGATCCAGGGCGAGACCGTGCAGCTATATGGGATCGCCTACGACCCGTCCGTCTCGGCGCGGCCGCTGGCCGAGTTCACGCGGAGCGGCATCGCCGACTACCATGTGGGGGTCCTCCACGGCGCATTACATGACAGCCCGACCTGGAAGATCCGGCCGTCGGATCTGCCGATCGAGCGATCCGAGATCGCGGCGTCGGGGCTGAGTTACCTGGCGCTCGGGCATTACCACAATTTCGTCGAGGTGCGCGAAGGGGGTTCCGTCGCGGTCTATCCGGGAACGCTCGAGGGCAAGAAGTTCGGCGAGGACGGCGCGCGCCACCTCCTGGTGGCGACGCTCTCGCAGGGCAGTGTGTCGCTCGAGCGCAAACCCTGGAACAAGCGCACCCTCTCCCAGTTCACGATCGATTTCATGAGCGCGGCCGTCCACGACGACCGGCGCCTGCTCGAGCGTCTCGGCGCCTTCGCCGGCGAGCTCGAGATCGTCCGCGCCCGTCTCGAGGGGGCGGCCGACTTCGCATTCGAGGCCGAGCGTATCCGGGTCGCCATCGCCGACCGCTTCTTCCACCTCGAGCTGGACGACCGCACCTATCTCATGGATGCGGCCCTCCTGAGCCAGTTCAAGGACGAGGCCACCATCCGCGGAGCCTTCGTGCGGCGAACGCTCGACCGGCTGGCGCAGGCGAGCACACAACAGGAGAAGGAAACGGTGACGCTCGCGCTGCGGGTGGGGCTCGCCGAGTTCCAGAATCCACGCCATGCGGTTTGAGCGCGTCGCGATCGAGGGCTTCGGCCCCGTCATCGGGTTCGAGGCCGCGTTCGAGCCGAAGCGGCTGAACCTCGTCATCGGCCCCAACGAGTCGGGGAAATCCTCGCTGGCCACCGCGATGGCCGCGACCCTTTTCGGGTTCGCCTCGCACGAGGAGGAACAGCGCGCGAAGCCCTGGGATGGCGCGCGGCACAGCGCGACCCTCGTCTTCGAAGCGGGGAACCAGCGCTTCCGCACGCGGCGCGATTTCGGAACCCACGAGGTTTCGGTGGAACGCCTGGGAGCAAAGGGCGAGCACGTCGAGGCGGTGCTCTTCCAGGGCGCCGCCAACCCGCGCGGCCGCGGCCCCGAGCTGGAGCAGTACGAGATCCTCCTCCGCTCCTGGTTCGGCTTCACCGAAGCGCGGCTCTTCCGCGAATCCTGCTTCGTCTACGAGAACTCCCTCGAGACCAGGATCTCCCCCGAGCTCCGGCATCTCATCTCGGGCGCGGTGGAGGCCGACTATCAGGAAATCCAGAACGCGCTGCTCGAACGTCTCGACGCGCTCACCCGCGAGCATCCCTTCGACGCGCGCGCCCGGAAGCGCACGGACCGCTCGATCGAGAAGCGTCTCGCCGCCCTCGAGATTCTGCGCGGGCGCCTGACGCGCTCGGAGTACGTGCTTCGGGAGCTCAAGTCGAACTTCGCCGAGCGAAACGCATCCGAGCGGCGCATCGACGACCTCAAGGCCGACATGGCGGCCAAGGAGCGGCTCCTCGCGGATCTCGAGACTCTGGTCCGGCTTCGCGAGGAGCAGCGCAAGCTCCTCAAGCGCGCGCCCGAGATCGGGATGGAGCTGACCAGGGCTCGCAAGGCGAGAAACCGGTTGCAGGAGATCGACCGCAAGACATCGGACACCCTGGGCTATCTCGCGAACGCGCCCGAAGAGGTGGAGTCCGATCTCATGCGGCTGGAGATTCTCCGCGCTCAGCGCACGCGGCACCTCAAGACGGCCGAGGCCGAGCGCAAGCGCCTCGAGGAGACGCACCCGCCTCCCTTCATGATCGTGCTCCTCATGGGCCTCGCCGTGGGAGCCGCCCTGGGATTCCTGGGGTACGCGGCATCCAAGTCCGCGGTCGCGGCCATCGTCGACGGCGTGCTCGGGGCGGCCGCGGGGATGATCGTCATGCGCCTCTTCGGGCAGAGCGCCGAGCGGGGACAGGCGCTCGCCGAGGCGAAGGTTCGGGTCTCCGAGGAGAATCTCAAGTCCTTGAAGCAGGAGCTCGACGTGATCGAGATCCGCGCGAACCCTTACCTCAAGGGCCGTCCGGTCGAGGTCGTCATCGCGGACCTCAAGGCCATGCGCGAGCTGGAGAACGAGCGGCGCGAGCACGCGGCGGTCGTCCAGTCGCTTCCGGTCCCCGAACGGCTCGAGGCCGAATCGCGCGAGATCGACGAGGCGGTGAACGCGCTCCGCGCGAAGGAGCGGTTCCTCGTGGGCCAGACCCCGTTCCTCGTTCCCTTCAAGGAGGACCCGCTGAGCGCGGCGGAAGCCTCCGACCGCCTGAAGCGCGAGGTGACCGGGATCCGGACCAAGATCGAGGCCGAGCAGGAGACGCTGGAGCGTCTCGTGCGCCGCCCCGGCGGAGGGGATTCGGACGCCGAGAACATCGAGGTGCTCGCGGAGACGATCGCAGCCGAGGAGGAGGCGCTTCAGCGGGAGCAACGGCAGCGCGACGCGCTGATTCTGGCTCTGGAGGTGCTCCGCGAGTCGGTGCTCGATTACCAGAAGGCGCATGTTGCCCGGCTGGCTCAGAACGCCGGCAGGTCGCTCTCGCAGCTGACCCGGGGGCGGTACGCGTCCGTGGCCCTCGATTCGGATCTGAATCCGACGGTGAGCCTCGAAGGGAAGCGCGACATCCGCGTCGAGGCCATGAGCCACGGCGCTCGCGACGCCTTCTACCTCTGTCTCCGAGCGGCCCTGGCGCAAGAGCTCGCGGCCCGGGAACCGCTTCCGCTCGTGCTCGACGACCCGACCGCCCATTTCGACGAGGAACGAAGGGGCTCGCTGCTGGGGTATCTGGAGGATCTTGCCAAGGACATCCAGGTCATCCTCTTGACCCACGACCGCCGGGTCCTGAACCAGATCCGCGAGGCGCACGTGCTGACCATCGGAACCGAGAGCCACGCAAGCGATTCGGCACGGAAAATAGACATCCGCCCGTAGCACAAACTCTTCAAGTTCTGCGCTCCCCGGGCCGAATTCTGGTCCGTATGGCACAGCCAATCGCCCCCAAGAAGACCTCCCCCGAGGAGAAGGCCGAGAAGATCGGCGACCAGGTGCTCGCGCTCGACGTGAAGCGCGTGGCGGACTGGATCCAGGCCTTGGTGCGCACGCTCAAGGCGTACCGGATGTATTTGTCGAATAACCCGACCCTCCATAAATTCCAGAGCGATCTCGAAGCCAGGACCTGGTCCTGCTTGAAGGAAATAGGGGACATCGTTCTGAACGTGCAGCAGTTCGACCTTCTGTTCGAGGATTACTCGGTCTACCACAACGCCGCGCGGGAGGAGTCGCTGGCGTACCGGTTCTTCACGGACGGCGTTCGTCAGATCACCTTCCGGGAAGGGCTGGAGCCCCAGGAGCTGCGGGGCGTGCTTGAGGTGCTGAAGAAGGCGACCGATCCGACCCAGGGGCAGGACGACGTGGTGACGCTCCTCTGGGAGCGCGACTTCCGGCACATCGAGTATGTCCACATCTCGATCGATGAGATCGTGGAAGAGAGCGGCGCGGGGCAGCCGTACGAGCCGGAGGAGGGCGCCATCGAGGGCGGGATCCCCTGGCCCTCCAATCCCACCATGGTCGAGGAAGAGGCGCCCGTCGCAAAGCCCGGCGAGACGGTGCTCGAGCGTTCCGACGACTGGAATCCCAAGGCGCCGGTCAAGCCTTCCTGGGACGAGTCGATCGGCGTTCATTTCGCGCTTAGCGAGGCCGAGACCAAGAATCTGGCTGAATCCATCCGCCTGGAAGAGGCGCGGCCGCTCCTGCACGAGGTGCTCGAGATCGTGGCGGCGATCCTGATCTCGGAGGAAGAGCCGACCAGCTTCCTCGAGTCCGCCTCGGCCTTCCAGAAGTTCATCGAGCTGGCTCTCGAGGAAGGGGACCTCGCGCGGGCGAACCATCTCCTCTCCCGGCTCCGCACGATCACGGCGCAACGGGCCGAAAGCCACAACGAATTCCTCGGGCTGGCCGAGCAGGTCATCCGCGAGATCGGGCGCCCCAGCTTCCTCGGCCAGTTCGCGCCGATCCTGAACGCGCACCCGGAGCTGGACCCGGCGCTTCTCACCAGTTTCCTCGTGCAGATCGGGCCCGCTTCGGCGAGCGCGATCTGCGACCTGCTGGGCCAGGTCAACCACATGAAGCACCGCCGCGCCCTCTGTGAGGCGCTTGCGATTTCCTGCAAGGACGACGTGGATGTTCTCATATCCCGCCTCGGAGATCCGCGGTGGTACGTCATTCGGAACGTGGTCTATGTGCTGGGCAGGATCGCGCACCAGGGGGTCGAGCGCGCCCTGGACCGCGCGCTCCATCACGAGGATGTGCGCGTGCGCAAGGAGGCGGTTCGCGCGCTGGGCAACATCGAGAGCCCGACGAGCCGCGCCTTCCTCATCTCGGCCTTCCGCGACCTCGATGCCACCGTGCGCGTGCAGGCGGCGCTCACGTTGGCTCAGCGGCGGGATGACCGCGCGGCCCAGAGCATCTGGACCGCGATCGAAGCGCCCGAGTTCGCGCGACGCGACCAGGCGGAGCGCCGGGTTTTCTTCGAGGCGCTGGGCAAGTCCGGGTCCGATTCCTTCGCGCCGCGCTTGAGCGAGATGCTCACCAAGGGGGGCTTCTTCGGAGGAGGAAGCGACGAGGAGCGCGTGCATTCGGCCCTGGCGCTCGCCTGGCTCGGCACACCGAAGGCGATCGAGGTTCTGAACCGGGAGCTGGCAAGCAAGCGCGAGCCGATACGGAAGGCGGTCGAGTCGGCGCTCGAGACCGTCCGCAACGCCGCAAGCGCGCGGACGGCCAGACGCGACGACCTCGACGAAGACCCGCCCGCGTCCGAATCCACACCGGTGGCCAGGCCATGAGCGGGCCGGCGTCGCGCGCAGCGATGGCGCAGGGCGGCCAGGACGCCTCGACCCAGCGGATTCTGGTCCAGGGGCGCAGTCTGGCCATGCAGCTCTGCGTGCTTCTCAAGACGGCGCGGATCCACGATGTCGGAAACGTCGCCTTCCACGGGCCGCTCGTGAGCTTCATCGAGACCGTGGACCAGCTCTACACCGCTGAGGGGGAATTCAAGCTCCAGGCGGTCGGGGACTTCCTCTACATCAACCAGGGACGGCTCAAGCTCGACGGATCGAGCTATGCGAGCTACCAGTATCTGATCGACGAGTTCCGGAACCGCGGCCTCTCGGGCTTCGCCTTCGGCGGCAAGGTCTCGCCGCCGGAGGTGAAGAAGTTCGTCCGCCTCTTCCTCGATGTGGACATGAAGGCCTCGGATCCTCACGAGGAGTTCAGCGCCTCCTTGACCAAGCTCTCGGTCGAGCATCTCGTTCCGCTCAGGACCGTCGTCCCGCAGAGCGGCGCGATCAACGTCGAGGAGGCGCGGGATTCCAGGAAGGTCGCCAAGCGCACCTTCTACCGCGCGATCGAGGCGACGAAGACGGTCATGCTGAGCGCGCGCGACAAGCGGCCTGTGGACCTGCGCAAGGCGAAGCGAGCCGTGCAGTCGATCGTGGATCTGATCCTGAACCAGGAGTTCTCTCTGATCGGCCTGACCGCGATCAAGAACCACGACGAGTACACGTTCCAGCACTGCGTGAACGTTTCGATCCTCTCCATCTCGCTGGGCCAGCGGCTCGGGCTCTCCAAGAAGATGCTGGGTGAGCTGGGCGTGGCGGCCATCCTCCACGACCTCGGCAAGGCGACCATCCCGGGCTGGGTGCTCAACAAGCCGGGCAAGCTCACCGCCGAGGAGTGGAAGCTCATGACCGATCATCCGGTTCAGGGGGTGAAGATGATCTCCAAGCTGCGCGGGCTGAACGAGCTGGCGCTGCGCGCGATGATCGTGGCCTTCGAGCACCACCTGAACATCGACGGAAGCGGTTACCCCAAGCTGGGGGACCACCTCGAGATGTCGCTCTTCAGCCGCATCGTCGCGATCTCCGACTGCTTCGACGCGATGACGGCGCACCGGTCCTACCGGAAGACGCCGTTCACGCCCTACGAGGCGCTCCATCACATGCTGATCGCGAACAAGGAGAAGTTCGACCCGCTCCTGATCAAGGCCTTCGTGAACACGGTCGGGATGTATCCGGCCGGCACGGTCGTTCTCCTGGACACGAACGAGATCGGGGTCGTGATGGAGCACAACAGTCACGACATCTTCCGGCCCAAGGTCAAGATCGTCGCCGACCGGGACCGCAAGCGCGTCAGCGGGGCCGTCGTGGACGTGAGCCACAAGGAGCCGGGCAGCGACACCTACGCGGTCGGGATCGTTTCCGCGCTGAGCCCCGAGGAATACGGCATCAACGTCGCCGACGCGCTGACATAGGGGCGTTTTCCGCCCGCTTTCCGGGATGATTCCACCGCACAGCCCCCCTCGACACGCCTTGACGGACCCCTCTCTCGCGACGTAAACTACTGCGGAGTCGTCACTTTCCCCGAAATGGGAGACCCGCCTTGCTGCATCGTCCTCGTGCGCTCATCGTGGACAAGGATTCGTCCGAGACCAAAGAGCTCGAGTCCTTTCTGACCGGGAAGGGCTTCGAGGTCCACTGGGCCAAGGACGGCGAGCAGGCGTTCAACCTGCTCGACCGGCCCGCGCCCGAGACCGCCGGCGTGTCCGACGGCGCGGGGCCGGAGCTCGTGATCACGGAGCTCAAAGCCCACCGCGTGGACGGCATGCGGCTCCTCGAGGTCGCGAAGAGCCGGAATCCCGAGGTGTGCGTGATCCTGATCGCCGATGCGGGGAGCCTCGAGCTTGCGACCGAGGCCATGCGCCAGGGCGCCTACGATTTTCAGCTCCGCCCCCTGAATCTCCCGAAGCTCCTCGCAGTCGTGGAGCGGGCGCTCTCGCACCAGCAGCTGGTGAGCCGCGTCTCGGACTTGACGGAGCGGCTGGATGAACGGCTCAAGGTGCCCAATCTGACCGGGAACTCGCGCGTCATGCAGGAGCTCTGCGCCAAGATCGTCCAGATCGCGCCGACCCGGGCCACGGTCCTGATCTACGGGGAGACCGGCACGGGCAAGGAGCTGATCGCGCAGGCCATCCATCAGCTCTCGCCGCGCCGGAACGAGCGGTTCGTGAAGCTCCACTGCGCGGAGCTTTCGGACAGCATCATCGAGAGCGAGCTCTTCGGCCACGAGAAGGGCGCTTTCACGGGCGCTGACCAGCAGCGGAAGGGCCGCTTCGAGCTGGCCGACCAGGGCACGCTCTTCGTGGACGAGATCTCGGAGATCGCGCCCAACGTGCAGACGAAGCTCCTTCGCGTGCTGCAAGACCGCCAGTTCGAGCGCGTCGGAGGCAACGAGACGGTGCGGGTGGACGCGCGTGTGATCGCCGCGACCAACCGTCGCCTCGACGTGCTGGTCGCGCGGGGGGAGTTCCGCGAGGACCTTCACCATCGCATCCGGGTGATCCAGCTCGAGGTGCCGTCGCTGCGCGAGCGGAAGGAGGACATCTCGCTCCTGGTCGAGGCCTTCATCCGCGAGTTCAACCGCGAGCACGGACGCAAGGTGACCGGGATCACGCGCGGCGTCGCCGACCGGTTCATGCAGTACGACTGGCCCGGCAACGTCCGCGAGCTGCGGAACACGATCGAGGAAATGGTCGTCTATGCGCAGGGGAAGCGCGCGATCGAGGTCTCGGACCTTCCCATCCAGATGCGGCAGCACCGTGCCCCCTCGGGCGAGGACCTGAACCTGGCCGTCGGGATGTCGATGCAGGAGATCGAGCGCCGCGCGATCGAGGCCACCCTTCGCGCCACGGGGCACGACAAGCAGAAGGCGGCGAAAATTCTCGGCATCGGGCTCCGAACGCTCTACCGGAAGCAGAAGGAGTACGGGCTGTGAGCGGGGGCGCCGCGAGGGGCGCGCTCGATGGCGTCCCGCTCCACGGCTTCTCGGAAGTCATCCTCGTGGTGGCCGATGTCGAGCGCTCGGCCGCATTCTATCGCGACGTGGTCGGTCTCCTCGTGGACACCTTGGAGAACGCGAAGTTCGCCTGGTTCTGGGCGGGCCCTCCCGGGAGGCCGCAGCGGATCGGCATCACCGCGGGTCCGCTCTCCTTCGGCGCCGCGCACGTGAGGGGCCCGCAGCATTTCGCGTTCGGCACCGGGCGCGCGCGGATCCCCGCGCTCAAGGCGGCGCTCGAAGCGCACGGCGTGGACGTCGAGGGTCCGGTCGAATTCAAGTTCTGGAACGCGGTCTCGATCTACTTCAGCGACCCCGACGGAAACCGCGTCGAGTTTTGCGGATTCGGGGACGGCCCTGCTTTGGCTTGACCCGCGCTTCCGGACGCGGCCCTAGCGCCCCGGCCGCCGCTTCATCGCCTCCAGCCGCGCGATCTGCTCCCGCACCAGGTCCGCCTGCTCCTGGTTCGGATCGAGCCGGATCGACTCGCGAAGATAATCGAGCGCGTCGCCGGGCCGGTCGGAGTGGTTCAGGATCAGGATCGCCGCGTCGCGCAGCGCCAGGCCACGCTGGGGATTCTCGGGAGGAACTTGCAGAAGCTCCTGGACCGCCTCCTCGTACCGGCCGACCTGCCCCAGCACCTGGGCGATGTTGATGTGCAGCCTCGGATCATGCCGCGACAGCTCGTAGGCCCTCCTCAGCTCCGCCAGGGCTTCTGGCAGGCGGCCCAGGTCGGTCAGGATCGAGGCGTGATAGATCCGGTGGGTCGAGCTCTGAGGCTCCAGCCGGATCGCGATGCTCATCTCCGCCTCCGCGGAGTCAGGTTTGTTTTCGCGCCACAGGGCGACCGCGAGCTGGCTCCGGAGCACCCCCTCCATTTCCGGCACCTCGACCCGTAGGCCGCGGCGCGCCCACTCCTCGGCCCGCGGATAGTCCCGCACGCGCTGAAACGTCCTTGCCGAGAAATCGTGGCACCACAGCTCGATCCGGTTCACGTGCGTGGGCTCGGGCATGGCGGCCGCGAAGACGCTGTCCCGCTGTGCCCGCGTGCTGATGTTCGCGGGTAGCCGGCGGACCACGATGTGCGGGCCGGACATCGTCTTGTCGTCGGACTGCCACAGCACGGTTCCGTGCTCGCGGAGCCACCGGTAGTACGCGTTCTCCACCGGATATTTCTCGGGCTCGGCCTCGAATCTCCGCGAGATCTCCCCCGACGCCACGTGGTACTCCAGACCGTCGAGGAACTCCGGATGGTACGCGGGGCGCGCCAGCGGGGCCTGGGTCGCGAAAAAGGGCCAGATCACCATTGCGCGCTCTCCGATCGCAAAGACGGGACCGTACAGCTCGACCGCCATCGCCTTGTTCGGATCGATGTGGCCGATGATCCAGCGCCGCACGAGATGGCGCGAATCGGGAAGGCCGAGGGAGTGGCGCGTCGTCACCAGCTCGGGCAAAGGCCAGGCGACCGCCGCCGCGACCAGGAGCGCGGGCAGGGCGCGCCCCGGCAGGGCGTTGCCTCCGAGGGCCGCGAAGCGCGCCCGCGCCCACGCGATGCCGCGAACGATCGCGAACGCCGCGGCGACATGCAGGAATGGCAGCGCGACGAGAATGTAGCGATCTTGTGCACTCTTCAGCATGCCGTTCGCGAGCACGATCATGAGCGGGATCCAGACGAGCACACGCATGACGCGGCCCTCGCGCCAGAGAAGCACGAGGCCGGCAAGCCCGAGCAGATACGCGGGCCAGCCCATCGCGTGCGGGAGCGAAACCGCGAGGTAGGTCGGAAGCGAGATGGGGAAGACGGTCTGGCCGACCCAGTCGGAGAAGAGCGACCGGCGCTGTCCGGCGATGTCGATCACGGTCCGCTTCCAGTCCAGGAACAGGAACGGAGTCGCCACGAACACCGCCGCGATCACCGCGAGGAGCCCCGCCCAGAGGGAGCGGCTCGTGAGCCCGGCGCGGGCCGCGGCCGCCGCGCCCGCCTTCCCCCGCGGGAAGTGCGCGAGGCCCAGCGGGAGCGCAAGGATGAGCGGCACGTACTTGCACGCGCCCGCGAGCCCGATCATCGCGCCTGCCGCGACCGCGTCGCGGATCGCCCGCGCCTCGACGACGCGCATGAGAGGCAGCGTGGCGAGCAGCACGAAGAGAAGCGCCAGGAGATTCGGATCGCTGACGTGCTGCGACGTGAGGATGTGGAGCGTGTTGGTCGCGAGGAGGAGGCCGGCCAGAAGCCCCACGGCGCGTCCCGCCACCCGGGTCCCGATGCGGTACGCGAGATAGACGGTGAGGGTCCCGATCAGGGCGCCAACGATCCTCGCGAAGAGGAACATGGGAGCCGCCCCTTCGCCAGCGACATGTCTCTGGAAGTCCGCAGAGGTCGCGGCCCCTGAAACGGCCATGAAGTGGACCTTGTAGAGGCACTGGAGCCCCAGCGTGAGATAGAAGCTCAGCGCCGGCCATCCACCGGTATGCGGGTTCAGGTCGAGCGGATGCGTGCCTCCCTCCCAGAGCCTCCAGGCCCTGCCCATGGTCGTGCGGTCCGTTTCCTCGATGACGGAGTCGTCCAGGACGTTGATCCCGAGCGATGCGTCCGGAAGCCGGTCGTGGATCCCCCAGAGGCGAACGGCGATGGTGAGTCCCAGCAGCGCCAGAAGCATCCAATCTGGTCGAAGGAGCCGGGACCAAAGGCTTGGCCTCCGTGTTTCCCGGGCGCCTGCCCTTCTGGCAGTGGGGTGGCCCCGCTTGGGGCGTTTCGAGGTAGGGCGTTTGGTGGCCATGAATGGGCTGGAACCCTGCGCGAGTATAGGTTTTAGGGAACCGCATCCACAAGACGTATGCCGTTTGGGCAGAGCCGCATCCTGAGCTCGGCGCTCCGGCGCCCGGCGGTAATCGGCCGTCGCCCCCAAATCCGGTGTGCCGCATCATCTTTCAGCTCGGATGCCGCGTGGCCCCGATTCCAGGCACGAGGACTGCAACTTGATACCGGTGGGAGAGGACGGAACGCGCCTTCCTTGCCCAATTGTCAGACCGTTCCGCAACGCGATTCCTTACCATAGGAGCCCCAGCCATGAACGTGAAGCCTTTGGCCGATCGAATCCTCGTTCGCCGCCTCGAGGAGCAGGAAGAGAAGCGCGGTGGCATCATCATTCCGGATACCGCCAAGGAGAAGCCGCAACAGGCGGAGGTCGTGGCGGTTGGTCCCGGCCGTATCACCGATGATGGAAAGCGAGTCGCCCTGGAAGTGAAGAAGGGCGATAAGATCCTCATGGGCAAGTATTCCGGCACCGAGGTCAAGATTGACGGCAACGAGTACCTGATCATGCGCGAGGAGGATGTTCTCGCCATCGTCGGCTGATCGTCAGAACAGACGAACCCTCCATCCATAAAGGAGTGATGAGAATGGCCGCAAAGGAAATCATTTTCGATGAAAAGGCGCGCCAGGCGGTGCTCTCGGGCGTGCAGACCCTGGCCCGTGCGGTCAAGGTAACGCTTGGACCGCGGGGCCGGAACGTGGTCCTGGACAAGAAGTGGGGCTCGCCCACGATCACGAAGGACGGCGTGACCGTCGCCAAGGAGATCGAGCTCGAGGATCGTTACGAGAACATAGGCGCCCAGATGGTGCGCGAGGTCGCGACCAAGACCTCCGACGTCGCGGGCGACGGAACGACGACCGCGACCGTGCTGGCCGAGGCGATCTTCCGCGAAGGGCTCCGCAACGTGACCGCCGGCAGCAACCCGATGGGCATCAAGCGCGGGATCGACAAGGCCGTGAAAGCGGTCGTGGAGCATCTGAAGAGCCTCTCCAAGAGCGTCAAGGATCCCAAGGAGATCATGCAGGTCGCGAGCATCTCGGCCAACGGCGACCAGGAGATCGGCAAGATCATCGCGGAGGCCATGGATAAGGTCGGCAAGGACGGAACGATCACCGTCGAGGAAGCCAAGGCGATGGAGACGACGCTCGACCTGGTCGAGGGAATGCAGTTCGACAAGGGCTACATCTCGCCCTACTTCGTGACCGACAAAGAGGAGATGGAAGCAGTCCTCGAGGACGCCTACATCCTGATCTACGAGAAGAGACTCTCGAACATGAAGGACCTCCTCCCGCTCCTCGAGAAGGTGGCTCAGAAGGCGAAGCCGCTGCTCGTGATCGCGGAGGACGTCGAGGGCGAGGCGCTCGCGACCCTGGTCGTGAACAAGCTCCGCGGGACGCTCGTCGCATGCGCGGTGAAGGCGCCGGGCTTCGGCGACCGCCGCAAGGCCATGCTCGAGGACATCGCGATCCTGACCGGCGGCAACCTGATCACGGAGGACCTCGGGATCAAGCTCGAGAACGTGAAGATCGAGGATCTCGGGCACGCCAAGCGCATCACGGTGGACAAGGACAACACGACCATCGTGGAAGGCGCCGGCAAGCGCACGGACATCCAGGGCCGGATCACGCTCATCAAGAAGCAGATCGAGGACACGACCTCGGATTACGACAAGGAGAAGCTCCAGGAGCGTCTCGCGAAGCTGGCGGGCGGCGTGGCGGTGGTGAACGTGGGCGCCGCGACCGAGACCGAGATGAAGGAGAAGAAGGCCCGCGTCGAGGACGCGCTCCATGCGACGCGCGCGGCCGTGGAGGAAGGCATCGTACCGGGCGGCGGCGTGGCGTTGATCCGCTGCATCCCGGCGATCGACAAGCTGAAG
>JAYUAE010000024.1:0-5855 GCA_043741515.1 Candidatus Eiseniibacteriota bacterium | reverse complement strand
GGACCGGCACGACCCAGAGCCGGTACACGCGCTCGATCCCGCTCCGCGGATGGAGCAGCGCCTCGGCCAGGACCCCGTCGTTCGTGAGGAGCAGGAGCCCTTCCGATTCGAGGTCGAGCCTTCCGACCGCATGGAGACCGCGCGCCGTCTCGCCCAGGAGATCGAAGATGGTGGGATGTCCTCCCTGGCCTCGGCGGCTCACGAGACTCCCGGCGGTCTTGTGGTAGGCGATGTAGCGGAAGGACTCGTCCCAGCGGAGCGCATGTCCATCGACGGTGACGCGGTCGCGGCTCGGGTCCACGTCGGGTCCCATTCCATCCGGGGGCGCGCCGTTTACCTGGACCCTGCCTTCGCGGATCCAGCGGTCCGCCTCGCGCCGCGAGGACGCGCCGGCGCGCGCGAGAAACTGGTTAAGGCGCACCGTCGGCGGTCGTCACCTCGACCTCGGCCTCCGCGTCGGGCTCTGCCTCCGCCAGCCGCTCGCGCTCCTCGAGGAGCGGGGCGACTTCCCTCAGCTCGGGCAGGTCCACCAGCTCGTTGATCCCCATGTAGGAGAGGAACTCCTGCGTGGTGGAGTAGAGGAGCGGGCGTCCGACCCCCTTCGAGCGGCCCTTGATCGTGACCAGGTTCCGTTCCAGGAGCGTGTGCAGCACTCCCGCCGAGTCCACGCCGCGGATCGAGTCGATCTCCACCTTGGTGATCGGCTGGCGATAGGCCACGATCGCCAGCGACTCCAGCGCGGGCTTGCTCAGGCGGATCTTGCGCCGGGACCGAAGCATCCGCTCCACCCACGGCGCGCACTCCTTGCGGGAGAGGAGCTGGAATCCGCCCGCGATCTCGGACAGCACCACGCCCCGGTCCTCGTGCTCGTAGGCCTCCGCCATCTCGTCGAGGATGGCGCGGACTTCCTCCGCGGTCCGATCCCCGAGAACCTGGGTCAATACGGGTAGAGACACGGAAACGTCGCTCGCGAAGAGCACCGCCTCGAGGATCTGCTTCTCGCTGGGCATGGGTGTCATTCCTCCTCGGATCGCATTTCGGATTGCATCGGCCGTCGCTCGTTCTCCGATCGCCACGAGATCCAGATCGGCCCGAACAGCTCTTCCTGGGCCACCGTGATCCGCTCCTGTTTCAGGAGCTCGAGGAGCCCGAGGAACGCCGTGATCTTTTCCAGGCGCGTCAGGAAACCCTGGAGCACCTCCTCGAACAGGGCCCGCTGGCCGCGCTCCAGACTGCCGCGGATCACCGCGATCGCCTCCTCGATGCTGATCGGCTCGGCGGTGATCGTGTGCACGATCGGAGGCGCCTGCCGCTGGAGCACGTTCTTCAACGCGTCGAGGAGCCGGAACAGGCTCACCGGCTGGAGCTCGCCGTCCTCCGGGTCCTCCAGCTGCGCCGGAGCGCCGCGGTCGAAGAGAAGGCGGCGCGCGCCTTCCAGCGCCTCTAGGTCCCGCGACGCTTCCTTGAAGCGGCGGTACTCGAGGAGCTGCCGGACCAGGCCCTCGCGCGGATCTTCCTCTTCCTCCTCGGTGATCGCCGGAGGCAGGAGCATTCGCGCCTTGATCCGCATCAGGGTCGCGGCCATCACGAGGAATTCTCCCGCGACCTCGAGGTCCAGCTCGGCCATCAGCTCGAGCGTGTCCAGGTACTCGCGCGTGATCTTCGCGATCGGGATGTCGGTGATCTCGATCTCTTCGCGCTGGATCAGATGGAGCAGGAGATCCAGCGGGCCCGTGAACGCCGGGAACGCGACGCGGATCAGGCCGGCGCCGGTGGACGCCCCCTCCTCCTTGGCCTCGATCTCGCTCATGGCAGCTTCATCGCCTTCCGGACCTCCCGCATGGTGTCCTGCGCGATCGCTCGCGCCCGCTCTTCCCCGCTCCGGAGCGCCTCGCGCACGCGCTCCGGGTGCGCCGTCAGCTCCTGCCGCCGCTCCCGGAACGGGCGGAGCGACTCGGCCAGGATCGCGGCCAGGTTCTTCTTGTCCGCGACGCATCCCAGGCGACCCGCGCGGCAATCCGCGTCGATCGCATCCGAGTTCCCCGCGTTGAAGGCCCGATGATACGCGAACACCACGCAGCCGTCGGGATTGCCCGGGCTGTCCACCCGCAGCTTCTTGGGGTCCGTGTACGCGGTCTTGAGCTTCGCCGCGATCTCCTCCGGAGAATCGGAGAGAAGGATCGTATTGTCCAGCGACTTGCTCATTCGCCGCCCGTCGAGACCCGGGACCCGGGCGAACCGCGTCAGCTTCGCCTCCGGCACCGGAAACACCTCGCCGTAGAGACTGTTGAACTTCCGCGCGATCTCGCGCGTGAGCTCGACGTGCGGCACCTGGTCCTCCCCCACCGGCACGAGGTTCGCCTTGTAGAGCAGGATGTCGGCCGCCTGCAAGACTGGGTAGCCCAGGTGCCCGTAGCTCACCGAGTCCTCCAGGTGCAGGTCCCGCACCTGCTCCTTGACCGTGGGATTGCGCTCCAGCCGGCTCGTGGTCACGAGCATCGAGAAGAGGAGGTGCAGCTCCGCGTGCTCCTTGACGCGCGACTGGATGAAGACCGGGCTCTTCTCGGGGTCGATTCCTGCCGCGAGCCAGTCGGTGACCATCTCGATCGTGTTGGGCTCGATCTGGTCCGTGTGCTCGTAGTCGGTGGTGAGCGCGTGCCAGTCCGCCACCATGTGGAGGTTCTCGCACGTGCCCTGGAGCGCCACCCAGTTCTGGAGCGCGCCGAGGTAGTTCCCGAGGTGGAGCCTCCCGGTGGGGCGCATGCCGCTCAGGATGCGCGGAGTTTTCAGAGCACCCCTCCCGTGAAGAGCCGGCCCAGAACATAGATCACCGGGTAAATGACATAGCTGAAGAGATTGATGCCGGTCGCCATCCCGAGCACCACAATGCCCAGGAGGATGAACGGGCCCACGCGGTCCAGCTCGCGGTAACGCTCCGCCCACTCCCGGCTCAGGAGTCCCGTCAGGATCCGCGAGCCGTCCAGCGGGAAGATCGGGATCAGGTTGAATGTGGCGAGCCCGAGATTCATGACGACGCTCCCCTCGGCCATGACCAGGAGAAGCCGCGGCGCGGGGCCCGCCGGCTGCATGGGCGCCGCGAAGCGCACGATGGTTCCGAACGCGAGCGCCAGGATCATGTTCGAGACCGGGCCCGCGAGCGCGATCCACATGATGTCACGGCGCGGATGCTTGAGGTAGCGCTCGTCGATCGGGACCGGCTTGGCCCATCCGATCCGCTGCGTCATCACGAAGACGAGCGTCCCCATGACGTCCAGGTGCGCGATGGGATTGAGCGTCAGCCGTCCGAGGAGCTTCGCCGTCGGATCGCCGAGCCGCGTGGCCACGAGGGCGTGGCTGTACTCGTGGAAGGTGAGGGCGAACAGAAGCGGAGGGACCATCAGGAGGATGCCCGTCACGTCGCCCACAGACCCTCCTCCCCTTCCCGCGCGCCTCGTCCCGCGAGGCGTGCTAAGGCTTGTCCTCGCTCTTGGCCGGAGTGATGGTCACCTCGGCAGAGTGGGTGAACCAGCGGCTCGCGGTTTCCCGCACGTTCTCGGGGTTCAGCTTGAGCAGCGACTCCTCGAACCGCCGCGGGAAGTCGTAGCCGGCGCCCGACGCCTCGAACTGCGACATGGACCGCGCGCGCACCAAGGGATCGTTCTGATTCGCGAACGTCCCGTTCTGGACCCGCTTCAGCTGCTCGGTCCACTCTCCCTCGTCCAGCGGCGTGGTCTTGAGACGGCCCATCACCGCGGCGACCGTATCGCGCGCGGCCCGAAGCCGCGCCGGCGCTGCCGCGAGATAGACGGCCATGCTGGAGCGGGTCGGATAGGGCGCGTAGAGCACACCCACCGAGGATGCGAGGCCCGATCGCGGCATCCAGAGGGCGACCGGAGAGCGGTCCCCCGAGGCCAAATAGGACTCGATGATCTTGAAGGCCGTGTAATCGGCGTGCAGGTAGCCGGGCGCGGGATAACCGTACGTCATGACCGGCGCCAGAAGCTCGCGCTCGGCCGTGACCACGGTGTCCGCGACAAGCGCGACCGGCTCGCCCGGAACCGGATCGAGCGCGTGCCCGGCCGGGGCCGCGGCGAACGCCTTCTCGAGGCGGGCCATGACCTTCTTCCCGTCGAAATTTCCCACGAAGCAGACGACCATGTTCCCGCCCACGAAGTACTTCTTGTAGAGCGCCATCACGTCCTTGCGGCTGCAGCCGGCGATTCCCGAGACCGTGCCGGCAACCGGGCGCGCCAGAGGGCTCCCGCGGTACATCGAGGCCAGGAACATCGAATAGCTCGCCCGGATCGGGTTCTCGTTCTGATCGGCCGCCGCGGTGAGCGCGCGCTGGCGCGTCAGGTCCACCGCGGTGTCCGGGAAGGAAGGCTGGAGCACCACCTCGGCCAGGAGATCGATCGCGGGCTCCACCTGCTCCCGCTTGGTCGAGATCGAGATCTGGCCCAGGTCCGGCCCCGCGCCCGATTCCAGCTTCGCATCGGCCGCGAGGAGCCTCAGCGCCAGCTCGGCGGGCGATTTCTTGAGCGTGCCCGCGAGGAGCGACTTGATGAGGACCTGGCCGCGGCCGGCATCGTCGTCGGTTTCGTAGAGGGTGCCCATCCGGAGAGCCACCGCCCCGACGAGCTGCTCGCTGGTCCTCTGCTCCTGGACCAGGATCCGCACCCCGTTTTTCAGCACCTTCCTCTGGACGGGCGCCCCGGCGTCGTAGATGGGGACCCGCGGGCGGGGCTTCATCTGGGGGATGACCCGCTCATGCTCTTGGCTCCAGGCGGGGCACGGGAGGGCGAGGATCACGGCGAGGATGGCCGGAAGCGGCCAAAGTCCGCGCAGTCCGGTCGTGAAGTGGAACCTGCGATTTTGAATGGGCATGTGCACTTAGCCTATCAGAGGGGGTGTGCCGCGTCAATGCGCCGGCGGCATTCTGCGAGTTGCGAAATGAAAGAAAGTGCCCAAGTTTCAGGCCCTTTCTTCCGATCTTTTATACCGGGACCGCTCGGGGCGGTTCCGAGTCGGAGAACGCAACATGCAGCATTCACGACCGACCGCGGAAACGCGGAACGGGGCGGTCTTTCTCCCCGCCCTCGCACTCACGTTCTTGCTTACCGCAACGACGCCCGGAATCGGAAGCGGCAACTCGCGCGGGGAAGGCCCGAATGTGCACGGGCTGGTGCGCGAGTTCAACGCGATCTGTTCCGATCTGCAGAACGCGCGCCGCGATCTGCAAATCCACGTCCTGGACGAAGCCTCGTTCGGAGACCGAATTCTGGAATTGTTCGTCCGCGCCGACAGCATCACCACCCTGCTCGACCGGAGCGCGCCCGCGGGGCGCCGCGCCGGCGCGGGATACGCCCTCGAATGGGCGTTGCGTCACCTGCGTGAGTCGCTGCGGGAGAACTACGAGGGGATCGTCGAGGGGAACGGCTACCGGTTCGTGACGGCCGATATCGCGTTCAGGGCCGCTGAGGCCTGGAAGGGATCCTTTGTCGAGCCGACAGCGGTCCCGTAGGAAAAAGTGGAGCTGGCGAGGATCGAACTCGCTACCTCTTGACTGCCAGTCGGTTCCGGCGGTGTGTTGAAGTGTTGCGAAACGTCGCGAACCGTCGCAGCAACCTCACGTTGATGCCATCCCGCTGAAGTCTCGGTCACCAACCGTAAGACCGTTTCACGGTCCGTGTAGTTACGCGAAGTCACACTCCGACTCACGATCCCGGGTGGTCTTTCACCAGTATTTTGCTACGAAGTGCCATAAGATGTAGATGCTCCCCAGAATCAGGACTCCAAAGGCGGCCCACACAACGAGGCCGAAGCACCCTATCACCCACGTCTTCATTCTTTCTGCC
>JAYUAE010000023.1:0-5878 GCA_043741515.1 Candidatus Eiseniibacteriota bacterium | reverse complement strand
GAGCCTTGCCTCGCAATCTGTTGCCGCAAGTGGTGAAACGATGGATCAACCCGGTCCCTCGAGCCGCGGGGGTTCGCACCTGTGGGAGCAAAGGGGGCGCATTCTTTCAAAACATGATCCTGAGCGAGAGACAACTCGAGCCGCCGTCCATCTGAGTTCACAGCGGGAGGTCGCACTCGGCTTGAACGACGTCTTCCAGCGTTTCGCGCCGCGCCACGAGCGAGGCGCGCCCTCCCTCCCACCACACCTCCGGACACCGCCCGATCGACAGGTAGTTCATGCTCATCGCGGCGCCGTAGGCGCCCGCGTCGTGAAGCGCGATCAGGTCCCCGGGATCGGGCCGCGGAATCTCACGCGGCTCGAGAAGCTCTTCCTCCCCACGCGTGAACACATCGCCGCTCTCGCAAAGCGGTCCGGCGACAACGCAGGGTTCGGGAGCGCGGGAAGCTCGCGGTCCCAGGATCTCGATGTGGTGGTAGGCCCCGTAGAACGCGGGTCGGAGGAGATCGCAGAATCCCGCATCGACCATGACGAACGTGTGGCCGGGGCCCCGCTCGTTCGCCCGCGTCTCCTTGACGTCTTTCACGCGCGCGACCAGAGCGGCGCCGCCCGCGACGACAAACCGGCCCGGCTCCACCTCGACCCGAACCGGACGCCCGGCTCTCGCGCTCAGCGATTTTGTCGCGCGGCCGAGAAGCGCGCGCAGCGAGCCGGGATCGTACGCGGCTTCGCCCGGACGGTACGGATGCGGCATGCCGCCTCCCAGGCTGACCGCCTCGACGTCCGGAAAGTCCGGAAGCAGCGTCCCGAAGAACTCGACGAGGCGCTCGACGTTCGTGTCGAATTCGAGGAGCGCGGGACCGGTGCCCACGTGTGCGTGGAGCAGCGTGATCGCGAGTCCGGCCTCCGCGGCCTTCCGCCTGACGCCCGGGAGCCGGTCGGGCCAGATGCCGTGCTTCGAGGACGGCCCTCCCGTGTCGCACGCCTCGACGTGGCCTTGTCCGAACCCGGGATTCACGCGGACCGCGATGGAACCGCGGAAGGCCGCGTCGCGGAGCTCGTCCAGCATCCCGGGCGAGCCGATGTTCGGAGTGACGCGCTCGCGGAGCACGGTCTCGAGCGCGTTGTCGCGGAACACGTCCGAGGTCAGGAGAATCACGGGCGGATCCGAGCCTCCCGCGAATCCCGCCCCCCGAGCGCGCAACACCTCGTTTCCGCTCACCGCGTCGATCCACATACCGGCGTCCCGCATCACGGCGAGGATCTTCCGGCAGGAGTTCGCCTTCATCGCGTAGCGGCCCGCGACGCCTCCCCCGCTGACGGCCTCGCCGAAGCCGGCTGCGGAAGCCCGGAGCGCTTCGCCGTCATAAAAGTAGAAGGGCGTTCCGACGCGCAACGCCAGTGTGTCCAGGGGGTACCGTGAGAGATCGAGCATCGGACCGGAGAGAGTAAGCCGCAACTTGCCGGGTCGTCGCCACATTTCTGCCACAAGGGGTGGAGCGATGAGATTTCTCGCTGAAGCCGCGGGCCGGAAGTGCCGATGCTTCGATCTAGATGCGCCATCTGCCCTGGATCTTGCTCTTCGCCCTGCTCGCGCCGTCAGGCTGCGCGGGCACCCGTCCGCCCGGAAGCTACGCTCCGGCCCAGGCAGGGGGCGACACCCAGGTGGGGTTTGCGTCCTACTACGACTCGCGCTTTCACGGCGCGAGAACCGCGAGCGGAGCGCGCTATGACGAGAAGGCGCTCACCGCCGCACACCGCACGCTGCCCTTCGGGACGCGCGTGGAGGTGACAAATCTGGTCAACGGGCGCAGCGTGGTCGTCACGATCACCGACCGCGGTCCCTTCGCGCGGGGCCGGGTGATCGACGTTTCGCGCCGCGCCGCGCGCAAGCTGGACTTCCTGCGCGACGGCACGGCCCGCGTGCGGCTGGAGGTCGTCCAGAACTGAAGGAGCCCTCGAGGCTCCGCCCCGAGGGCTCCCGATGCTCGCCATCAGCAGCCGGACTTCAGCATCCGTCGGATTCCGCCGACACCCCTCCCTCGATTTTCAAGAACACCCACACCCGCTTGTACCGGTTTGCGCCATTGGTCGCCGTGACACTGAGCCCCAGGAGATCGATCCGGGTCTGGATCGGCACGCGGTAGTGCACGCGCCACGCCTTGGCATCCGTGTCGTACGTGAACGCGTACTTGTGCCCCAGCCGGTCCGTCAGCATCAGCATCGTGGCGTCCGTGGATGCCTGCGCCGTGATCTCCACCACGTTGCCCGGCGTGACGAGCGAGTCCGGAGCGAATGCCGTGACGTCGGGGGGCAGCGAGTCGGCCGACGTCGCCGACCCTCCTTCGCCGCCCAGCCCGGCTTCGGGCGTGACCGCGCCCGTTGCGGCGACGACCGCGGACGCGGGCTGCTCCAGCGACGCGACGGGAGCCGCGCTCGTCTGGACCGCCGCGCGATCCTTCTGCTCGCCGCATCCGAGCGCCAGGAACGCCACCACTGCAGACGCCGTGATCAGCACGACCCTCTTGCCTGCCCCGTCCGTTTTCATTGCCCTTCTCCCAGCCGGCTTTGGTCTTGCGATCATCGGCCGCGTGCCGGCCTCACCGCTGATCGCCTGGTTGCGGGCCAACCGGCCCGCGTCAGGAACTTCGAGCGGCGACTCAGTGGCCACCGATCTGCTATAGGGCTAAATCAAGTCGCATGCCCAGCGCGTAAGCGGCTGCAAATATGTTGGTTGTGATTTCGGAGCGGACCGGCGAGAGGAGGGATTGTGTCAAGCTTGACACAGTTTGTGCCGAGGAGCACTCTTCGATTGCGGAGTAAGACCTCTCAGCGCAACGCACTGGGCCGGACAGGGGGACGTGTCATGGCGGACACATGGAAGGGCGGAACCCGTACGGCTCCTGCTGTCGCGCTGCTGCTTGCTTTATCCATGGCCTCCGGAGCGGCGGCCGCCTCGGGCCCGGCCGGCTCCGCGCGGACTCCCCTCGACGCAAGGGTCATTTGGGCGCACGCGGGGCGGGCCTACCTTGTCTCGAATGATCCGCTGCCGATCCAGGAGGGAGACCTCCTCACGTTCCAGTCTGGGAAGAAGAACGTCGCCGCCGGCACGGTCGGCCAG
Source organism: Candidatus Eiseniibacteriota bacterium (assembly GCA_043741515.1). Taxonomy (GTDB): domain Bacteria; phylum Eisenbacteria; class RBG-16-71-46; order SZUA-252; family SZUA-252; genus WS-7. The sequence goes on along the minus strand of JAYUAE010000023.1, from coordinate 2,757 downwards.
GTCCTGGACGGCACGCTGGCGATCGTTCGCATGACCTCCGGATCGCTCGAGGGCGTGAAGAAGCTGGACCGGCTGCTCTTGTTCGCCGAACGCCCGCGCCTCCGGCCGGTCAACGTGCTGCGCATCGGCATTCCCTCCCGATCGAATCTCCTCTTCGCGTGCGCGACCCCCAGCGTGAGGTCCCCGCTTCCTCGCGCGGCGTACCGGGGCGAGGCGATCAGCGTCCGGTCCTTTCTCCTGACTCGCGACACCTCGGACGCGGAGACGGCGATGTGGCCCGATACGCTGCTAGTCCGTCTCTTCGACGAATCCACCGACCAGGAGATCGCTCTGGAGCGGGGGGAGCTGGATGTCGCGGTCTTCTGGCCCGGCGAGCTCTCCACGCACATGCGCGAAGACCCCAAATGGCGGGACTTCTCGTATGGCACGCGCTCGCGTGGGGTCCTGGCCGCCGTGCCGTCGGAGGATGGACCGGGAATGTTGCTTGCCGACAGCCTGGCCCTCTATGACCTGAACTCGGGATCCTTCCGCGGCGATCTCCTGGCCTGGGATCCGGCCGCGCGCCGCGCCGCGGCGCAACCGCAGCCTCAGGGCGCCTCCCGGTCACAGAGATTCGAAGTGGACCGCGCCTGCCCGGGCTGGCAGGCGCTCGAGCGCGCGCTCAACCAGAAGGCTCCGCCGAACCAGGGAAGCGAGCACGTGATCCGGGTGAGCTACTTCGGGACACCAGCGCAGGCCTCGGCGCCCGCCGGGTTCACGTTCGCCATTCGCTGCCCGGTGGTCGGCTCGCCCGGGCTCCGCAAGTATCTCGACACGCTCGGAGCGGATGCGTTCGCCGGCATGGTGGACTGCGCCATCGCGAGAGGCGGACGGTGACTTCGCTCAAGGCGCGGCTCATCGTCGCGTTCTCGCTCATCACGCTCATCCCGCTCGCGATCGCGATGACGATCCTCACCGCGCGCATCCAGTCGATGGTGCAGGTCGAGGCGGAGGAGCGCCTCGCGGCGGCGCTCGGGAGCATCGGAGCTGAGGTCGCGACGGACGGCCGCCTGATCGCGGCGAAGATGGAGATCCTCGGCAGGGATCCGCAGCTCAAGCGGCTCTACCTCCTGAATCCGTCGGGCAGCCGCGATCTCTCGGAATATCTGGCCGAGCGCCGGACCCTCCTGGGTCTCGATCTCCTGAGCGTGGCGGACTCGAGCGGCAGGGTCGTGGACTCTGCGGCGCCCGCCGCGGAAGCGGGCACCGCGGCTCCGGGCATGGACAGCATGCCCGGAGGGGCGAACGCTCCCTACGGCGCCCCGCTCATCTCGACCACCCAGGGCATGGGCGCGCTCGCGATGATCTCGCGCTCCCCCATCCGGTACCAGGGCGCGACGGCGGGCTCGGTCCAGGGAGGGCTCCTCCTGGACGCTGCGCTCTTGACCCGGCTCGGAAAGACGAGCGGCGTGGAGTGGGTGCTGCGCGATCCCTCGGGAGAGATCGCCGCGGCCACGCTGACCGATTTCCCGCCGGCATCCCTTCCCGCCACGCCCGGGAGCGGGAGGGCGAAGATCGCCGGCGCCACCTACCTCAGCCGGAGCGCTCCACTCGCGGTCGGCGAGGCGCCCTACGCCACGATCATGGGTCTTGCCTCGACCGCCGCAGCGGACCGGGCGGTCGCCTCGGTGAGGGTCGCGTCCATGCTCCTCGCGCTCCTGGGACTTTTGATCGCCATCCCGCTCGCGATCGTGTGGTCCTCGCAGATCTCCCGCCCCGTCGAGCGGCTTGCCGCCTTCTCGGACAAGGTGGCTCGGGGCGACTGGGACGAACCGCTGGCGCTGCAGAGCGTGGGCGAGCTCCAGACCCTGGTCGACGCGCTGGACCGAATGCGCCGCGATCTCCAGACCTATCGTGAGAAGCTGGTGACCAGCGAGCGGCAGGCCGCCTGGAGCCAGATGGCGCGCAAGGTGGCGCACGAGGTGAAGAATCCGCTCACCCCGATCGCGATCTCGATCGCGGACCTCAAGCGAAGCTACGACCAGAAGCGCCCGGATTTCCCGGAGATCCTGGAACAGGCCGTGCGCACGATCGGCGAGGAGGTCGAAACCCTGCGCCGGCTTCTGCAAGACTTTGCCGACTTCGCGCGGATCCCTCCGCCGCGGCCGCAGCCGTGCAGCGTGTCGCCCCTATTCGGCGACCTCGAGACGCTCTACGGCCGCGAGGTTTCCGCCGGACGCCTCGTCGTGCGGCGGCCCACCTCGGAGATCGCGTTCACGGCCGATCCCGGCCAGATCCGCCAAGCGCTGATCAATCTGGTGAAGAACGGACTCGAGGCGCTGAATGGCGAAGGACGGGTCACCGTCTCGGCGCGAGCCCGCGAGGGCACGCTGGAGATCGAGGTCGCGGATTCCGGGCCGGGGCTGAGTGAGGAGCAGCGGTCGAACCTCTTCGTGCCCGGATTCACGACCAAGACCCATGGCACCGGCCTGGGCCTCACCATCGTGGAGCGCATCGTGAGCGACCACGATGGCACGATCGAGGTCGGTCCCGCCACGAACGGCGGCACGGCGTTCCGGATCCGGCTCCCGCTTTCGGCGGGAGATCCCGCATGACCATCCTCATCGTGGACGACGAGGCCAACATCCGCTCGAGCCTGACGAGCGCGCTCGGGCGCGAGGGCTATCAGACCGATCAGGCGGGGTCCCTGGCGGAGGCCCGCGTGAAGCTCCGCGAGTCCTACGACTTCGTCCTCCTCGACGTGTGGTTCCCCGACGG
>JAYUAE010000022.1:0-13543 GCA_043741515.1 Candidatus Eiseniibacteriota bacterium | reverse complement strand
TGGAGCGCCTCGCTGCCTCCCGCGGAATGCTGGCGCCTCCGGGGGAAACCCCGGCCGGAGCGCGGCCATGAAGGCCCGCGTCCAGAAGACTTCGGGCGGCCCCCGCTCCTTCGCCGACATCGAGACGGCTCTGCGCCGGATTCGCGCCGGCAAGATGGTCGTCGTGGTGGATGACGAGGACCGGGAGAACGAAGGCGACTTCGTGATGGCCGCCGAGAAGACGACCGCGGAAGACGTCAACTTCATGGCGCGCGAGGCCCGGGGTCTGATCTGCGTCTCCATGCCGGGCGGCCGCCTGGAATCGCTCGGTCTCTCCCTCATGGCTCCGATCAACACCGCTCGCTTCTCGACGCCGTTCACGGTGTCGGTGGACCTTCTCCGCGGCACGACCTCGGGATCTTCGGCCCACGACCGCGCGCTCACCATCCGGGCGCTCGCGGACCGGAAGACCAAGCCCGAGGCCCTGGCGCGGCCGGGACACGTGTTCCCTCTCCGCGCCGTGGACGAGGGAGTCCTGCGCCGTCCCGGGCACACGGAGGCCGCCCTGGACCTGGTCCGCCTCGCGGGACTGGGCCCGGCGGGGCTCCTGTGCGAGATCCTCGCTCCGGACGGACGAATGGCGAACGGGCGCGAGCTGAGCCGGCTCGCGCATCGCCACGGTCTGACCCTCGTCACGATCCGCGACCTGATCCGCTATCGCTACCGGAACGAACGGCTCATCAAGCGGCTCGCGACCTCGCGGCTCCCCACCCGGTTCGGAACGTTCCGGGTGGTCGTGTACGAAAGCCTCGTGGACGGGCACCACCATGTTGCGCTCGTGAAAGGGGGCGCGTCCGGAAGCCCGCGGCTCGTGCGCGTGCATTCGCAATGCCTCACCGGCGACGTGTTCGGCTCGCGCCGCTGCGACTGCGGGGAGCAGCTGGAAGCGGCGCTGGAGCGTATCGATCGGGAAGGCGCGGGCGCCTTCCTCTACATGCGGCAGGAGGGGCGCGGTATCGGGCTCGCCAACAAGCTCCGCGCGTACGAGCTGCAAGACATGGGGCTGGACACGGTCGACGCGAATCTCAAGCTGGGCTTCGCGCCGGACCTTCGAGACTATGGCGTGGCCGCGCAGATTCTCCGCGACCTCCACTACTCGAAGGTCCGGCTCCTGACCAACAATCCGAAGAAGATCGAGGCGCTGTGTGACTACGGCATCGATGTGGTCTCGCGCGAGCCGATCGAGATCGCGCCCAATGAGGCCAACGCGCGCTATCTGTCCACGAAACGCGAGCGGCTCGGACATCTGCTCGAGCGGCACGCGGCCGTGGCCGCGCACGCCGGACGCCGGAACGGCAAGCGGGGGGTTCCGGAGTGAGCGCGCGTGCGACGCGCGGCAGCGCCGCGACGGCCATGGGTCCGCGCGTGGTCGAGGGATCGCTCGACGGCGCGGGGCTCAGGATCGCCATCCTCGTCTCGCGCTTCAACGAGATCGTCGGGGACCGGCTCCTGGAAGGCGCGCTCGCGGCCCTGGGGCGCCGGGGAGTGCGGCCCCGCGATGTTCTCGTCGTGAAGGTCCCGGGGGCCTTCGAGCTCCCGGCCCTCGCGCGCCGGCTTGCCCGCGCGGGCGGGCACGATGCGCTCGTCTGTCTCGGCGCGGTGGTGCGCGGCGAGACGCCCCACTTCGACTACGTCGCGGGTGAGGCCTCGAGCGGGATCGCGCGCGTCTCCTACGAGACCGGGGTGCCCGTGCTCTTCGGCGTGCTCACTGCGGACACGCTCGAGCAGGCACTCGATCGCGCGGGCGGGAAGCACGGAAACAAGGGCGTCGAGGCGGCGGACGGCGCCGTCGAGATGGCGCGGCTCCTGCGCGCGCTCGGCGCGAAGGGGAAGCGATGAGCCGCAGGCGGCAGGCGCGCGAGCTGGCGTTCCGCGCGGCCTACCAGGCGGACGTCACCGGCGATCCGATCGAGCGCTGCCTTCAGGAGATCCTGGAGGACCTCGAGGAGGAGGCGGATTCGGAGGCCCGGGACTTCGCCGGCAGCCTCGTATCCACGCTCGCGCAGCATCAGCCCGAGATCGACGCGGTAGTCTCACGCATCGCCAAGAACTGGTCGCTTGCCCGCATGGCCGCCACCGATCGCTCGGTGATCCGGCTCGCGGCGGCCGAGCTTCTCTATCACGTCGAGGTGCCCGTGCGGGTTACGCTTGACGAGGCGATCGAAATCGCCAAGAAATACGGCATGGAAACCTCCGGCGCCTTTGTGAACGGCATCCTGGACCGGCTTGCCCATGACGCGCGGCCTCCGGGATGAAGACGGCCCTTCTCTCCGACGTTCACGCCAACCTCGAAGCGCTGGAAGCGGTCCTCAAGGTCCTCGACGAGCGCGGCGCGAGCCGGATCCTCTGTCTCGGCGACGTGGTCGGCTACGGCGGAAGCCCCAACGAATGCCTGAATCTGATCCGGGAGCGCTCCCAGCTGGTGCTCCTGGGCAACCATGATTCGGCGGCCAGCGGCGGCGCCGAGGTCGCGCGCTTCAATCCCAACGCGAAGGCCGCCGCGCTCTGGACCGCGAAGGTGCTCACGACCCAGAACCGGGATCATCTGCGCGGGCTGGCGCTGTCCCGGCATCTCGAGCCCTACTTCTACGTGCACGCCTCTCCCGCGGCGCCGCGCGACTGGGAGTACATCTTCGACAAGTTCGACGCGGAGCCCCAGTTCCAGTTCTTCACCGAGCACGCGTGCTTCATCGGCCACACGCACCAGCCCGCGATCTTTGAACGCAGCGCTTCGGGGTGCGTCTCATTGCCCCCGACGAAGCTTCGATTCGACGCGGTGCACCGCTACATCGTGAACGTTGGCAGCGTGGGTCAGCCGCGGGACCGCGATCCCCGCGCCTGCTTCGTGCTCCTGAACGAGCCCGAGGGATCGATCGAATTCGTGCGCGTCCCGTACGACATCGAAGCCGCGCAGGCCAAGATCCTCGCCGCCGGCCTTCCGCCCGTGCTGGCGGCGCGGCTCGCGACGGGAGAATAGCGCGCGTGCGGAAATCCACCGAAGCCCACTGGACCCGCTTCTGGCGCGAGCGCGCCGAGATCGACGACGTGTACCCGACCGAGGGTCGCGTGGTGGAGCAGATCCTCGCGGAGACGCCCGTGCGCGGGAAGCGCGTGCTGGAGGTGGGCGCGGGCTCGGGGCGCGACAGCGTCGCGCTGGCCGAGGCGGGCGCGACCGCGATCCTCCTCGACTACTCGACCGCCTCGCTCGAGGTGGCGAGGGGTGTGGCCCGGCGGTCGGGGCAGCGCGTGCATCTGGTCCGCGCGGACGCGCTCCGGATGCCCATCCGCGATCGCGACATCGAGGTCGTGTTCCACCAGGGGCTCCTGGAGCACTTTCGCGATCCCAACCCGCTCCTTCGCGAGAACGTCCGCGTGCTGGCTCCGGGCGGGATTCTGCTCGTGGACGTCCCGCAGCGGTTCCACATGTACACCGTGCTCAAGCATTTCCTGATCGCGCTGGGAAGGTGGTTCGCCGGCTGGGAGACCGAGTTCACGATCGACGAGCTGGAGGCGCTCATGGGGAAGGCCGGGGTCACCGTGACCCGCCGCTACGGGAGCTGGATGGTTCCCGGGCTCCTCTACCGCTCGATCCGGGTCGTGCTGCTTCGTTCCCGGGTGGCCCGGCTTCCGCTCTATCCTCCTCCGCTTCCGGTGCTCTCCCGCGTCGCCTCGGCCGCGCGGGGCCGGTTCCGGAACACGCGGATGTCCTTCTACACCTACTTCGTCATCGGAGCGCTCGGCCGAAAGGAACCGGCGGATTCGCCTCGATCCGGTGCACGAATCGGTTGAAGCTGCTCGCGTTCAACTGGAGGGACCCGGCGCATCCGGAGGCCGGCGGAGCGGAGCTGCACCTTTCGGAAATCCTGATCCGGGCGGTGCGGGACGGGGACGAGGTGACCTGGCTCTCGGAGCTCTTTCCCGGAGGCAAGCCGGAAGAGGAGTACCGCGGCATCCGAATTCTGAGAAGGGGATCGTGGTACAATGCGCATCTTGCTCTGGCCCAGCTCTATCGTCGGAGGCTTCGGGAGGAGCGATTTGATCTCGTTCTGGAAGACATCAACAAGGTCCCGTTCTTCACGCCCTGCTACGTCCGGGCCCCCGTGCTCGCCGTGGTGCCGCATCTGTTCGGCGCCACCGTGTTCCGGGAGGCCTCGCTCGTCGTCGGCGGGCTCGTCTGGGCCCACGAGAGCTTGATCCCGCTCGTGTACCGGGGTATCCCGTTCCTGACCATCTCCGAGAGCACCCGAAACGATCTCGTGGGCCGCGGAATTCCGCGCGACAGGATCGACGTGGTCCGCTGCGGCCTCGACCACAATTCCTACTCGGTGACCACGCTGCCGGAGAATCGCGAGCGTCCGCTCATCGCCTTCGTCGGACGGCTGCGGAAGTACAAGGGCGCGCAATACGCGATCCGCGCGCTCCCGCTCGTGAGGCGCCGTGTGCCCGGCGCCCGGCTGCTGATCGTCGGAGACGGTCCGTATCGCGACAATCTGAAATCGCTGGCCCGCTCCCTCGGGGTCCTGCACCGTGTGGAGTTCATGGGTCCGCTGGGCCAGCAGTACAAGGTGGAGACCCTGAATCAGGCCATGGTGGCGGTCGCTCCCTCGCCCAAGGAGGGCTGGGGGCTCACGGTCATCGAGGCCAACGCGTGCGGCACGCCCGTGGTGGCGAGCCGAAGCCCCGGACTGATCGAGTCGGTCCAGGACGGCCGGACGGGGGTCCTTGTCCCGCACGGAGACGTGGCCGCGCTCGCCGAGGCGATCGTGAGCCTGCTCGCCGACCCTCCGCGCAGGCTTGCGATGGCCGAGGCGGGGGTCCGGTGGGCCCGCGAGTTCACCTGGGAACGCTGCTACCGGGATAGCCGCGCCGTGATGGAGCGTGCGGCGGGAGCGCCCGCGGCGTGAGCGCCGGGTCGAAATCCACATACGGAAGGTTCAAGGTCCCGCTCATCGGCCTCAAGATCCTACTGAGCGTGCTCCTCTTCGCGTACGTCATCGCCAAGGTCTCGCCGCGTAACGCGTGGGTCACGATGAGATCCGCGGACCCGGCGCTGCTCGTCATGGCGGCCGCGCTCTTTCTCCTCTCGAGCCTCATCGGGAGCTGGCTCTGGGCGAGGCTCCTGCGCGCCCAGGGAGTTTCGATACCGTATCCCAAGGCGGCGTCGTACTACTTCGTCGGGCTGTTCTTCAACAATTTCCTGCCCTCGAACATCGGCGGGGACATCGTGCGGATCTCGGACGCGTCGCGGCACGCCGAGCACGTGAGCCCCGTCTTCTCGGCGACCTTGATGGACCGCCTGATCGGGGTGGTCTCGATCGGATTCCTGGCCGTCGTCGCGTCGGTCGCGGTGCTGGACCGCATGCACCTCTACGCCATCTACTGGATCACGCTCGCCGTGTTCATCCTGGCGGTCGGTTTCTTCGCGAGCGTCTTCAACCGCGGCATCCTCGGGGCGTTCGAGCGTCCGTTTCGCGTCATCGGCGCGCAGAAGCTCGAGCGCGCCATCGCGCGCCTCATGGACGACCTGCACGGATTCCGGAGCGAGCGGGGCGCCCTCGTCCAGGCCTTCATCGCGTCCACGCTCGTCCAGATCAGCCGCATCTACGTCCACTATCTGGTGGGCCTCGCGCTGGGAATCCGGATCTCGCTCGCGTACTACTTCCTCTTCGTGCCGGTGCTCGCCGCCCTCATCTCCCTTCCGATTTCTCTGAACGGACTCGGAGTGCGTGAGGGCGCGGCGGTCGTGCTGTTCCAGATGGCGGGGCTGACTCGGGAGCAGTCCTTCTCGATTCCGTTTCTCACCTACGTCCTGTCGGTGATCATCAGCCTTCTCGGCGGGCTGATCTTCATCTCGCGGACGCCGCGCCGGGCGATCGGGAGACGCCTGGAGCAGCGCAGACGGGCCCGCGCCTCGGGCGGGGATGAGGCGCTTCACGCTGCCGGGGACGCCGCGCCCCGGGGAGGGCGGGCATGACCTGGTCCAAGCGCTGGCACTGGATCGCCGCCGCGTTCGCTTTCGGAGTTCCTCTCCTGGTCTACATCCGCACGCTCACGCCGACCGTGCCGTTCTGGGATTCGGGGGAGTTCATCGCGACCTCCTACATCCTGGGCCTGCCGCATCCGCCCGGGAACCCGGTCTACACCATGCTCGGAAGGATGATGAGCCTGCTCCCGCTGGGGGGCGTGGCGTGGAAGGTGAACTTCATGAGCGCCCTGGCCTCCGCGCTCGCCGCGTTCTTCACCTTCCTCATCGTCGTGCGCTCGCTCCGCCGCTGGTATGCCGACCAGCCGATGACCCCCGCGAGGCAGCTCGCCTGCGCGGTGGGGGGGCTCACCGCGGCTTTCTTCGTCGCGTTCTCGAATTCATTCTGGGACAGCGCCATCGAGGCGGAGGTGTACTCCCTGTCCTCGTTCCTGGTGGTGTTCAGCATCTGGCTCGCCTTCAACTGGTGGGAACACCTGGGGGAGAACGGGAACGACCGGATGCTGGTGCTGATCGTGTACCTCCTCTCGATCTCCGCCGCGGTGCACCTCGGGACCATTCTCGTCGCGCCGGGGCTGCTCGTGCTCTTTGCGCTCGCCCGTCCGAATTACTTCAAGAACGGACGGTTCTGGGCGTCGGCCGCGCTGCTCGGCGGGTTCGTCCTCTTCCTCTGGTACAACGAGTTCTCGGCCGACGTGGACGTCCCGCTGCCTCTGATTCTCATGGTGCTCGCCATCCTGTTCGTCGTGTACACGCTCAACCGCAAGAAGCTCGTGAAGAACAACCTCTTCACCTGGTGGACCGTCGCCCTCGTGGTCGGGTTCAGCGTGCAGCTCTTCCTCCTCGTGCGGAGCCAGCAGCATCCGGCCGTGAACGAGGGCGCGCCGGAAACGTTCAATACGTGGAAGGACTACCTGCTGCGGAAGCAGTACGGCCCGTCCAATCCATTCGAGCGCCGGGCCGACGTCGGATACCAGATCAGCCACATGTACCTGCGCTACGTCGGCATGCAGTTCCGGCTCACGGACGGCTTCGGGCCCTTCGGCGCGACCTCGTTCTGGGTGATCGCCGTGAACGCGATTCCCTACCTCCTGCTCGCGTTCGGCGCCTGGTGGAACTGGATGCGCGACCGGAGGACGTTCTGGTTCTTCCTGGCCCAGAATTTCATCATGGGCCCCGCGCTCATCTTCTACCTGAACTTCACCGACCACGAGGTGCGGGAGCGCGACTATTTCTTCACGAACTCCTACCATTTCCTCGCCATCTGGATGGGGATGGGGGCCGCGGGGGTCGTGGACTGGCTCGCGCGCGCGTTCGTGCCCGCTCCCCTGGCCGCGCCGTCTTCGGCCCCGGGGGCCCCGCCGTCTTCCGCCCCGTCGGGGGCGGAGCGGGCGGGCGTGTGGCTGGGCGCTGCCGCGCTGATCGGAATCTCGCTCCTGCCGGCGAAGGAGGGCTGGTACGAGCACGACCGGTCCCGGTTCTACATCGCGCACGACTATGCCTACAACATGCTCACCCCGCTCGAGCCGAACGCGATCGTGATGACGAACGGGGACAACGACACCTTCCCGCTCTGGTACATCCAGGAGGTGGAGGGGGTGCGGAAGGACGTGCGGGTGGTGAACCTGAGTCTCCTCAACACGCCCTGGTACATCAAGCAGCTTCGCGATCAGGAGCCGACGGTGCCCTTCTCGCTCACCAACGCTCAGCTCGACGCCATCCAGCCCTATCAGGATGAGAAGACCGGGAAGGTCATCTGGGTCAAGGACCAGGCGGTCGCCGACATGATGAAGGTGAATCAGTGGAAGCGCCCAGTCTATCTCGCGGTGACGGTGCCCGAGCAGCTGGGATACGAGAAGAATCTCGTGCTCGAAGGGCTCGTCTTCCGTGTGTCTCCGCACGAGACCGCGGATCACGCCGTGGACGCGCGCAGGACGCTTCACAATCTGTACAGCGTCTTCCGCTACGGCGGACTTCTCGACAAGAACCGCGATTACGACCGGTCGGTGTACAAGGACGACAATGCCTACAAGCTGGTGCAGAACTACAGCGCGGCGCACGTGCAGGTCGCCTACCAGCTGCAGCAGGCGGGGCAGAACCAGGACGCGATCCGGGTGCTCAAGGACGCCGTGAAGATGACGCCCGATTTCCCCGGGTTGCTGGAGTATCTGGGCAAGTCCTACCAGGACATGGGGGACACCGTGTCCGCCGAGAAGGTGTTCCTGGACGCGCAGCGGCGTTTCCCGAATTCCGCCGAGTTCTACTTCCACCTTGGCGTGATCCACTGGCAGAGCGGGCACAAGCAGAAGCGGGTGGAGCTCATCGAGAAGGGGCTCACGGAGCTGAAGCGCGCATGCGAGCTGGACCAGCGCTACTTCGATTGGTTCGGCGGCCTCTTCAGCGCGCTCTGGCTCGAGGGCCGGAAGCAGGAGGCGGTGGACGTGCTGCGGACCTGGGCGCGGGCTCACCCCGAGGACCCGCAGGGGCAGGCGTGGCTCCAGACTTACGAGGATTCGCTGCGCCGGCTCCAGGGCGGAGCCCCGACGGGTGCTCGGCCCCGCGCCGCGGCCGGGGGGCGCTGACGAGATGGAGCGCCGCCACATCGAGCCGCAGCACGGGGACCCGCGCGACACGTCGGCCGACACCAGGCTGGCGCGGCGCGATCTGGGATACGAGCCGCGCACCACACTCGAACGGGGGCTCTCGCGCCAATGGGAATGGCAGCGGAACACGTGATGGAGACGAGGGAGGACCCGGCCGCGCTCCGCCACGCGGTGGAGATCACCGCCCTCATCCCCGTCTACAACGAGGCGGAGAATCTGCGCCCCCTGCTGGAGAAGCTGACCGGCGATCTGAAGGCGCTCGGCAAGAGCTACGAGATCCTGGTCATGGATGACGGGTCCACCGACGCGACCGCAGAACAGCTCCACGAGCTTCACCGGGTCATTCCGAATCTGCGCGCGATCGTGTTTCGCAGGAATTACGGGAAGTCCGCGGCGCTTTCGGTCGGATTTGCCGCGGCGCGAGGACGGTTTCTCGTCACGCTCGACGGCGATTTGCAGGACGATTCCGCCGAGATCGGGGGCCTGATCGCGAAGCTCGGGGAGGGCTACGACCTGGTCTCCGGGTGGAAGCAGAATCGGAAGGATCCGGTTTCGAAGACGGTGCCTTCGAAGCTCTTCAACGCCGTGACCTCCTCGATGACCGGGGTCAAGCTCCATGACATGAACTGCGGCCTCAAGGCCTACCGCGCGGAGGTGGTGAAGTCGCTCCAGCTGCGGGGCGAGCTGCACCGGTTCATCCCGGTGCTCGCCCACTGGAACGGGTTCCGCGTCGGCGAGATGCGCACCGTGCATCACCCCCGGCTTCACGGGAAGACCAAGTTCGGGCCGGCCCGGTTCCTGAACGGGTTCCTGGATCTCCTCGCGGTCATGTTCCTCAACACCAGCTCCAGGCGGCCGCTCCATCTCTTCGGACGGATCGGCGTCTTCTTCGCTCTCCTGGGCGCCGCGATCACGGTCGGATTCTCCTGGCGCTGGGTGCTCGGAGAGCCGCTCCGGCTCAGGCCCGCGCTCCTCTTCGGCGCGGTGCTGATCATTCTGGGAATTCAGTTCATCTCGATGGGATTCCTGGGAGAGCTCATCGCGAGCACCCGTTCGCACGAGCCCGACTACGCCATCCGGGAGCGGATCTAGACACGGCCCGCCGTCGGGGGCGCCGCTGAGGGCCGCGATCCTGGGCCCCACCTACCCGCACCGCGGCGGGATCGCGCACTACACGACCCTCCTCGCGCGGGCGCTTCACGTCCGCCACGAGGTCTCGATCGTCTCCTTCCGGCGGCTCTATCCCGGATTCCTGTTTCCGGGCACGACCCAGTTCGATACGAGCGAGAGCGCCATCGAGCCGCCGGTCGCGCCGGAGCCCATCCTCGACAGCCTGAACCCGGTCACCTGGGCGCGGGCGGGGGCGCGTCTGCGCGCGCTCCGGCCGGATTTCCTGGTCGTGCCCTGGTGGCATCCCTTCTTCGGTCCATCGCTGGGCCGGGCGGCGCGCGGAGCGCGAGGCGGGGAGAAGAGGCCGGCCCGGATCTTTCTCTGCCACAACGTCTCGCCTCACGAGGGCACGCCGCTGGACCGCTCGCTCACCTCGTACGCTCTGGGCGCGGCGGACGCGTTCCTGGTCCACGCGCGCTCGGAGGCAGCGAAGCTGGAGCCGCTCGCGCGCGGACGCCCGGTGCGCGTCCACCCGCACCCCAGCTACGGGATCTTCAGCGAGCGCGCGCCGAGCCGTGAGGAGGCGCGAGCCTCGCTCGGGCTCACGGGGCGCGTGATCCTCTTTTTCGGGTACGTCCGCCCCTACAAAGGGCTCGAGGACCTTCTGCGCGCCCTCGCGATCGCGCGGCCGGACGCATGGGACCGGCTCCTCGTGGTGGGAGAGTCCTACGAGCCGCCCGACCGTTATCGCGCGCTGCTGGAAGATCCGCGCATCCGGGACAAGGTCCGGGTCGTGAACCGCTACGTGCCGAACGAGGAGGTCGCGAGCTACTTCGCGGCCGCCGACGTGGCGGCGCTGCCCTACCGCGAGGCGACCGGCTCGGGGATCGCGCAGGTCGCCTTCGGCGCGGGTGTTCCGGTGATCGCGACGCGCACGGGAGGGCTAGAGGAAGCGGTCGAGGAGAATGTCTCGGGGCTTCTCGTGCCGCCGCGGGATCCGGAGGCGCTGGCCCGGGCGATCGAGCGGTTCTTCGGCGAGGACCTGGGGGCGCGCTTACGCGAGGGCGTGGCGCGGAGCCGGCGGCGGTTCACGTGGGACGGGCTCGTGGACGCGATCGAGTCGCTCGCCGCGGAGTGCCTCCGGTGAGCGCACGGCCGGCGTGGGCTCTGGTTCTCGCGCGGAACCAGCTCCGGCTGACGCGCGAGTGCCTCACCTCCGTTCTCGCGCTGGATCCTCCGGTCGACCGCGTGCTCCTCGTGGACAACGGCTCGACGGACGGCACCCTCGAGGCCGTGCGCGCGGAGTTCCCGGGGGTTCACGTGCTCCGGCTGGAGGAGAATCGCTACTTCGCGGGAGGGGTGAACGAGGGAGTCCGGCGCGCGCTGGCGGAGGGCGCGCAATCCATCCTTCTCCTCAACAACGACGTCGTGCTGGAGCGCGCCGCGCTGGAGAAGCTCCAGCGCGCGCTCGAAGAAGACCCGCGCCGCGCCGCCGTCTCGCCCAAGATCTACTACTACGACGCGCCCGACGTGATCTGGTTCGCGGGCGGCGTGGTGGGACGCGGCTGGGGCCTGATCCGGCATCGCGGCGTGAACGTGAAGGACGAGAAGCAGGCGTTCGGCCCAGGAGAAGTCGATTACATCTCCGGCGCAGCCGCGCTTCTCTCTCGCGGCGCGCTCGAGTCGGTGGGTCTCCTGGATCCGGACTACGTGATGTATGTCGAGGACGTGGACTGGTGCGCGCGCGCGAGGGAGAAGGGGTTTCTTCTAAGGTACGAGCCTTCGGCGAAGGTGTGGCACCACGTGTCCGCGACGAGCGGCGGCGGATTGACGCCGCTCAAGGCCTACTATCGCCTCCGGAGCGGAGGGCTCTTTCTCGCGCGCCACGGGAATCCCTGGACGCGCCCGCTCGCGTGGGTCGCCTATCTGGCCTGGTCGCTCTCGCTCATCCCGGGCGCGCTCTCGCGCGGGGACGCGCGCTCCCTGGGGGCGCTTCTCCTCGGATTCGCCGATTTCACGGGAATCCTCCTCGGCTTCCGGCCGCCCGCTCGTAGACCCGAATCATTCGCTCCACCATCGCCTCGACAGTGAAGCTCCGCGCGCGCTCGCGGCCGCGGACGGCGAGCGCCATGAGGGAGGCGGGATCCTGAGCCGCCGCCGCCAGGAGCGCGCCAAGGGCCGAGGCATCGCCCGACGGGAAGGTGAGCGCCGCGTCCCCGGCCACCTCGCGCACCGCGGCCGCGTCGCTCGTGATGGCGGGCGTGCCCGCGGCCATCGCGAGGAGCGGCGGGATGCCGAAGCCCTCGTGGCGCGAGGGATACACGAAGAGCTGCGCGCCCCCGAAAAGCGCGGCCAGATCGCGGTCCGGCACGTAGCCGGGAAGGTGCGCGCGCAGCCCGCGCGCCTCGGCGGACCTGGCCGTGTCCGACGCGAGCCGGTTCACCGCGCCGGCCAGGACCAGCGCGGGAGCGCGGGAGCGGTCCGGGAAGGCGCGCGCCATACCGTCCACCAGGAGATCGACCCCTTTCCTCGGGTCGAATCCGCCGAAATAAAGCACGTAGGGACCGCCGAAGCGGGCGCGCCAGGCGGCCGAGGCCTCCGCCGGCGCCGGCTTGAACCATCGGGGCAGGGCGCAGGGAACGACCTCGATCTTCGGCGCGGCCGCGGGGAGGCGCGAGACGATGTCGCGCCGGCTCGCCTCGCTCAGCGTGACGATCGAGGCCGCGTTCCGCGCGGAGGCGCGTACCGCGCGGCGGTAGAGAAGGCGGTGAAGCTGCGCGGGCCAGGGCCAGGGAACGAATGCAGGCGCCACCCAGGGGATGAGGTCATGAAGCGAGAGGATCGAGGGGAAGGGGAGTCCCGGTGGAACGCCGTGGTTCCAGGTCGCGTGATAGAGGTCGGGCGCGGGATGGATCGCGCGAAGGATCCGGGGCAGCTCGCGCCACTCCCAGCGGATTCGTCCGCCCGATCCCGGCGCCGCCCGGACCTCGATCGACTCCGAGACCGGGCCGCCTTCGATCGGCCGGTCGCTCAGGCCGATGAACTGGAATCCCCGCGGCTCGAGCTCTTCCAGGAGCTGGCTCAGGACGAGCCCGATTCCGGTCGAAGGCCCTCGCGCGAGGGGTCTCAGGTCGATCGCGACTCGGATGGGGCGGGGCACGCGTGGGCACGCTACGGGAGGTCCGGGCAAACGTCAACCGGGCAGCGCGGTGCACCTTGACGGTGCCTCGCGGCTCCCCGTACTCTGAGGCGTGCTGCTTACGGTGTCTCACGTGCGCCCCGCCTGGGACGTCGTCTGGCTCAGCGACATTCCCTGGGGCAGTCTCTGGCAACGGCCTCAGCAGCTCGCCACGAGGTTTCCGGCCGATGCCCGTATCCTCTTCGTCGAGCCGTGGACCCTGGGTCATGCTCCCGCGTTCCGTCCGTCACCCGTCACGGAGCGGATCTCGCGCGTCTCGTTTCCCTTTCTGCCGCTCCATGCGCGCTCGCTCGGGCAGCGGAGGGCCGCGTACCGGATCGGAGATTCGGCCGCCGGGGCCGGCGCGCTCTTCGCGCTCCAGCGCGCGTGGGCCCGGACGCTCCGCGGATTCGGCAGGCCGGGCGCGCGCCGTCTCGCGCTCGTGCAGAACTTCCTCGCCCGCCCTTCGCTCGGGGCGTTCCGGCCGGAACGGATCGTGTACGACATGATCGACGCCCCGCTCCATTTCGCGCCGGTGCCGCCGCGCCTCGTCCCGCAGTGGGAGGGGCTCCTTCGCGGGGCGGATCGGGTCATCGTGACCTCGGCCGCGCTCGCGGCGCTCGCGAGAGC
>JAYUAE010000021.1:0-13545 GCA_043741515.1 Candidatus Eiseniibacteriota bacterium | reverse complement strand
GTGATCGCCGCCGTCAACGTCGTCTTCCCGTGATCCACATGTCCGATCGTGCCCACGTTGATGTGCGGCTTCGTCCGCTCAAACTTCTGCTTCGCCATCGAAGAGAACCCTCCTCAAGTGAGGCTTGCGATCTTCAGAACACGAGGGGCGAGGTGCCGACCTGATTTTGAGACTCGACCGTTCGCGATGCGGGTAATGGAGCCCACGAGCGGAATCGAACCGCTGACCTTTTGCTTACCATGCAAATGCTCTACCGACTGAGCTACGTGGGCAGTGGTGCGGCGCGCGGCAAAATCGGATGCGAGCAGGAGCCGACCGAACACGCGGCCCCACAAAGGCGCCAGAACTGCGAAAGCTCTGTTTACAGGGCAAAAAATCCCATCCCGACCTTCTCCTCGCGGAAAAAGGTCGCCGGGAGTCGTGAACCGAAGAATCTACGGGGGGCCGAACATGGTGTCAATGGGAAATTTGGGGTGCATTTTCACATCTTGACGGAGGCTTCACGACTGCCCGCCCGGTCGATTCACGCGCCAGGGAGCTGGGGAAAGGCTCCCAAGTTGCTACCCTACCGCCAGTTCGGTGCTGTGGATAACTGTGGAGAAGTGAAAAATGGAGCGGGAAACGGGATTCGAACCCGCGACCCTCAGCTTGGAAGGCTGACGCTCTAGCCACTGAGCTATTCCCGCTCTAAGTTATTTTCCAAACGCCTTCTATGAGTGTGGAGGGGGAAGGATTCGAACCTTCGAAGGCTAAGCCGGCAGATTTACAGTCTGCTCCCTTTGGCCACTCGGGCACCCCTCCGACACGATCCTGGCTGTCGAGTACTGGAGCTGGCGAAGGGACTCGAACCCCCAACCGCCTCATTACAAATGAGATGCTCTACCATTGAGCTACGCCAGCTCTCGGCGGTCCGTCGAATTCTCCGCGAGCGCGGGCGGGCTCGCCGGGCGCAGTGTACGTGTAGCGCCGGAACGCGTCAACTGAGTGGGCCTTGCGGTGGCGGATTCCCTGCGGCGGGGCACGCGCGCGGCCCGCGGGCGCGGGCGGCTAGCCTACGCGTGTGGCGCGCGCGGAAGCTGTGCGCAATGCGGAGAGGAGCGAGTCCACCTTGATCTCGCCCACCGCGCGATCCCCGATCGGCGTATCGAGCACGCGCGCGAGCGAGAAGTGGAAGCGGCTTCCATCGCCGAGCACGCTCTCCGCCCAGATCTTCCCGTGGTGCGCTTCGACGATGCCCTTGCAGATGGCGAGGCCGAGGCCGGTGCCGCCCTGCTCGCGCGTGGCGGAGTCGGCCACCTGGTAGAACTTTCCGAAGATGCGCCCCAGGTCCTCGGGCGCGATCCCCTTCCCCTGGTCGTTGACGATGACCTCGTACTCGCGCTCGTGCTCGCACAGCTCGATCGTGATCTTGCCTCCGGCTCTCGAGAACTTGATGGCGTTGGAGATCATGTTCTCGAGCACCTGCATGATCCGCTGCCCGTCCGCGAGCACCATCGCGGGCTCGCTCGGCAGCCTGGCCTCGACTTCGATCCCCTGGCCGCCTGGAAGCTGGGGGACCCAGAAGAGGCACTTCTCGATCAGGTCGTTGAGGGAGGTCGGCTCGAACTGGATCGAGAGCACGCCCGCCTCGATCTTCGAGACGTCGAGGATGTCCTTCACCAGCCGGATGAGCCGCTCCACCGATTCCTGGCAGAACGCGATGAGCTGCCGCTGGTCGGCGGTGTACTCGAACTTGGGGCTGGAGACCAGGATGTCGAGGGAGCTCTTCATGACCGTGAGCGGCGTGCGCACCTCGTGCGACGCGATCGAGAGGAACTCGCTCTTGGACCGATCCACCGCGCGGACCTGCTCGAACACGCGCGCATTCCCCACCGCGGCTGAAACCTGCCGCGCGAAGAGCGACGCGAGCGAGATCCCCTCGGGATGGAATTGCGAGCGGCCTCCCAGCGCCACGAGGACGCCCAGCGTCTGATCGCTCACGCGCAGCGGAGCGGCGAGCGCGTAATCCCCCGGGCGGTCGAGCAGCATCGGCAGCCCGGCCGCCGCGAATTCCTTTCGCGCGAGCAGGCGCGTCTCGCCTCCGAGCACTTCCTCCAGCAGCGTGACCGGCGTGTCCCAGCCCTCGAGATCGAGCACTCCCGGCCCGGACCGCATCCAGAGGCGGACCGATTTGTCCCGCGGCCCCATGACGCCCGCAAAGGCCTCCTCCCCGCCGCAGATGGCGCGGATTCCGTGCGACGCGGTCTCGAGCATGCGCGGCAGCTCGAGCGTGGCGGCCACCTGCGATCCCACGCGGTGCAGCTCGCGCAGGAGATTCTGCTGCTCGTCGTTCTCCGCCTTCGAATCCTCGAGGCTCTTCGCCATCAGGTTGAACGCCTTTCCCAGGGCGCCCAGCTCGTTCCTGCTCTCACCCACGACGCGCGCTTTCAGATTCCCGCGGGCGATCTCGTCCACCGCCAGGAGCAGCTCTTCGATCGGGCGGGTCACCCAGCGGGAGGCCATGTTCGAGGCCACGACGCTCACCACCAGGCCGACCAGGAAGATCGCGATCGAGACGTACCAGAGAAGCCGCACCTCCTGGATCAGGTTCGCCGCGCTCAGCTCGACCACCACGAGGCCGACCGCGCCCCCGTGCGGCGCCACGATCGGGGCGACGGCCACGGCGCGCGCGAGAGAGGGATTGCCGAGATCGAGGATGTCGGCCGCCGTGGATCCCATGCCGGCCCGGATGAGCGCGGGCGGGAGGCTCGACGGCGGCGCGGAGCCGATGGGCAGGCGCCCGCGAACCAGGTCGCGCTCCTCGCGGACGGGCGCGGAGCCCCCCATGTCCACGACCACCGCCCACGCGCCCAGCTCCCCGATGGGGGCGATCGTGAAGAGATGGACGATCTCGGGATTCGCGCGCCGGAGCGCGCCCAGGCTCTGCACGATATTCCGGAAGGAGCGCGAGTCCAGATCGGCCGGCGTGCGCACGGAGCGGTGATCTTCGAGACTGACGAGCGCGGATGCGGTCTCGGCCGCGGATGAGGCGCTGGCGATGAGCTGGCGGCGGAGCGAGGCCTGGCCGTTCTGGTAGAGGAGCACGGTGGCGAGAACGAGGAACGCGCTTCCCACGGCGAGGAAGAGGATCTGGAGCTCGTCCTTGAGCGTGCGCGGCCGCTGGAAGAAGCGCATCGGGTGAATTGGTTCTACCTCTCGAGGGCTAGAGTTTTCGCCGGGCGCGCGTCCCCCCTTTCAGATCTTCGAGGACGTAGCCCACGGCCACTATCTGGTCCCTAAGCTCATCGGCTCTCTGCCACTGCTTCTGGAGGCGAGCCTCATCCCTTTGCTTGACAAGGGCTTGCACCTCTTCGGGGACCTCCCCTTCCTGCGCCTGGCCTTCCCAGAAGAGCCCCAGGGTCTCCCCCAGGCGCCGGAGCGTCCGGGTCGCCTCCGGCAGGGCCTCGTGTTCGCCATCTCCGCCGCCTTCCGCCTCCGCGACGCGGTTGATCGCCTTCGCCAGATCGAAGAGATGGCCCTGAGCCTTCGCGGAATTGAAATCGTCCTCCATCGCTTCCTCGAAGAGCTTCTCGGTCTTCATCGCGTCGGCCAGGAGCCCGCTCTGCTTCAGCCTCTCGACCGGCCCGCCCCCGCCGGCCTTCGCACCCGTCTCGAGCGCGGCGCGCAGGCGGGCGTACGCGATCCCGGCTTCGCGCAGGCGCTCTTCGTTCCACTCGATCGGGCTCCGGTAGTGCGTGCTCTGGAGGTAGAAGCGGATCACTCCGGGCTCCACCTGCTTCGCGATGTCCTCGATCAGGAAGAAGTGCTGGTCCGATTTCGACATCTTGGCGCCGCGGAGGAGCACGAGCCCGTTCTCGGTCCAGTAGCGCGCGAACGTGGCTCCCGTCGCAGCCTCCGACTGCGCGATCTCGTTCTCGTGATGCGGGAACACCAGATCCTGCCCGCCTCCGTGGAAGTCGAAGGTCTCGCCCAGATACTTCATCGCCATCGCCGAGCACTCGATGTGCCAGCCCGGACGTCCCGGACCCCACGGGCTCGGCCAGGAGGGCTCGCCGGGCTTGGCGCCCTTCCAGAGTGTGAAATCGAGCGGATCGCGCTTGGACTCGCCCACTTCGATCCGCACGCCCGCGCGGAGATCGTCCAGCTTCCGTCCGGACAGCTCCCCGTACTTGGGGTAGCTCCGCACGTTGAAGTAGACGTCGGTCCCCGCGGCGTAGGCGTTCCTCTTCTTGATCAACCTCTGGATCAGGGCCACGATCTCCGGGATGTGCTCGGTCGCGCGCGGATAGTGGGTCGCGCGCTTGATGTTCAGGAGATCCGCATAGGTGATGAACGCCTTCATGTTCCGCTCGGATACCTGGGAAAACGGGATGCCTTCCTTGTTCGCGCGGTCGATGATGCGGTCGTCGATGTCGGTGAAATTGGTGACGTAGGTGACTTCGTAGCCCTTCGACTCCAGATAACGCCGGATCATGTCTCCCGCGACCGCGTAGCGCATGTGACCGACGTGAGGCTTGTCCTGGACGGTCATGCCGCAAACGTACATGCCGGCGTGGTTCGGACGGACGGGCTCGAAGGGGAGTTTCTTGCGCTTCCTCGTGTCGTAGACCCGGAGGCTCACACGGGGCCCCCGGTCGGGACGTTGGCGCGGACCGAGATGCCCTCGAGGCGCAGGCGATGGAGGACCGCGATCCGAAGCTCGCGCATCATCTCGAGCCTCTGGCCCGGGATCGTCTTCACTTGCAGGAGCACCGTGAAGTAGCCCGCGTAGACCTCCTCGATCCCCAGGAGCCGGGGCTCTCCTTCGAGGTGCGTCTTGATCGCGGGATCCTCGGCGAACTTCTGGAGCTCGTCGCGCAGCACGGCCAGGACCCGCTTCGGGTCCTCGGCGATGTCGATCGGCACCCGCACGGTGGGCTGGGCCCAGCTCCGGGACAGATTGGTGACCACCTTGATCTCGCCGTTCGGAACGAAGTGGAGCGCGCCGTCTCCGTCGCGCAGCTCGGTGTGATGGAGGGAGAGCACCTCGACCTTTCCGGCGACGCCCGCGGCGCGGACCACGTCCCCCACCGCGAACTGATTGTCGGTGATGATCAGGATGCCCCCGAGCCAGTCCTTTACCAGGGTCTGCGCGCCGAATCCCGCCGCGATTCCGAACCCGCCGGCCGCGGCCAGCGCGGGGGTGATGTCGAAGCCCAGCTCGCGCAGCCCCATCAGGAGCGAGACCACCACGATCACGACCCAGCTCGCGTTGCGGAGCATCTTCCCGAGCGTCGTCGCGCGCTTCTCGCGCTCGATCGCGAACCCCTGCGTGCCCGCGCGGATGGCGCTCTCGACCCGTCCGATCACCGCCCGCGCGATCCGCGAGAGGAGGAACGCCGAGAGGACGATGAGGCCGAGCCGGATCAGGACCGCGACCAGATCGCTGGGGGTCGAGCCGGGATGGATCAGATTCATCGCGCCGCCTCGATGGGAGCGGAATCCACGATCGCGCGCACGAGATCCTCGTAGCTCATGCCCGCGGCCGCGGCGGCCTTCGGGACGAGGCTCATCTCCGTCATCCCGGGAACCGTGTTCACCTCGAGGCAGAAGGGCGTCCCCGCCTCGTCCATGCGGAAATCCACGCGCGCGACGCCGCGCGTGCGGAGCGCGCGGCAGGCGCGAAGCCCCAGGGTCAAGAGCCGCTCGGTCGTCTCCGGCGGGAACGCCGCCGGGCATTCGTAGCGGCTCGCGCCCGCGGTGTACTTGTGCTCGTAATCGTAGAAGCCGCCCTCCGGGATGATCTCGACCACCGGAAGCGGGCGATCCTCGAGCACCGAGACCGTGACCTCGCGGCCCGGCACGAAGCGCTCGATGAGGGCGAGCCGCCCGAAGCGGCGCGTGAGATGGAGCGCGGGCTTGAGATCCGCGCGCGACCCCACCACGGTGATGCCGACGGTCGATCCCTGGTCGTTCGGCTTCACGATCACCGGGAATCCTCCGAGCCGCTCGATCTCCTCGTCCTCGAGATCCGGGTTCCAGGGCTGCGCCGGGTCTTCGGGCGCCCAGCGCTCCACCCATTCCGGCGTGGGAACCCCTTCGTGCACGAAGATCCGCTTGGAGATGGCCTTGTCCATGGCGAGCGCCGAGGCGAGCACGCCCGAGCCGGTGTACGGGACGCGCGCCAGGTCGAGGAGCGCCTGGAGCGTGCCGTTCTCGCCGTCGCCGCCGTGGAGCGCCACGAAGCAGAGCTCGACCTCGCGCGAGAGGCCATGGACCAGAAGCTCGAGCCCGGCGTTCGTCGCGCTGGGGGGAATGACGGCCGGCGCGAGCGCCGAGGAGCCGGCCGGGGAGCCGGAGGACTTCGCGAGCGCGGCGCGGAGCTCGCCCCCCTTGAGGAGCTTCCCGGTGCCGGTGTCGAGCAGGGCCACCTCGTGCCCCAGCGCAAGGAGCGCCTTGCTCACGCCCGTTCCGCTGCGGATCGAGATCTCGCGTTCCGGGCTCGTCCCGCCCATCAGCACGGCGACCTTCATCGCGGGTCCACCTCCACCAGCGCCACGGCCATGGCCGCGATCCCTTCCTCGCGGCCGATCGCGCCCAATCCCTCGTTCGTGGTCGCCTTCACGGAAACCCATTCGGGATCGATGCCCAGCGCCTCGGCCAGCCGCTCTCTCATCTGCGCGACGTGGGGACGGACCCGGGGGGCTTCGAGAATCAGCGTGGAGTCCACGTTCACCACGCGCGCGCCGCGATCGTGCAGGAGCCCGCGGATCCGCTCGAGGAGGGTGAGGCTGGACATGCCGCGATAGGCAGGATCGGTGTCGGGAAAGTGCGTGCCCAGATCGCCGAGCGCCATCGCGCCGAGGAGCGCGTCCCCGATGGCGTGCGCGAGCGCGTCGCCGTCGGAGTGGGCCACCGGGCCCCGCTCGTGAGCCAGCGGGACGCCGCCGAGCGTGAGAGGCAGCGCGCGCTCGAGGCGGTGGATGTCGTAGCCGATGCCGACCCGAAATCCACCCATCAACCCTCCCGCTGCGGCGTTTGGAGCCATGCCTCGAGCACCCGGAGATCGCCCGGCTCGGTGAGCTTGAGATTGGACGCTTCGCCCAGGACCACCGCGATTTCGCACCCGAGCCGCTCGACGAGCATCGCGTCATCGGTCACGGCCGCGTCTTCCGCCACCGCGGCCGCGTGAGCGCGCGCGAGTATATCACGCGCGAAGATCTGAGGCGTCTGCGCGGCGCGGAGGCGCTCCCGGTCCAGGGAGCGCACCACGCGGCCCGAGAGGACCTCCTTCACGCTGTCCCGAAGCGGGCACGCGGGGATCGCGGCTCCCGCGCCGCGCGCGGCAAGGAGCACGCGCTCGATCAAGCCGGGCGTCACGAGCGAGCGCGCCACGTCGTGCACTGCCACGAACGGCATCGAACGCTCCAGGGCCTCGAGGCCGCGGCGCACCGATTCCTGCCTCGTGGCGCCTCCGGGCGTGACCGCGAGGCGCGCCCCGCGCGGGTTCGCCCGCGAGGCAACCGCGCGCTTCGCATCCTCGAGCAGCTCCTCGGGAATGACCGCCACGATTTCGCCCACCGATTCCACCTCAAGGAAGGAATCCAGCACGCGCTCGAGCGCGGGGCGTCCGCCGATCGGGATCAGGAGCTTCGGGCCGAGCGGGCCCATGCGCCGCCCTTCGCCTGCGCCCGCGAGGATGACCGCCAGATCCATGGCCATCCGTCAGCCCCGCGAGGGCGCGGCGGAAGCGGGTCGGCCCGACTTGCGCGCCGCGAGGCAGCGCTCCAGCGCCTCGCGCAGCGTAGCGGCCGGGAGCGTGGCGATGGCCGGTTTCGCCTTCGTCCTGGCCGCGCCGCCCGCCGCGCCGCCCGCCGCGGGAGCCTGCCGCTCGGGAATCACGGCCGTGCGAAAGCCGAGCCGCATCGCCTCCTCGAGGCGCCGCTCCATCTGCGGCACGGGACGAAGCTCCCCGCCCAGGCCGACCTCTCCGATCGCGACCAGGTCGGGCGCCAGCGGGAGATCGCGGAAGCTCGAGGCCAGCGCCAGCGCCAGGCCCAGATCCGCCGCGGGCTCCTCGAGGCGGATCCCGCCGGCCACGTTCACGAAGACATCGGCGCCGGCTAAGGAGAGCCCCGCGCGCTTCTCGAGCACGGCGATCACCACCGCGAGGCGGCGCGGGTCCACGCCGCGCGCCACGCGCTGGGGATTGGCGAAGTGGGTGGGCGCCACGAGCGCCTGCACCTCGACCAGGAGCGGGCGCGAGCCCTCGAGCGACGCCACGACGGCGGATCCGGGCACCGAGCTGCCGCGGTCGCGGAGGAGCCGCTCGGAGGGGTTTTCCACCTCGGCCAGCCCGTCGCCGCGCATCTCGAAGACGCCGATCTCGTTCGTGGACCCGAATCGGTTCTTGGCCGCGCTCAGGATCCGGTACTCGTGGTGCGTGTCCCCTTCGAGATAGAGCACGACGTCCACCATGTGCTCCAGCGTGCGCGGACCCGCCACGGCCCCGT
This sequence comes from Candidatus Eiseniibacteriota bacterium, assembly GCA_043741515.1. Classification (GTDB taxonomy): domain Bacteria; phylum Eisenbacteria; class RBG-16-71-46; order SZUA-252; family SZUA-252; genus WS-7. The sequence goes on along the minus strand of JAYUAE010000021.1, from coordinate 5,053 downwards.
CCTTGGTGACGTGGCCGATCAGGATGACCGGGAGCGCCCGCTCCTTCGCGAGGCGCAGGAGCCGGAGCCCGCATTCGCGCACCTGCGTCACGCTCCCCGGCGCCGCGTTCACGCCGGGGATGAAGAGCGTCTGGATGGAATCCACGATGAGGAGCGAGGGGAGAAGCCTTCCGACCTGGGCGACGATGGCGTCGAGATCAACCTCCGAGTGAAGCCAGAGGTGATCCGCGCCGCCGCGGAGCGCGAGCCGCTCGGCCCGCATCTTGGCCTGGCGCGGAGATTCCTCGCCGGAGACGTAGAGCACCTGGCGCTCCGGGCCGCCCAGCGCCACCGCGAGCTGGAGCGCGAGGGTGGATTTCCCGATTCCTGGATCGCCGCCGATCAGGACCAGGGAGCCCGGCACGAGGCCGCCTCCCAGCACGCGGTCCAGCTCGCCGATGCCCGACCGGCGCCGGTCCTCTCCGGTGGGCTCGATCTCCGAGAGCCGCGTGGGCGCGGAGGCCGGGCCGGCGGACGCGTAGGAGCGCTGCGCCCCGCCGGGGGCGGCGCGCTCCGTCTCCTCGACCGCGGTGTTCCACTCGCCGCAGTGCGGGCAGCGACCGAACCACTTCGGGCTGTCGTTGCCGCACGCGCTGCACAGGAAGACGCTGCGCGGGGCCGCGGCTCTGCGTTCCTTCTTGGCCAAGGTTTTCTCCCGAGCGGGCCCGGGGCGGCCCCGCTAGAAAATGCCGAGCTTGATGTACCGTTTCGGGTTCTTCTTGATGTCGCGCACCAGATCGTTCGTGTTGCGGAGCGTCTCGCGCATCTCGTCGTAGAGCGTGGAATCCGCAATCGCCTTCCCCAGCGAGCCCTGCCGGGTGTCGAGACGTCCGACCACGCGCTGGAGCGCGTCCGCGGTGACGCCGAGCTTCTCCGAGAGCTCGGTGAGCCTTCTCGAGGCGGTGCCGAAGTCGCGGATCGAGGCGCCGACCGGCTCCGCGTTCGCCGAGGCGATCGTGCGGATCTGGTGCGCCGCGCCCTTGAAGTCGAGGACGGCCTGACGCAGGTCCTCCTGGTTCTTGTCCACGGCGGTGGACAGCGACAGCGACATCTTCTCGAGATTCTTCGAAGCCCGCTCCATGGTGGCCGGATCAACCGCGTCCAGGAATTCGTTGAGGCGCGAGGACAGCTCGGTCATCTGTGTGATGAGATCGCCGGCCCCCGAGATGACCTCGGGAACGCCCGACTGGAAGCGACCCGGGATGGGTTTCCGCCGGTCGAAGACCCCCGGAGCCACGCCCGGATCCAGGGCCAGGAACTTCTGCCCCATGAAGCCGATGTTCGCGATGCGGATCATGGCGTCCGGATGGAGCGCCACGTCGCGCTCCAGTTCGAACTGGACGCGCACACCCTGATCCAGGAGCATCACCTCGCGCACGGTCCCCTTCTTCACGCCGCGCACCGAGACCGGGTCCCCCTCGGAGAGATTCCCCACCTCCTCGAACTGGGCCATGAGGCTCTGCTTCTTCAAACCGAGCCGGAAGTCCTTGATCCAGGCGATCCCGATCAGGAGCAGGGCGAGCGCGATCAGGCCCGTGGCCCCGACCTGGATGGCGGCACGGCGGGATGTGTGGTTCATTCCGGATCTCCCGCGTTCATCCGCGACCCCTCATGTGGGCAGGAGCGGCCCTTCGGCGCTCCCCTCGATGAACTGCCGCACGGCGGGGTCGACGGTCGCCTGGATTTGCGCCGGAGTGCCGATGGCGTGGATGCGGCCCTCGTGGAGCATCGCGATCCGGTCGGCGATATGGTAGGCGCTCCGCATGTCGTGGGTCACCGTGATCGAGGAGATCCCCAGCCTTTCTTGTAGTCGGCGGATGAGCCGGTTGATGAGATCCGCGGTGATGGGGTCCAGCCCGGTCGTCGGCTCGTCGTAGAGCATGATCTTGGGGTTCAGCGAGAGGGCGCGGGCAAGCGCCGCGCGCTTCTTCATTCCTCCGCTCAGATTCGAGGGACGCATGCTCTCCACGCCGTCGAGGCCCACGAGATGGAGCTTCTCGCGGACCACCAGATCCACCTGCGTGTCGTTCATGCCGGTATGCTCCCGCAGCGGCAGCCCCACGTTTTCCCCCACCGTGAGCGAGTCGAACAAAGCCCCTCCCTGAAAGAGCATTCCCATCTGCTTCCGCAGCTCGAGCAGATCCTTGTCCCCGAGCGCGGCGACGTCGACGCCGTTCACCCGCGCGGCCCCTTCGTCGGGACGCATCAATCCCACCACGTGTTTCAGTAAAACCGATTTCCCGGTGCCGCTCCGCCCGATGATCACGACCGACTCGCCGGGCGCGACCTCGAGGCTCACGCCCCGGAGCACCTGCTTCGCGCCGAGGCGCTTCGAGACCGAATCGATGACGATCGGGCTCTCAGGCAAAGAGCACCCGGAACAGGAACGACGCCAGCAGATAGTCCACGATCAGGATCAGGAGGCACGACGCCACCACCGCATGCGTCGTCGCGACCCCCACGCCCTCCGCGCCCCCTTCGCTGCGCAGCCCGTAGTAGCAACCCATCGTCGAGATGATCGCGCCGAAGAAGACCGCCTTGATCAGTCCCGAGAAGACGTCGCGCAGATGAAAGTAGAGCTTGAGACCGCTCGTGAACGTATGGCCGCTCACGTCGAGCGTCAGCACCGAGACAAGGTAGCCGCCGAAGATCGCCACCACATCCGCGAAGATCGTGAGCACCGGCAGCATGATGGTCGCCGCCACCACGCGCGGCACCACGAGATAGCGCGTCGGGCTGATCCCCATCGTTTCCATGGCGTCGACCTGCTCGGTCACGCGCATGGTTCCCAGCTCGGCCGCGATCGATGCGCCGACGCGTCCGCCCACCACGAGGGCGGTCAGGACCGGGCCCAGCTCGATCACGACCGACTTCCCGATCACGGTGCCCAGGTAAATCATCGGCACGTAGTCGTGGAACTGATAGCTTGCCTGCACAGCCGCCACCGCACCCGTAAATAGAGCAACGACAACGGTCAACGGCATCGAGCCGATGCCGATGGCCACCATTTGTTGCACGACCAGGTGGATTTTCCGGACGCCCTGGGGCAGCTCGCGGAGCACTTGGCCGAGGAGGAGGAGCACCTCGCCGACGTCCCGCAGCCCGTTCAGGAGGAGCCGGAACGGATACCGGCCGGCGACCTGCTCGAGATTTGTTTCGCTCACGCGGGCGCTAGAACTTCGGCTCCGGGACGGATCGCAGCGACTCGAACCGGGTGCACTCGCTCAGGAACGCCAGGTCGATTTTCCCGGTCGGGCCGTTCCGCTGCTTGGCGATGATGATCTCCGCCTTCCCATCCCTCTTCTCGGGATCGGTCTCGTAGACCTCGGGCCGGTAGACGAAAAGGACCACGTCGGCGTCCTGCTCGATGGCGCCGGACTCGCGCAGGTCGGAGAGCACGGGACGCTTGGCCCCGCCGCGCGTCTCCACCGCGCGCGAGAGCTGCGAGAGCGCGACCACCGGCACTTGCAGCTCCTTCGCGAGCGCCTTCAGGGAGCGCGAGATCGCGGAGATCTCCTGCTGGCGGTTCTCGGAGGACTCGGGGCCTCGGATCAATTGCAAGTAATCGATGACGATGAGACCCAGCGGAACTTCCGAGACGAGCCTTCTGGCCTTCGCCCTCATCTCGAGGATACTCATGGCCGCCGTGTCGTCGATGAAGATCGGGGCCTCGTGGAGCTGCGCCGCCGCGTTCTGGAGCTTCTTGTACTCCTCGTTGCTGGCGTAGCCGCGGCGGATCTTGTGGATGTCCACCCGCGCCACGGCGCACATGAGCCGCTGCACCAGCGACTCCTTCGACATCTCGAGGCTGAAGACCGCGATCGCCTGGCGCTCGGCCGGCTTCATGTGGACGGCGACGTTCTCGGCGATATTCATCGCGAAGCTGGTCTTTCCCATCGAGGGACGGCCCGCGATGACGATGAAATCCGACTTCTGGAACCCGGCCGTCATCTCGTCCAGGTCGTAGAAGCCCGAGGGAACGCCCGTGACGTGGACCTTGCGCTGGCGGTACTCCTCGATGGCGGAGTAGCCCTGGAGCACGAGCTGGCGCATGGGATGGAATCCGGTGCGGAGGCGGTCGTCGGAGATGGCGAAGATCGCCTGCTCGGCGCGGTCCAGGAGCGACGCGGGCTCCTTGCGCTGGTCGTAGCACTCGCCGACGATCTCGGTTCCGACGTCGATCAGACGGCGCAGCGTCGCCTTCTCGTTCACGATCTTGCAGTAGTGCTCGACGTTGGCCGCGGTCGCGACGAACTGGTCCAGGCTCGTGAGGTAGGTGGCGCCGCCGATGGCCTCGAGATCCTTCCGGCGTTTCAGCTCCTCGACGAGCGTGACCAGGTCCACCGCCTCGTTCCGGTCGAAGAGGCTCACCATGGAGCGCCAGATTTTGCGGTGGGTCTCGCGATAGAACGCGCGCTCGTCCAGATGCTGGATGGAGGCCGCGATCGCGTCGCGCGAGAGGAGCATCGCCCCGAGCACCGAGCGCTCCGCGTCCAGCGACTGCGGCGGGATCCGCCCGCCCGCGACGCTCTCGTCCTTGTCGAAGGGCCTGCGGGGTTCCGCGGCCCGTTCTGCCGCCTGTTCCATCGGAGGCTCCTCAGCTCGCCGTGCGAGCCTTCAAGGTGTCGCGCACACGCTGCATGTCTTCCCAGGCCTCGCGCTTCAGGCCGGGATTGCGAAGGAGCGCTGCGGGGTGATACGTCGGAATGAGCGGGATGCCTCGGTACTCGTAGGTGCGTCCCCGGAGGGAAGCCATCGAGGATTTCGTCTTCAAGAGCGCCTGAACCGCGGAGAGCCCCAGCGCGCAGATGAGCGCCGGCTTCACGAGCGCGAGCTGCTGCTCGAGATAGGGAAGGCACTGCTCCACCTCGTCGGGCGCCGGCGTCCGGTTCTCCGGGGGCCGGCACTTGAGCACGTTGCAGATGTAGACCTCCTCGCGGCGGAGATCGATCGCGGCGATCATCTTGTCCAGGAGCTGCCCCGCGCGCCCGACGAAGGGGAGCCCCCTCAGATC
>JAYUAE010000020.1:0-2475 GCA_043741515.1 Candidatus Eiseniibacteriota bacterium | reverse complement strand
AGCGCTTCTCCGAGGTTGTCTCGACCGATCCGCTCAAGTTCCGCGACACGAAGCGCTACGCCGACCGCCTGAAAAAGGCGCGCGAGGAGACGGGGCTGAGCGAGGCCATCCTCGTGGGTGAGGGAACGATCGAGGATCGTCCGCTCGTGATCGGCGTCATGGATTTCGCGTTTCTGGGCGGGAGCCTGGCGTCCGCCGCCGGAGAGCGGATCGCGCGGGGCATCCTCCTCGCGCTCGAGAAGCGCCATCCCCTCGTGCTCATCTCCTCCTCGGGGGGCGCCCGCATGTTCGAGGGAATCCTCTCCCTGATGCAGATGGCCAAGGCGAACGCGCTTCTGGCAAGGCTCAGCGACGCGGGAGTGCCCTATGTCTCGATCATGACCCATCCGACCACCGGCGGCGTCACCGCCAGCTTCGCATCCGTCGGCGACGTGATCCTGGCCGAGCCTAAAGCCCTGATCGGGTTCGCGGGGCCGCGTGTCATCAAGCAGACCATCAACCAGGAGCTGCCGGAGGGTTTCCAGCGCTCCGAGTTCCTTCTCGCCAAGGGAATGATCGATCGCATCGTGCACCGGAACGAACTCCGGAAGACGCTTTCCTGGCTGCTCCATTTCTTCGCCGCCGCGGCCATGCTGCCGCAGAAGCCGCGCCGGCGCGCGGGCGAGACGCTGGCGCGCTTCCGCGCGGTGGGAGGCCCGATCGCCTCGACCCCGGCTCCCCCGCCCGCGCCGGCCAAACCACCCGCGGACGCCCCCCCCGTGGACGCTCCGCGCAGACCCCACGAGCCGGCCGAGCTGGAAGGACCGAACGGCGCGCCGGTCCCGAAGCCGGAAGAGCCTTCCGGGTCCCCGGACGATGCCGCGGAGCCCAAGCCCGGCGGCTCCGCCGCGTTCCCCGCGGATCGGGAAATCCCCATCCGCGAATGAAGGCGCCCGCGAGCGCCACCCTCACACGCCGCCTCGATGAGATGTACCGATTCGAGCGGAGCGGCATGCGGCCTGGGCTCACCGGGATCGACCGCCTGCTCGAGACGGCGGGGCGCCCCGATCGCGCGTTCGCGTCCATCCTGGTGGCAGGAACGAACGGCAAGGGCTCCACCGCGGCCCACCTGGACTCGATCCTTCGCGCCGCGGGTCTCAAGACCGGCCTCTACACCTCGCCCCACCTCCTGCGCTTTCACGAGCGCATCCGGGTCGCCGGAAGCGAGATCGAGGACGACGCGCTCGAGGAGCTGCTCGAGCGGTGGTGGCCGCGCTTCGAGGCGCTCACCCCCTCCTTTTTCGAGGCGGCAACCGCGCTCGCGTTCGATCATTTCGCCTCGTCCGCCCTCGACGTGGCGGTGGTGGAGGTGGGCCTGGGAGGGCGCCTCGACGCCACCAACATCCTGACCCCTCGCGTCTCCGTCATCACCACCATCAGCAGCGATCACGCGGAGATCCTGGGCACCACCCTGGGCGAGATCGCCACGGAGAAGGCGGGGATCGTGAAGCCCCATGGCACGGTCGTTTGCGGAGTGCGGGGACGGGAGGCGCGTTCCGCCATCCGGGCCGCGGCCGAGGAGCGGGGCGCCACGGTGAGCTGGCTCGGGGCCACCGCGCGTTACACGACGACCGGGCTGAGCCTCGATGGAACCGAGTTCCACCTCGAAACATCCTCCTTCTCAGGGAGGCTCCGGACGAAGCTCTTGGGAAAACATCAGGCCCGGAACGCGGCCCTTGCCGCGCTGGCGGCGGAGACATGGCTCCGCGGGAAGCCGCGGCAGGAGATCGCATCGGCCATCGAGCGCGGGACCGCGGCGACGTGCTGGCCGGCGCGCGCGGAGCTGGTGCGCGCGGATCCGCCGGTACTGATCGACGTCGCCCACAACGTCGAGGGCGCCGGCGCGCTTGCCGAGACGGTCGCGGCCGTCTTTCCGGGACGGACCGCCGCATTCGTCGTGGCGCTGTCGCGCGACAAGGCGCACGCGGAATTCCTGCGCCGGCTGGGCTCGGTGGCCTCGCGCTTCTACCTGACCGAGTTCGAGGGAGAGCGCTCCACCCCCGCCTCGTCACTTCTTGCGCACGCGCCCTCCAGTCATCTTTCTTGCTATGCGGTCGCGTCGATTCCCGAAGCGCTGGACCGCGCCATCGCTTGGGCGCGGGAATCGGGGGGCGTCGTGGTCGTGGCCGGCTCCTTCTTTCTCCTCGCCCAGGCCCTGCCGCATCTCGAGGTTCCTGTACCCCATGCCATTTGACGGCCGGCGCGCCGGGCCGGCCCTTGCTCTGACCTGCATCCTATCCGCCGTGCTCGCGCTCGCGGCTCTGTCGAGCGCTCCCGGCCGCGCGGCAGCTCAGGCGGTCCCCACCGCGGTGGCGGACGACGCCTACCACATGACGGCCGACAGGCTCTCCGGATCCGCCAGCTCGAACGACGACGTCTACACCGCGATCCACGTCACCGTAGAGCATGGTCCCACCACGGTGACCGGGGATTCGG
>JAYUAE010000019.1:0-2486 GCA_043741515.1 Candidatus Eiseniibacteriota bacterium | reverse complement strand
CTACGGCTTCGAGCACAACAAGGGGTACGGCACGCCGGAGCACTGCGAGGCGCTCAAGCTCCACGGGCCGTGTGACATTCACCGGAAGAGCTTTCGCCCCGTCCGGGAGCTCCTCTTCGTTCAGGAGGTCTTCGAGGGTTTCTAGAGGGGGGCGGGATGTGGCGGGAACGGGCGGCGCGGTGCGGCGAGAGGATCGCCGCGGAATTCTTGATGCTTCGCGGCATGGAAATTGTGGACCGGAACGTTCGTGTCGGACGGGGTGAGATCGACCTCGTGGCGCGCGATCGGGACCAGGTGGTGTTCATCGAGGTGAAGTTCCGGACGGCCGGAGGGCGCGCGACGCCCTTCGACGCGGTGGGCACGAAGAAACGCGAGGACGTGGCGAGAGCCGCGGCCGGTTATCTCTCGCGCCGCGGGCTTCTCGACCGGCCCGTGCGCTTCGACGTGGTCGGGATCACGTGGAGGGCTGATGGAGACGAGCTCCTCGTCCAGCACGTACCCAACGCCTACCCGGGAGGCCGAAGGCAGTTCTTCTAAGCGGATCCTGATCCTGCACGTTCGCGCCGGAGTGGGGCACGAGCGGGCGGCCCGCGCCGTCGCATCGGCGCTGCGCTCGCTCGACCCCTCCTGCGAGCCGATCGTCCGCGACGCGCTCGAGTTCTCGTCCCCGATCTTGAGGCGCTTCTACGCGTCCTCCTACAACCAGCTCGTGGATCGCGTGCCGCGCGCGTGGGGCTTCTTCTACCGGCAGGCGGAGCGCGTTCCGGCGATCGGGTTCCGCCAGCGGATGCGTTCGGCGGTCCTGGCGGCCAACTGCCGCGATTTCGTGGCGGCCACGCAGCGTTTTCGCGCCGACGCGGTCCTTTGCACGCAGTTCCTGCCCGCCGAGGTCTTTTCGTACTTGCGTAAGCGCGACGCGATCTCGATCCCGGTCTCCTGCGCGGTGACCGATTTCGCCATCCATCCCATCTGGGTCTATCCGGGCATCGACCGCTACTTCGTCGCGACCGATTCCTCCGCGGAGGAGCTGATCGAGACTGGCGTGGTGGCGCGGGAGCGGATCGAGGTCACCGGCGTGCCCATCGATCCCACGTTCGCGACGACGGTCGGACAGGAGGCCGCGCGCCGGGAGCTGGGGCTCGATCCGGATCCGCGGCGGCTCACCCTGCTCCTCATGGGCGGGGGATACGGCTGGGGGCCGATGGAGGGCATGATGGACGAGGTGCTCCGCCTTCCCGACTCGGTGCAGGCGCTCGTCATCGCCGGCAAGAACGAATCGCTCCGCGAGAGGCTCGCGAGGCGCGCGGCCGGCCAGGAGCAGAGAATCAAGGTTCACGGCTTCACCGACCGCGTTCCCTTGTTCCTCGAGGCGTCGGACCTCCTGGTCGGCAAGGCCGGCGGGCTCACCTCGAGCGAGGCGATGGCGCGCGGCGTGCCGATCATCGCGGTCCGCCCGATCCCGGGCCAGGAGGAGCGCAACTGCGATTACCTCCAGGAGTCGGGCGCCGCCGTGCGCGTGCACGACCTCTTCGACCTGCGCGTGAGGCTCACCCACTTCCTCTCCAGCGCCGCCGACGTCGAGCGCATGAAGGTGAACGCCCGCGCGATCGGCCGCCCGGACTCCTCGTTCCGGGTAGCCAGGGCGATCCTGAGCCAATTGACACCCCCCCAGGCCCGGTGTTAGCATGACTTGATGCCGAAAACTGCCGCAAATGACGATGCTGCACAGGGATCGGCGGCGGAGAACGAGAGCCGCGAGACGCGGCAGGGTGTCCTCCTCGTGATCACCGGTCCCGGCAAAGGGAAGACCACGTCGGCTTTCGGGTGCGCGCTCCGAGCGCACGGACACGGGTTCAAGATCGCGATCGTGCAGTTCATGAAGGGGCGGATCTACGGGGAGCTGGACACGCTCCGCTCCCTCTCGCGCGTCGAGGTGTGGCAGTTCGGCCGCATCGCCTTCGTGGATGCCAAGAATCCCGATCCCAAGGACCGCGAGCTGGCGCGGCAGGGGATGGACAAGGCGTGGGAGATCGTCCGCGGCGGCGCGCATGATCTCCTGATCCTGGACGAGATCAACGTGGTCGCCGATTTCGGGCTCGTCCCCGTCGAGGAGGTGCTCGAGCTGGCGAAGGCGCGGCCCAGGTGGATGGACATGATCTGGACGGGGCGGAGCGCACCTGAGGCGATGGTGGATCTGGCGGACACGGTGAGCGAGGTGCGCGAGATCAAGCACCATTACCGGAAGGGGATCGAATCGCGCGCCGGGATGGAGTACTGACCCTCGCGGACGGGCTCCTCGCGGGGGACGCGCGCTCGCTGGCCCGAGCCATGAGTCTGGTCGAGAACGGCGCGCCCGAGGCCGAGGCGCTCCTGGACCGGATCCACGGTGCCCGGCCGCCGGCGCCCCGCGTGGGGATCACGGGACCGCCGGGCGCGGGGAAGAGCACGCTGGTCGCCGAGTACGCACTCTTGTTACGCCGGAGCGG
>JAYUAE010000018.1:0-2502 GCA_043741515.1 Candidatus Eiseniibacteriota bacterium | reverse complement strand
TCCCATTCGATCCAGGCCTTGGCCGCCTCGGCGTCCTTTCCGGCCGCTTCGGTCGCCTGGATCGCCGCGAATGCCGCGTCGTCGGCGAACGGAGTCTTTCGCAGCGCGCCCTCGGCGCTCCGGAAATCGTTCGCCGCTTCGCCGTAGCGGCCCATCCCGCAGCGAATCTCGCCGGAGAGGAACCGCGCCGCGGCCCTCTCGTCGTCCGGGCCGCGCTGGATGGCCCGGGAGGTGATCTGGAGCGCCTCCTCGAGCCCCGCCGTGCGCTCCGCCTCGCCCAAAAGCTTCGCCGACTCGAAACGGAGGCCGGCTTCCTGGACCTGATTGGCGCCGGAAGCCGCGGGGCGTTCCGCGGCCGCCTGCTTCTTGCCTGCCAACGCAGGAGACGCCACGCCACAGACCCACGCCACGGCCGCGAGTGCGACGGTGGAGAGCCCGATACGCCGATGGATACGCGTCATCGTCCGTGTCTCCGCGCTGGGGGTCAGGGCTGAATCGGGATCACCGGCACGGACCCTTGCGGGCCGCCCGTAGAGATCTCGACGGTGTGCGTGGGGCTCAGGATTTCCCGGCCGTCCGCATCGTGGACCACGAGCTGATAGCGATAGATTCCGTCCGGAAGAGGCATTCCGCTTTCGTCCTTGCCGTCCCAGAGGAGATGGGCCGGAGGGGTGCCTTTTCCGCCGAACTTGCGCACGGTCTCATCGGTCTTGTTGATGAGCGAGAGCGTCCAGTTGTCGGTGTCGGACTTCGTGCGCGCTCCGAGCACGATGTTGGTGACCGCGCTCTCGCCCGTCGGAGAGAAGACCTCGGGCTCCGCCTTGGCGCTCGCATAGAAGCCGCCGAAGCGATACGAGACCCCAATCCGATGAATGATGCCGAGCGGATGATCGGAGACGCCGTAGTCGAATTGATAGCGCCCGCCGCTGCGGTAGCTGAATCCACCGCTCGCGTGCTGGTCGTTCATGCCGACGCGGAGCGCGAACGCGGGCTCGACCCAGTACTCCGAGCCGCCATGGATCGAGAGTCCGGAGCTCTGGGTTTGATCCACCTCGGCCGCGATGAGGCCCCTTCCGCGGAGGACGCCGTAGGAGAACCCGCCGCGGAACTGGGTCGCGTAGGTCTCCTTGGTGGTCTGGAGCGTGATGTTCGGGCCGCCCAGGTTGATGGCCGAGGCGCCCACCTTGAGGTTCGGCGTCACGCTCATGATGGCGCCCACGTCGAAGCCGAATCCGCCGCCGCTGAAGTCCTCGATGCTCTGGCGAACCAGCTTCGAGTTCACCCCGAGGGCGAACCGCGGCGTGAGCGCGCGGGACATGGTGAGGATGTAGGCGGTCTCGCTCTCGCGGAAGGTGCCGAGCGGGTTGTTCATCTCATCGGTGCGGTCGAACGCGCCGGACCGGAGGGTGAGCACCGACAGTCCGAAGCTCGGAAGCTTGTTTCCGGGCACCGCGAGGCCGAACGCGCTGATCGTGGTGTCCTCGAAGAGACGAGCCGCGTCCATGCGGACCTCGTTCGGCACGAGCGTGCTGAGTCCCGCCGGGTTCCAGATGACCGAGGATGCGTCGTCGGCCGCGCCCACGAAGGCGCCCCCCAGCCCCAGAGTCCGGGCGCCGACATACGTCGTGAGCCACGAGCCCGGCGCTCCACCTGACTCCACTTCGCCCCACGCCGGTCCGGCCCCGAGAACGAGAGCCGTCGCCAGCGCGAATTTCAAGACATAGCCCTTGGTCATGCGGTTCATGGCCCCTCCTCGATTACCGAACCACCGCGATCTTGCGGCGGATGACGTGCAGAGTTTCACCGGTGCCCTGCGCTTCGATCAGAACCACGTACCCTCCGCTTCCCACCACCTCGCCCTTGCCGTTCCTTCCGTCCCACACGAAGGTGTTGAGACCGGCCCGGCCGCCCTGGGCGCCGCGCTGGAATTCTTCGCGCAGGACCAGATTTCCGCTCTGCGTGAAGACCCGGAGCGTGACCGCCGCGTCGTCATCGATCTTGTAGGCGATGGTCGCGGGCTGGGCGGGAGGATGAAACGGATTGGGATAGCTGTAGGCAGTGCCGCCCGCGGCGTTCGGGTCCACGAAGGCTACTTGTAGGACCAGATCGCGCGTGAGGCTGCCGGACGCAACGTGGATCCGGTCCGTCTCCGGCTGGCGCGGGCTCAGGAAGTCCGCCCGGCCGTAGCCCGAGGCGTCGCTCAGGGTGTCCGACGCGCCGAGCGTTCCGGTGCCCGAGAGCAGGCTGAACTGGAGCGGCTGATCGGGCACGCCGTTCTCGAAGTCGTCCACGACGCGCGCGGAGAGCGCGGCGTGCCGGTTTCCGCCGACCCAGGACGGGTCGCTGGCGAGCCGGATCGCGGTCGGCTGCCCGGGGGTGATGGTGATGACGTTGCTCGTGGCGGGCGCGTTCCCGGCGTCGTCATGCGCGACGATCACGATCGGCTCGGAGAAGGTGTAGGTCTCGGAGATCGAGCGCTGTCCCTGCAAGAGCTGGAACTGG
>JAYUAE010000017.1:0-5963 GCA_043741515.1 Candidatus Eiseniibacteriota bacterium | reverse complement strand
GCCCCTGCGCGTGAGCGCGCTCGATCAGGCGCGTGAAGGGATCGTAGTCGCGCGGCATCGCCTCCTGCTCCTCGGCGCGGGGAACGAGATCGGAGGGGTAGTAGGCGTCGCCGCGGCCGCGGACCTGGACCAAGAGCGTGTTCAGGTTCATCTGGGTCGCCAGCTCGACGACGCGGTCCACGCTGCCGATCGAGTTGAGCGAGTAGCGCACGACCCAGACGGCGCGCGTCTCGTCCTGCGCGTGCGCCGTAGAAGCGGCGAAGAGGCACAGCACGACTGCCAACAAAAAGATCGGGCGGGATCCTCTCCCGCCCGACCTTATCGATCCGTTGTGATGCGGCGCCACGGCGCTGCGATCCAGGCGCTACTCGCCCGATTTCCCTCGCTGGCGTCCACGCGACTTCCCTGGCTGCGGCCCTGCTGGCCCCTTGCCTGGGCGCTCGGGACGGCCCGGGCCGGTCCTCTTCTCGCGCCCGCGGCCCTTCTTCTCCGCCGCGCCCTCGCCGGCAGCGGCCCCTTCACCCTCGGCCGCAGCGCCCTTCGCGCCCTTGCCCTTGGCCGGAGCCGTCTTCCCCGCCGCGCGAGCGGCCTTGGCCGCGGCTTCTTCCTCGTGCTTCAGTTTCGCCTTCAGCTCGGGAGACTTCACGAACTCGAGGAGCGCCATCTCACCGGCATCCCCCAGCCGTCTTCCCAGCTTCAAGATCCGCGTGTAGCCGCCGGCGCGCGTCTCGTACCAGGGCGCGACCGTGTCGAAGAGCTTCTTCACGTTGTCCTCGCCATGAACGTAGCGGGCCACGTGACGGCGCGCGTGGAGATCGCCGCGCTTGGCGAACGTGATCATGCGCTCGCCCACCCGGCGCGCTTCCTTCGCCTTGGCCAGGGTGGTCTCGATCCGCTCGTGCTCGATGAGGCTGGTCACGAGGTTCCGGAGCAGAGCCCGGCGGTGCGAGCTGGTCCGGCTGAGTTTTCTGTGGTCTTTGCGATGGCGCATTAGGCAGCCTCGATCTTTTCCCCGAGCTTGTATTTCGAAACGTCCATCCCGAAATTCAGGCCCATGCCGCCCAGGATGTCCGCGATCTCCTTGAGCGACTTGCGGCCGAAGTTGCGATACTTCAGCATCTCGCCTTCGGACTTGGTCACGAGGTCGCCGATGGTCTTGATGTCGGCCGCCTTCAGGCAGTTGGAAGACCGCACCGAAAGCTCCAGCTCCTCGACGCTCCGCTCGAGCAGAGTCTTGATGCGCATGAACTCCTCGTCCACTTCCTCCTCGACCTCCTCCACGATCTCCTCCTCGAAGTGCACGAAGAGCGCGAAGTGGTCCTTCAAGATCTTGGCCGCGTATGCGAGGGCGTCCGACGGAAGCACGCTCCCGTCGGTCCAGATCTCGAGCGTCAGCTTGTCGTAATCGATGCGCTGTCCGATCCGCGTGTTCTCGACCTCGAAGTTCACCTTCGTCACGGGCGAGAAGAGCGAATCCACCGGCACGACGCCGATGGGACGGTCCACGACCGGCTGATTCTCAGCGGCCACGTATCCGCGTCCGGCGCCGATCTCCACCTCGCCGCGGAACTCGCCGTCCTTGTTCAGGGTGGCGATGTGGAGCTCGGGATTCAGAAGCTCGATCTCCGGGTCGGTCTTGAGATCGCCCGCCTTCACCTCGCCCGCGCCGCGCGCTTCGAACGTTGCGGTCTTGGGCCCCTCGCTGTGGATCTTGAAACGCATGGACTTGAGATTCAGCAGAATCTCAGGCACGTCTTCCTTGATTCCCGTCATCGTTGTGAACTCGTGCTGGACGCCGTCGATCTTGACCGCCGTGACGGCCGCGCCCGGAAGCGACGAGAGAAGACCGCGCCGCAGCGCGTTCCCCAGCGTGACGCCGAAGCCGCGCTCCAGAGGCTCGATGCTGAACTTGCCGTACCGGTTGGTCGAGACCTTGTCGTCCACCTCGACGTTCTTCGGCATTTGGAGATTTTTCCACTTCATATCGTCTCTACCTCCCCCCGAGGCTCGGTTACCAAGGCTCGGTTACTAAGGCTGTTTACTTGGAGTAAAGCTCCACGATGAGCTGCTCGGTGACCTTGGTCGGGATGCTCCCGCGCGTCGGGTATTCCAGAAGACGTCCGGACATCTTTTCGTAATCCACCGAAATCCAGCTCATCATATCGCGCGCCTTGCTCTGCTCGATGGACGCGAGGATCATGACGTTGGTCTTGCTGTTCGGCCGCACGCGGATCTCATCGCCCACCTTCACCTGGAAGCTGGGGATGTCCACGATCTTGTCGTTGACCGTGATGTGGCGGTGCCCCACGAGGCGGCGGGCCGCGCCGCGCGACGCGCCGAATCCCATCCGGAAGACCATGTTGTCCAGACGGCGCTCGAGCATGAGGAGCAGATTTGCGCCCGTGACGCCCTTCTGGGTCTCGGCCTTCTCGAAATAGCTCCGGAACTGCCGCTCCAGAATGCCGTAGATACGCCGCGTCTTCTGCTTCATGCGGAGCTGGAGACCGTAGCTCGTTTCCTTGGAGCGCCGGTCCTTTCCGTGCTCGCCGGGCGCGTAGCCACGACGTTCGAACGCGCACTTCTCGGTGAAGCAGCGCGATCCTTTGAGGAAGAGCTTCTCTCCCTCCCGGCGGCAGAGCCGGCACTTGGATGCGTGAAACGTCGCCATAGCTGTGCTCTAGACCTCCCTCTTTCCTTCTGCGCCGCGAAACGCGTCCCGGCCGTGAGGCACTAGACGCGCCGCCTCTTCGGCGGGCGGCAACCATTGTGGGGAATGGGCGTGACGTCCTTGATGGCGGAAATCTCCAGCCCCGCCGCCTGTAGCGAACGGATCGCCGCCTCGCGGCCCGAGCCCGGGCCCTTCACCCACACCTCGACCTTCTTCAAACCCAGCGAGATCGCCTCTTTTGCCGCGGACTCCGCCGAGACCTGCGCCGCGAACGGCGTGCTCTTGCGCGAGCCCTTGAAACCGACTTTCCCCGAGCTGGCCCAGGCAACGGTGTGCCCGTCCATGTCGGTGATCGTCACGATCGTGTTGTTGAACGTCGACTGGACGTGGGCGATTCCGTTGATGCCCACCTTCCGCTCGCGCTTCTTCTTCGGCTTCGGTGTCGCCGCCGGAGTCGGTGCCGCTGCTGCTTCAGCCACTCAATTCTCCTCTCGATGGACCCGCCGTCTCACGGCCTGAGTCCGGGACCGTCATCAGCCCGCCGGCTTCGGCGCCGGGCGCTTCGTCGCGGTGGCGACCTTCCTGCTCGAGCCGGCCGTCTTCTTCGGGCCCTTGCGGGTCCGCGCATTGGTGCGGGTGCGCTGGCCGCGGGTCGGAAGGTTCTTCCGGTGCCGCAGGCCGCGATACGAGCCGATATCCATGAGGCGCTTGATGTTCATCGCGACCTCGCTGCGGCGCGCTCCCTCGACCTTGAGCTGCGTCTCGATCACCTGGCGGAGCTTGCCGGTCTCCTCCTCCGTCAGAGCCTTCACGCGCGTGTCCGGGCCGACGCCCGTCATGGCGAGAATCTTCTGCGCGGTCGGGCGACCGATCCCAAAGATGTAGGTCAGCGCGATCTCGATGCGCTTTTCGTTCGGCAGATCGACTCCGGCGATACGAGCCAAGACGTTCCTCCTTGCCTATCCCTGGCGCTGCTTGTGCCGCGGGTTCTTGCAGATGATCCGCACGACACCCTTGCGCCGGACGACTTTGCAGTGCTCGCAAATTTTCGTGACCGATGCTTTCACTTTCATGGCCGCTCTCCCGTCTTCTCGCGCCGGTCCGGCCGCGAGCTCCTACTTGTACCGGTAGATGATCCGCCCGCGATTCAGATCGTAGGGCGACAGCTCCACCGTGACCTTGTCCCCGGGCAGGATCTTGATGAAGTTCATGCGCATCTTGCCCGAGATATGCGCCAGGACCTTGTGACCGTTCTCCAGCTCCACCCGGAACATCGCGTTCGGGAGCGGCTCGACGACAGTTCCCTCTACCTGGACGCCTTCTTCTTTTGCCATTCCGCTAGTCGGCCTCGACCTTGGAGAGAATGACCGGCCCTTCGGCCCCGATCGCGACGGTGTGCTCGAAATGGGCGGACAGACCGCGATCCGCCGTCACCACCGTCCACTGATCCGAGAGGGTCAGCACTTCCGCGGTGCCCGCGTTCACCATCGGTTCGATGGCGAGCACCATCCCTTCCCTGAGCTTCGGTCCCTCTCCCACGCGCCCGTAATTGGGCACCTGGGGCTCCTCGTGCAGATCCCGGCCGATGCCGTGCCCGACGAGGGCCCGCACCACCCGGAACCGGCCGCGCGTCACCTCGCGCTCGATCGCTGCCGAGATGTCCGACACGCGATTCCCCGGCCTCGCCTGCGCGATGCCGGCCTCGAGCGCCTTCTCCGTGACCTCGAGGAGCCGGGTCGCGGTCGAGCTGACCTCTCCCACCGGGAAGGTCCGCGCCGCGTCGCCGAAAAAGCCCTGCTTCTTCACGCCGATATCGAGCGAGATGATGTCCCCTTCCTGCAAGAAACGCTTGGCGCTCGGGATTCCGTGCACCACTTCCTCGTTGATCGAGGCACAGATGCTCGCCGGAAACCCGCGATAGCCCTTGAATGCGGGCGCACCGCCCGAATCGCGGATGAACGCTTCCGCCAGGCGGTCCAGCTCGAGCGTGCTCACCCCGGGCCGCACTTCCCGCGACAGCATCAGGAGACAGCGCCCCACGATTCGGGCGCTCTCGCCGATCAGCTTCACCTCGTCCAGATCATGGATCTGGATCATCTCGCCCTTCGCCGGGGCGCCGCTCACGTGGCCTTCCCGATGGAGCGCTGGATCGCCTCGTACACATCCCCGGCGGGTCCGGACGCGTCCACATTGCGGAGAACGCCTTCCCGTTCGTAGTACGCCACCAGGGGCGCGGTCTCCCGCGCGTACACCTCGAGGCGCCTGCGCACCGTCTCGGGCTCGTCGTCCGTCCGTTGCTTGAGCGCGCCTCCGCACCGATCGCATGTTCCCGCGACGCGGGGCGGAGCCGTGCTCGTGTTGTAGATGGCCCCGCACTGCGAGCAGAGCCAGCGCTCCCGTAACCGGTTCACGACGACTTCCGTCGGGACCACGAGGTTCACGACGCGATCGAGGCGCCGCTCCCCCAGCATCCCCTTCAACCCTTCGGCCTGGGCGACGGTGCGCGGAAATCCGTCCAGGATGAATCCCCGAGCTGCATCCGGCCGCCCAAGCCGGGTTTCGATCAGTCCGAGGACGGTCTCGTCGGGCACCAGCCGCCCCGACTTGACGTGATCCTCGGCGCTCTTGCCCAGCGCCGTTTGTTCCTGGATCGCCTGTCGCAGGATGTCGCCCGTGGCGACCACCGGAACGCCGAGGCTCTCCGAAAGGCCCTTCCCATGTGTGCCTTTGCCGCTCCCCGGCGGACCGAGGAGCACCACTCTCATCGACGACTCCGGAGCTTGCCGCTCTTCACGAACCCCTCGTAGTGGCGCATGAGCAGATGCGATTCCATCTGCTGAAGCGTGTCGAGGGCGACGCCGACCACGATCAGAACGCTCGTTCCGCCGAAGTAGAACGGGACGTTGAAGCGGCGAATCAGGATGTCCGGGAGCACCGCGATCAGGGCCAGGAAAAAGGCGCCCGGAAGCGTGATGCGCGAGAGGACCCGGTCGATGTATTCGGAGGTCTTCTTCCCCGGGCGAATCCCCGGGATGAAGCCGCCGTACTTTTTCATGTTATCCGCCATGTCGCTCGGATTCAGGACGATCGCGGTATAGAAGTACGTGAAGAAGATGATCGTGACCGAGTAGACCACGATGTGGATCACGCTCCCGACCGCGAAGACGTTGGCCAGGCCCTGGATCACGCCGTTTCCGTGAAAGTAGAGCGCCAGGGTGCTCGGAAGCATGATCACCGACTGCGCGAAGATGATCGGGATCACGCCCGCCGTGTTCACCCGAAGCGGGATGTGGGT
>JAYUAE010000016.1:0-2512 GCA_043741515.1 Candidatus Eiseniibacteriota bacterium | reverse complement strand
GGTGCAGATCGGCTCGACCCCGTACGAGCGTCGATTGTCCTCGACGAACTCCACCATCACTTCGCTCGGCGGTCGAGCTCCGCCTGCGCGAAATACGCCGACGCCTTGCGAAGGATCTCGTTAGCGCGCCGCAGCTCGCGGACCTCGCGCTCGAGCTCCTTGAGGCGCTCACGCTCGCTCGTCGTCAGCCCCGGTCGCGCCCCCGTGTCGCGCTCGGCCTGCCGCACCCAGGTCCGAAGCGTTTCGGGCGTGCAGCCCATCTTGCCCGCGATCGAGCTGATCGTCGCCCACTGCGACCCGTGCGCCGCCTGCTGCTCGAAGACCAGCCGGACGGCCCTCTCCTTGACCTCTGCCGGGTATCTGCCTCGTCTTTCCATGACTCCATCCTCTCAAGCATGGGAGTCTCCGGAAAAGCCGGGGCGATTCAGCCCGCCTCCCGGCTACAAGCCGCCGCTCGGCGCGGATAGAATCAACGCCCCGGTCGAAAGAGAACGCCCGTGCCCGCTGCCTGCTTGGAGGGAATCCGATGAGACGACCCTTGCTCTTCGTCGCGCTGGCGGCGAGCCTTCTCGCTGCTCCCTCGCTGGCGTGGGCGAAAAAGACCACCCCGTCACATTCGCACGCAAAGACCCAGCACAGGCCTTCGACGAAGAAGCCTTCGGTAAAGAAGTCACCGGGCCGCGAGGTGCACGTGAGGGGCTACACGCGGAAGGACGGCACC
Source organism: Candidatus Eiseniibacteriota bacterium (assembly GCA_043741515.1). Lineage (GTDB taxonomy): Bacteria > Eisenbacteria > RBG-16-71-46 > SZUA-252 > SZUA-252 > WS-7. The sequence continues at coordinate 1,791 of JAYUAE010000016.1, read as the reverse complement.
TACGTGGCTCCCCACACGCGGAGCGCGCCGAAGTAGGCGAGGAGGCGAAGCGTGGGCAAATGCAGCTTCTGCGGCGAGCCCGCCGGGTTCCTGCGCTCCGAGCATCCCGAGTGCCGGAAACGCGACGAGGGGCGGCGCGCTGAGCAAGATCGTCTTCTCGGGGAGCTTGAGCGTGATGCCGCTGATGCGGCCCTGAAAGGCGAGGCAGCCGTCGAGGAGATCGTGCCTCTGCTAACCCGGCGAGCCAGTACCCCCGAACTTGAGGGCAGGAACACACGCGGGGCCATCGTGCGCGGGTGGGGGACCGCCATCACGCGTATCTTGGACGGCGACGGTGTAACGAACGAAACGGAGAACGCCCTCGCAAAGTACGCCTCGGCATTCGCGCTCACCGAGTCCGAGAAGAAGGAAGGGGATGCAAGGGATCGTCTCGTAAAGGCGCTCATCCTCCACGACGTGGCTTCGGGGACTCCGAAGGCTCGGCTCGACGTGACCGTCCCGATGCCCTTCCTCTTCAAGAAGGACGAATTCATCCTCTGGCTCTTCCCCCATGTCAGATACCTTCAGGCGAAGCAATTCACGCGCTTCGAGGGCCGCTCGCAGGGGATCAGCGTCAGGCTGGCGAAGGGGCTCTACTACCGGACTGGCGGCTTCAGCGGCAGGCCCGTACAGCATGAGGCGACCGTGGAAATGGACTCCGGCCTGTTCGGCATGACGCAGCAGGCGGTCTACTTCGCAGGACCAAAGAAGAGTCTCCGCCTGCCCTACGCAAAACTCGTGACCGTCGCGCCATTCTCTGATGGCGTCGGGCTACAGAAGGACGGCTCGTCCGCCAAGCCCATGACGTTCACTCCGCTGGACGGCTGGTTCACCTACAACCTCATCAAGAACCTGTCGGCGCAATGAGGAGCGCAGCGCAGATTCGGTCGTACTCGGTGCTGGCCCTCGCGGTCGTGGCCTCAACCAGCGGCTGGGCGGCCACACCTGAAGAAATCTTCGCCCGAGTGTCACGTTCGGTCGTCGTCGTCGAGTCCCTGAACACCAAGGGCCAGCCCATCGCATTCGGCAGCGGAGCTGTAGTCGCACAGGGCCTTGTCGTCACGAATTTCCATGTGATGAAACGCGGGGTGAAGTTCCGGGCGCGTACGGAGGACGGTGTTCGGTCAGCAAGGGTAGCGAGCGCCGACGCAAAACACGGCCGCACACCCTACTCGAACACGCCCGCGAGCTGCTCGTCAGCGTCCTCGTCGGACGAGTTCTCAGCGAGTTCGCTGGGTGTCGTGCTAGAGGTCGTGCAGCTCGACCGACTCTCACTCCGGACGCCAGTCTCGCAGTCAGATTCGCGAATGGCATTCAAGAGGTCGACGGTTCGATCCCGTTCAGCTCCACCACCTCTACTCCCCTGAGGCTTGCCCGCTACAATCGCGCCAGCGTTTCATGAGCATCTCTGCGGGAGCCAGGCTCGGGCCTTATGAAATCCTCGGCCCGATCGGCGCCGGCGGGATGGGCGAGGTCTACCGCGCGCGCGACGAACGGCTGAAGCGCGACGTCGCGATCAAGGTCCTCCCGGCCTCGTTCTCGCAGGACGCGGACCGGCTGAGGCGCTTCGAGCAGGAGGCACAGGCGGCCGGGGCGCTGAACCACCCGAACATCACGGCCGTCTACGACCTCGGCGGGCACGACGGCGCGCCGTACATCGTGACGGAATTGCTCGAAGGCGAAACGCTGCGCGCGCGGCTCGCGGGCGGCGCCCTCCCCGTCCGCAAGGCGATCGACGTCGCCGTCCAGATC
>JAYUAE010000015.1:0-2512 GCA_043741515.1 Candidatus Eiseniibacteriota bacterium | reverse complement strand
TCTCGGCGCTCGTTCCCCACCGGGCCCTCGCGCCCCCCCGTCCCTCGTCGCCGCGCCGGACCGAGATCGAGCCCACCCCGCGCGTCGCGCTTCGCGGCGCCGCATAGACGGCGAGAAACCGGTCGCGGGCCGCGCTCCCGGAGCCCGACTTCGGGAGGCGCGCGCAGCCGCCGAGAAGCAGGACGAGCGCGGCCACGAGCGCGAGTCCGGACGCCGCGGCCGGCGAGGCTCCCCATCCGGCTTGCGCTCGGGGCGGAAAGGGGGCAGGCTCCGCAGCATGCCGAACGAAGCGGAAGCGGCGCGCGAGGAGCTTGCGATGTGGCGTCCCGAGGACGGGCGCCTTCCGCCCGGTGCGTCGTTCGGTGTTCCCACGCGGCGCGGAGGCGTGAGCCGCGGCGCCTACGCCTCCCTCAACCTGGGCCTCGGGGTCGGGGACGACCGCGATGACGTCCTCGAAAACCGCACGATCCTCTTCCGCGCGCTGGGCATGCCCGAATCGGGTCCGCTTCGGGTCCGACAGGTCCACGGCACCCGGATCGTGATGCCCGAGGAGGCGCCCGAGGAAGCGGACGGCTTCCTGATACGCGCCGGCGACCCCTGGACCGCGATCTCGGTCGCCGACTGCGCGCCGGTGGCGCTCTTCGCGAGGAACGGCGCCCAGGGGGCCCTGCTCCATTCCGGATGGCGCGGAACGAAGGGCGGGATCGCGGCGCTCGCGGTCGGACTTCTGGGCGAGCGCGGAGTTCCCGCGCCGGAGCTCGTGGCGTTCATCGGTCCCTGCATCCATGCCTGCTGTTACCCCGTCGGCCCGGAAGTGGCGCGCGAGTTCTCGAGCGAAGCCCTGAGGCCCCACGCGGACGGCGTGGCGCTCGACCTCCCGCGCGCGATCGCCATGACCCTCCTCACGGCGGGGGTCCCGGAGCACGCGATCCACGCGGCGAAGGAATGCGCGTCGTGCGAGGCGGCAACGTTCTACTCCCACCGGAGGGACCGAGGAATCACGGGCCGCCACTGGGCGCTTGCTCGCCTCGCGCCGCCGTCCCCATCGAGTCCGGAACCTCGGCGGGCGTGACGCCCGCATTCTTCCCAAGCAAGGTGCGCACCGCGCGGCGGTAGCCCTTCCTCCCCAGAAATCCAAGCGTCAGCCCGAGAATCGCTCCGCCCAGCACGTCGATGGGATAGTGGTCCCCCACGTAGATGCGCGAGAAGCAGACCGCCGCCGCCGCGACGTAGGCGAACACCGTGGCCTCCGGGAATACGGCGGAGACCACCGGCGCCGCCGCGAAGAAATTCGTCGCGTGGGTCGAAGGAAAGGACCAGGAGTGCCGGACTCCGAACAGGGGCGCCGTGTCCGCGAGAGTCGAGGAGGGACGGGCCCGCCGGAAGATCGGCTTCAGCACATGGCTGCTGAGCTGGTCTCCGGCGGCGATGGTGAGCGCGAGCACGACAACGCCGATCACCCCCCGGCGGCCCCGGAGCAGAAACAGAAGGCCCGCGAGGATCAGGAGCGGGATCTTCCAGGGCCCCGGCTCCGAGAGGGCCGCCATGACCGGATCGAGCCACCGCTGGTGCAGCCCGTGGTGGATCGCCCGGAAGATCGCGACGTCCAGGTCGGCCAGCATGGCGCGCGGCGGCTAGAAGTCCGCGCCGAGCGTCACGAAGTGATGCGAGGAACCGGTGGGGTGCTGGAAATCGGTGCCGCGTCCGTAGTCGTAGCGGACGATGAAGTAGCCGAGGTTGACGCGCGCGCCCGCTCCGTAGGCGAAGAGAAAATCGTTCGAGTGGAATCCGCCCACCGTCGAGAAGAAGCGCGGACGGCGCCCCTCCCGCCACGCGCTCGCCCCGTCCAGGAAGAGAACGCCGTTGATGCCACCGAGCGTGATCCGCCCCGGCCAGCCGAAGCGAAGCTGCTCGATCAGCGGGAAGCGGAACTCGAGGTTCCCCAGGAGCGCGTTGCTCCCCTTGAGGCCGCCATAGTCCACGCCCCGGAACGTGAACGCGCCTCCAAAGCGGAAGAGACGCGGATCCCGTCCGAAGCTCGTGCCCGCGATCGCGCGCTGGGCGAAGGCGTAGTTGTGGTGGATGTTGGTGTAGCGCCGCCAGTCCATCATGAGCGACGTGTAGGAAACGTCTCCGAAGGCGTGCTCCGCCGTGTAGCTCGAGCGGCCTCCGTTGATGGGACCGGTCGAGCCGTAGAGCGCGTTGTCGGCCACCAGCGCGACATTGGGCGCCGCGTAGAGGTACGTCTTGTCTGCCGCCTGCCGGGAGACGGTACCGAGATCGTAGTTGTAGAGGAGCACGCCCCGGTCCAGGGCCGCCACCTCCACACCGTACTCGACGCGCCGGAAGCGGCTGAACGGCCTCGCGAGGAGGAACGCGCCGCCGCGGTAGACCCGGCTCTCGACCTGATCGCTGGTGGGCGATGAGAAAAGAAGGAGGTCCGTGCGGTACTGGAACGCGGCGATGGTGTAGTTCGTCCGGTGCGCCAGATTGGAATAGGCCAGGAAGATGT
>JAYUAE010000014.1:0-2521 GCA_043741515.1 Candidatus Eiseniibacteriota bacterium | reverse complement strand
GGACATCCAGCCGGAGCGCGGTGGAAATGCCGTTCGCCGGCGCCGGCGCGCCGATTCCGCCAGTCAGCGTCCAGTCGGCCCGGATGAGCCGTCCGGGATTTCCATACGTGTCGTAACCGCGGAGGAAGAGCTGGGTCGTGTCCTGGTCGGTCGTTCGTGTCAGCGTGTCCACCGGCGTTCCCGAGCCACCCACGAGATCCACCGATACGATTACCGGATCCGCGACCACCGAGACCCAGGGAGACGAGGCAAGCGGCGCGGCAGCGCCGATGCGCCGCGGATCGCTGCGCACGTGGAAAAAGACGGTGTCCTGCGCCGCGGTCTGGGGGTGCGCCGAGGCGTTTCCTCCGCCGACGCCGTAGAGCACGAACACGTAGGAGCCGCTCGTGAACGGGTCCGCGGAACCGGATCCCAGAACCAGGCGGATCGTCTGACCGATGACCGTGACCGAGTCCACGTAGTTGCCGTTCAGGAGCTGGAAGTAGCCGGGAGAAACGGAGTCGCCATTCTGTGGAGGGGTCCAGCCGGGCGGAATGTCGATCTCGATCGAGCCGCCCGCCACGAAATTCTCAGCCGCCTGGTACTGGATCTCCCAGGAGCCGGGGTGTCCCGCCTCCACCGGATTCGGGCCGAATACCATCGCAGTCCCCGACCCCGCTCCCGCTGACGCCGGCGCCGCGTTGAACGAGCACGCCAGGGCCGCGCCGAGCAGGGCGACGATCCATCGAGCCTTCACGCGCGCGCGGGAAGGCCGTCGCATGAGGAATGCTCGATAACGGCGCCGGGATGTGAATGGCGGCATGGGCCTCGGCTGGCTAGAGGGGATCGCTCCTGCGCTCTTCCGTTGAATCGCAGGGAGTTAGCGCGAACACGGAGCGCAAGAGACATGCCACCAGGTCAGCGCGCGGAGGATCGGCGCAATGGCCTAAGCGCTTGGGTGGCCACCGTCTTGCAAACGCATGGACGGTCTCGCGTTCCGAGGAGCGACGCAGGGCGGGCGAAACCGTGCGGAATGCAACGTGAGTTCGAATTTGCCCGGCGGGCTTGCCCGGGATTTGAGCGGGGCGGCCTAGACCTGGCCGGTGGCTCGGGCGCTTCCGGCGGGGAGCGGCCGGCTACCGCTGGCCGCGAATTTCTCCGACGACCTTGGAGTGACGCTCCGGCATTTCCGAGCGCTCGGCCCGCTCGGGATCCTCGCTTCGGTTCGCGAGGCCGATGAAGATCACCTGGATGATGGTGGCAAGCCCCATGACTCCAAGCCCCACGTCGAACACACCGTCGAGACTGTGCCGCGTGGCCTCCGACCATTGCGACATCCCCAGAAGCATGAGCGCCAGGAGCACGGTCGTGAGAACTCCGGTGAGCTTCCCGAAGAGGGTGGGCCGGATCCGGACCGGACCGTGGAAGAAATAGAGGTATACGGTGCCGCCGACGAGCATCGCGTACCGCACGAGCATGAGCGCCGTCACCCACCACGGCACGATGCGCGCTTCGAGGAGGGCGATGAAGACCGCGGAGTTGAACGCGACGTCGGTCAACGGATCGAGAAGCGCTCCCACGCGGGTCTCGACGCGGAGAGCGCGGGCGAGCACGCCGTCCAGAACGTCCGTGAACGCGCTGGCCGCGAAGAGCCAGAGGACCGCGACCCAGCGCTCCTCGCGGATCAGAAGCACGATCGCGGGGATCGAGACGAAGCGCAGCATCGTGATGGCGATCGGGACCGGCATCCGGATCACGAGCTGCGCGTCGCGGGAACCCAGGAGCAGTCCGACGTGCGTCAGCACCCAGAAGGAGACGAGGAGGAGCATCAGGCTCGAGGCGATCAGGTAGCTCACCCCCGTACTCCGGCCCACATGCACGGAGAGGAGCACCGCAGCCACGAACTGCAGCACGAAGAGGAGGAGCGCGGTCGCCGCGATCGGGCGCACCAGCTCGGGGTGCTCGGGGAGCCCGCGAGAGACGCGGGCAAGGCTGACGCGGATGAAGCGCCAGATGGCGCGCAGTGTGTAGCCTTCCCGGCGTATCTCCTGGAGCAGGTCCGAGCGCGGCATGGGAGTTACGTTAGGAGGTCTGGACGGCGGTGTCTAGGGGTTCTGGACTTCCAGCGTCGCCTGGGCCACCCGGCGCTCCGCTCCGAAGACTTCCTCGGGCAGGTTGTAGAGGGCGATCGTCTCGGGGCGCGCGCGCCTCCAGAGGAGCTGCGCCTCGACATGAAGGGGCCCCTTGGCGTCGCCCAGGGGAATCTGGAAGCGCGACTGCGCGCTGGCGCCGGCCTGGATCCGCCGGTCCGAGATCACCTTGGCCGCGGTCCAGGTCTCGGCCGGATAGGCGCCAAGCTCGTTCGCCAGGAGGATCCCGAAAACCGACGCGTTCCAGTCCTGGAACGGATCGTTTTCCCAGACAATGTGCCCCTCCTGGTCGGTGGCGCGGATGCGGATCAGGAGCAGGTGCTGATCGTTGCCCGTGGGAACGGCATGGCCCGCGCCCACATTGGTGACGGTCGCGATCACGTTGAGCCGGT
>JAYUAE010000013.1:0-2529 GCA_043741515.1 Candidatus Eiseniibacteriota bacterium | reverse complement strand
CTTGGCGATCGAGCCGCCGCGGCGCGTCCGGATGGGCGTGCTCGATTCCCTGGTCAGCGTTTCCATCCGCACGCAGCGCTCGGCCGACTCCGCCTGGGCCTACGCCGGGGAGGAGAACGCGGACTCGCTCTTCCGCCAGGCCCGCTTGCTCTCCAACCGCGCGGCGGTCTACCGGAACGCGGCGCGTGCGGTTCCCCTGTCCGCGCCGGGCGCCGTCGTGCCGCGCGATTCCACCCTCGAGACCCGGGTGGTTCGCGCGCGATTCCGGTACGAGGGGGCGGCCGTGGGCCCGCGGCCGGTCGACCGCGAGGAGCTGGTGCGCATGCTTCAGGCCCCCGGGGGGAAGTGGATCGTATTCTCGGTCTACGTGCGGGAGGACGATCCGGCTCCCGAGATGAATTGACCCTCGCCCGCGGGGGGTGCTAGGCTCCGACCGGTCCCGAGCCTGGCAATCCGAAGATCGAGGAGTTTCGTTCCATGGACGTTCGCTTCGACGAATTCCGATACGGGTGGACCTGGCGTCGGGGGCCTGAGCGCCGGGGATGATTGAATCCGGTGCGCCCTGAGGCCCCGCCCACTGTCGCCGAACAGACAGTGGGCGTTTCTGTTTCCGAGGAGCGAATGGTCATCACGTTCCATCCCAACGCCACGCCGGAGCAGCTTCACGCGGTCGAGGCGAAGTTCCGCGACCTGGGATTCCAGGTCGTGCGGGCGCCCTCCGCGGGCCCCGTCGTGCTCGCCGCGGTCGGGGACGGAGCGCTCCCGCCGCTGGAGGATGTGCGCGTGATGCCGGGCGTGGCGGAGGCGCTCCGCATTCCCGAGCCCTTCAAGCTGGCGAGCCGGAGCTTCCGCAGAGAGACGAGCGTGCTCAAGATCGGCGATGTCGAGATCGGGGGCCCGGCGGTCGTGCTCATGGCCGGGCCGTGCACGATCGAGTCCGAAGAGCAGATGGTCAAGACCGCGGCCGCGGTGCGGGCCGCCGGCGCCCGCGTGCTGCGCGGCGGCGCGTTCAAGCCGCGCACGTCGCCCTACTCCTTCCAGGGGCTCGGCGAGGAGGGGCTGAAGCTCATCCGCCGCGTCGCCGACCAGAACGGGCTTTTGGTCATCTCCGAGATCATGGACAAGAGCCAGATCGGGTTGATGGAGCGCTACGTGGACATCCTCCAGGTCGGCGCGCGCAACATGCAGAACTTCTCGCTCCTTCGCGAGCTGGGGAAGACGCAGAAGGCGGTGCTGGTGAAGCGGGGGCTCTCCGCGACCGTGGACGAGTGGCTCATGAGCGCCGAGTACGTCATCTCGGGCGGCAACGACCGCGTGATCGTGTGCGAGCGCGGCATCCGCGCGTACGAGACCTACACCCGCAACACGCTCGACCTGAACGCCGTCGTGGTCGCGAAATCGCTGAGCCATCTGCCGGTGATCGTGGATCCCAGCCACGCGGCGGGCGTGCGCGACAAGGTGGTCCCGCTCGCCCGCGCGGCGATCGCCGCGGGCGCGGACGGACTGCTGGTGGAGGTCCACTACGATCCCGAGCGAGCCATATGCGACGGACAGCAGTCGCTCTTTCCCGACCAGTTCGCCGCCTTGGCGGGCCAGGTCAGGCAGATCGCGGGGGCTGTGGGCCGCACGCTGTGACGAAGCCTCTCAAGGGAAATCCTCCCGGCCGGCGCCCCGCGCGCTCCGGGGCTCCATCCGCCGAAGCGCTCCGCAAGACCGACATCACGATGACGAGGCTCGCGATCGCCACGATCGCGCTTTTCGGATTCTACTGGGCCGACAAGGCACTCGCGCTCCATCACGTCGGAAACTACGGTGTGGAAACCGACTTCTACTGGAAGTACGGCCCCGCCGCCGCGGCGCTGAAGCACGGACGCGTCCTCATCGAGCACTTCGACTCGAAGGGATGGGGCTACCCGCTGGTCGTGGCCGCGCTGTCCTTCCTGGGGCTCGATCTATTCAGAGCGGGGCAGGTCATCGGACTGCTCTCGGCCTGCGCCGCGGCCTGGTGCGTGTTCCGGATCAACCGGAGGCTGGTCGGCTCGACGCTGGGGTTCCTCAGCACCCTCATCCTGCTCGGGAATTACGCCTTCCTCGTGAACGTGTACGAGGTCGGAACCGACATGTTCTTCTTCGCCCTCGTGGCCGGCTCGATCGCGCTGCTCCTGGATGCGGAGCGCCCCGGGTGGGTCTCCATCGTCGCGTCCGGGCTCCTCGGCGGATGGTCCTTCGCCACACGCTACAACGGGCTCTTTCTCTGGCCCGCCACGGTGATCACGCTCGCCGCGATCCTGCATCGCGAGCTTCCGGCGGGGCGGCGATGGAGAAACGCGGGTCTCTGGAGCGCGGGATTCCTGGTGGCCGCGGCGCCGTGGCTCCTGGTGAATGCGGCCCACACGGGCAATCCGTTCACCAACAGCAACTGGACGAATGTCGGGTTCTCGGTGTACGGGCAGGGGAACTGGGAACACTTCTTCTACGGGGGCGACCGGAAGATCCACTCGTTCGCGGATGTCGTGCTGCTCGATCCCG
>JAYUAE010000012.1:0-13787 GCA_043741515.1 Candidatus Eiseniibacteriota bacterium | reverse complement strand
AGCTGGAGTCGTTTCGCACCAGTCTCCTGACGGGATCCCAGCGCACCTGGATCGGACTGATGTTCACGATGGGAATCGACGGATCGATCAGTTCCGCGAGCGGACGCGCCGGAGTCCCCTTGGGATTCACGCGCCATTCCCCGAGCAACGACCAGAGATCGCGAGCGGGAGCGTTCGTTCCCAGCGGGCGATTCCACCCAGCGGCCCGGTAGATGCGATAGCCCAGGAACTCCTTCAGATTGCCCCGCTGGGCGTCCCGGACCTGCTCGGCGAAATTGTTCCACTTCAGCGTTACCTTGTGGTCTCCAGGGAAGTACCACGCGGAGACGCGGACCGAGTCATCACGAGTATTGTACAGGCGGAGGTAATCGGAGACCTCGCCGTGACCATCCTGCCCTGAATAGAACGGCGCGGGCAGCGGGGCGGCAGCCACCCAGTTGACCAGATGTTCCCGGCCTCCCGATCCCGTATTGGCGTCGCAGTCGAAGTCCACGTAAGTGCAGTTGGGCGAGAGGACCTGGATGTTCAGCGTGTCCTCGCTCGCGCAGTGCGCGCCACCGCTCGCAAGGGTGCCGCCAAGGACATCCTGACAGACGTATTTCCCTTCCTGCTGGAGATTGCAGGGCGTGAACGGATCCCAGTCCGGCACGCCCGGAAAGACCTGACTGCCGTCCGCGTTTCGGATCGTGGTGACGTCGGTATGGAACCGAAGGCGGCACAGCGAGGACTCCGGAATATTGTATGTGAATCCCCTCCCGCCGATCTCGGTGTTCCGCAAGCAGGTTTCCTTGCCGCAGGTCCCCGTGAGCGCGTTGCCGTCGAGGTCCGTGTAGAGCCCGTCGAACACTTGCTGCGCGTTGACGGCGTTATCGATCAGCGTCCCGCCCCCCTGGGAGGGACCACGCCCCAGCCCCATCACCCACGCGACCGAGACGGTCAGGGAGGAATCGGGCGCGATGCTTCGAAACGGTCCGGTCGCCATGACGAACCGGTAATCGAGCGGACGTTGCGAGACGATCTGACCCGTGACATCCGGATTGAGCTGCGGATCCGAGATGAGCAGGTAGCGCTGCGCGTCGTTTTCCGGGTCCCCTCCCCCAGCGAAGGATGCCGACCCGGAGAAGAATTTGAACGAGGTGATGCCCACATGGCGGGGCGCGGTGGCGCCACTCGGATCGGTCGTGTGGTTCAGGAACATGCAGCCGAAATAACCGGGCACGTCCCCGCCCTTTGCGTCCTGGATCCGGGCCGGGTCGTCCGGATTGTCCCACATGTATCCCATCTGGATCTTTCGATTGACGAAGTCGCCGGTCGCACCGACGTACTGCACCGTGGTGTCGATCAGCCCCGCCTCGTCGTCGATGAAGTAGCCGCGGGTGGAGCGGGTGCCGATATCCATGTCCGCGAAGATCCCGACGTAGACGTTTCGGAGCGCGCGTCCGCTTCGGTTGATGATCTTGTAGTCCATTCCCACGAAGTCGTTCTGCCCCGGGGTCGCCCAGGCGTACGAGGTCTGCTGCACCTTGATGCCCAGCGGGACGTGCTCGGGGTAGATCTGCCGCGTGGTCGGCTGATCGTCGGCGTACTCGGAGGCGAACATCTGCTGGCCGATGGCCGAGTAATCCTCGTCGCACAGCCCGTCGCCGTCGTCATCGAGTCCGTTCAGGAAATCCTCGTTCACGCGGCCGTCGCCATCGTCATCGGGGTTCACGCTCGAGGAGATGACGCGGTTTCCGTTCGGAATGCCCTCGTAGGACTCCCGCACGTCCGCAACCTGATCGATGGGAAGGTTGACGCAGATGTGCTGGGGAGCGATCTCGGGTGAAAATTCCCGATCGTAGGTGGCGGTGGTGACGTGGGCGATGCCGGTGGCGTCGAGAGCGCCGACCCAGAGGCCCGCGGCGTAGAGGTAGTCGTTCCCCGATCCCGGAGGCCACTCCGCGGACGGAACGGTCGTGCGGCGCGGATTGTCCTGGTTCCCGGTCTCCCCGAAGTTCGTGATCTGGAGGGCCAGCCTGCCCACGTTGTGCACGAACTTACCGTCGAGACGGAATACCTTATGGACTCCGTCTCGAGTCGGGTCGACGACTTGGTCCTGGGGAAGCTCGTGGAACGCGCATACCCCCGCCCAGAGGGCAAAGACTGCCGAGGTGAGCGCCGTTCGTCGCCACATGCTCATCCGGATCGTCCCCCTTGCCTTTCCGGCTGCGTTTTCGATCGACCGGCTCGGCGCCGGCAACACTAGAACTGCACCCCGAGACCGGCCCGGATCGTGCGCCCCTGCTGGAACACACGCGGATCGTGCACGGGGAACCAGTCTTCCTTGCCGTCACCGTCCTGGTCCTGGGTCAGGAACGCTCCCCCGGCCCGGCCCGTCTCGCTGTAGTAGATATTGTAGGACTGCTGGCTGATCGCGCCCGGCGGCCAGATGGAGGGTTCCAGATCACTGATGTTCGAGGCGTCCAGCAGATTCGTTCCCTGCACGTAGAGGGTCAGGTTCTGTCCCCAGGCTCGGAAGAAACGCTCCCCTTGCATCGAAAGCGTCGACACGGACGGCAGCCTCCTCGAGTTGATCAGGTCGGGGTTCTGGCGGCGCTCCTGGCGCGCGTGCGGCGTGTAGGGGAACCCGGAGCCGAACTGGTAGACGAACGAACCGCGCCAGTCCTTCTCATTTCCAAGGCTCAGCGTGGCGGAGATGTTGTGTCTCTGGTCCCAGTCCAGCGGCTGCTCCGAGGTCGGCTTGAACTGGTCGCGCAGGTTCCCGGCGCTTGCCAGTGCACGATTCGGATCCGACGCGGTGCCGGTGGCATTGCCGTAGGTGTAGTTGAGCTCTCCCGCAAACCCGTGGCTGAAGCGCTTGATGAGCGTGAATTCCACGCCGCGCGAGGAGGCATAGTCCGCGTTCACGTACGTGGGAACCGTGATCGCGAATCCGGGAATCTCCTGATCCACCGTGGTGAGAAGGCCGAAGATGTCTTTGAAGTACACGCCGAACTGGCCGTAGATGTCCTTGCTGAAGAGATGCTGGACGCCCAGCTGATAGCTGATCGTCGTCTGGGGCTCCAGGTTGGGATTGCCACGCGCCGTCGCGGAGATGAGGCGCCCCTGATAGATGTACTGGCGATCCGGGACCTGGAATAGCCGGCCGTAGTGGAAGCTCATGACATCCCGGTCCGAGATGGGGTACGCGATCCCGATGCGCGGGCTGATCTGCGTCTTGACCCGGTCCGCGACGTCGGCCGATGAAATCTGGTTCCCGACCGAGAAGTTATCGTAGCGGACCCCGGCGTTGAGCACCATTCCTTCATATTCCCAGCGGTCCTGGACGAAGAACGCGCCCTCCGGGTTGAAGAACCGAAATTCATCGCGGTCGAGGCCGTAGAGCCCCTGCCCCGTGAGGACGTTCGGGAACGTCGTCCGGAGGAAGCTGAAGTCGTTGTAGTTGATGTCGCCGCCGGTCATGAAGTTGTGCTGGCCGATCTTCTTGGAGAAGTCCCCGTTCATGGTGTAGGTGACCGTCTTCTTCCGCTCGAAGAACGGATAGTCGCCGTTGGTGACGTAGTAGGGGCCTTCCAGGCGGTTCGCGGGATCGTAGTAATTGTTGGGCTGCTGCTGGTACTCCCACGGCATCCGATCCAGCACGTCGCGCGACGAGTTCCACTGCTGGCGCGAGGCGCGCAGGTTGTAGATCGTGCCGACTCCGAGGGTGTGCTTCCAGGTGAGCGCGGTCTGGAGGTAATCCTCGTTCGAGACCGGAAGATGTTGCGCCGTGTTCACCGGAACGTAGGTCGAATCGACCTGGAAGTAGGACCACGCGCCGTAGCGGGTGGCGACGTTTCCGTCCGTCGGCGCGGTGGAATCCTGGCGCACCTGCACGAATCCGTCGCGGTTCCAGCGGTTCTGAAATTCTCCGTTCAGGCTCCGGTTCTTGATGATCTCGACGTTGAGCTTCTCGTTGGGGGTCAGCTTGAAGGTCAGCTTGCTCGAGAGCTTCGCGTCGTTCGACTGCCGGTTGCCGAGCCGGATGAAGTCCAGAAACCGGTGTTCCCGGTGTCCTGCCGTGTTCCGAAGATAGGTGTCGGTGTAGGTCCCCTCGAAGGAGATGAAGTAGTTCGTCTTCGGGAAGAGGAACGGGCCTCCGAATCCGGTGCTCAAGCGCTCGAAGTTATTGAAGGACTTGTCGGCCTCGCCGTACCGGTCCGTGAAGTACCGGACTTCGCCGCCGAACTTGTCGCCGCCCTCACGGGTGGTGAGGCTGATGACGCCGGAGAGCGCGTTTCCGTACTGGGCGTCGAGCCCTCCGAGCACCTGCTCGCTGGAGGAGACCGCGAGGAGCCCCAGGTCCACGCCCTCCGCCTTAAGCGGATTGCGGCTCGCGATCCCGTTCACGATCGTGAGCACCTCGTCCCCGCGCCCGCCGCGGAAGTGAAGCTCGCCTCCCTGGCTGATGACTCCAGCCTTGAGCCCGATGGCTTCCTTGTAGTTGTCGACCGGCAGCGAGTGAAGATCCTCACTCGTCACGATCTGCCTGGTGCCGCTGTCCTTCTTGCGGATGGCGATCTTGATGTCGCCTTTGATATCCACCGCCTTGAGCTTCACCGCTTGCTCGGAGATCTTGAAATCGACGGTCGTGGTCTGGTTCGCGTTCACCTGCACGATCTTCTCGACGGAGGCGTAGCCCATCATCTTCGTGGCCATCGTGTAGGTGGCGACGGGGACCTTTACGATCGTGAACTTGCCGTCGGCGTTCGCGCGACCTCCGAGCTGGGTGCCCTTGAGGATGACGTTCGCGTAGGGCACGCCGACGCCGCTGTCATCCCGGATCATTCCTGAGATCGCGCCGGTCTGGGCTTGGGCGGACGCCACCGCTGCAGCTAGTGACAGAAGACCGAGGAGGAGCGCGACGGTCCATGCGGGCGCCGTCAGGGGCCCGCGGCGGCCGAGCTGGCCTGACATAGGTTGAGTCGCTCCTTTCTGCGTCGGAGGTGTCATCGAAAGCAGCTATCTTTATGCCGTGTCTGTGGGCCGGCGTCAAGGCAATTCGTTGCAATACGCTCGGTTGAAGAGTTCGGAGACGCCATGTTGTAGGTAGTCAAGTCTGTCAAACCCGTCTCACAGCCGGCAATGGGTTGCGGGGGGGTGGCGCTGTCAACTGCTTGGGGGGGAAGGACTCAAAACAGGACGGCAAAATCGCCGCCTTGTTGGGCATTATAGGGAGCCTCCGGCCATCCACAAACATTTTTTTTCAGAATTCGGTCGCGCTCGACATGTGGAAGTCCCGGACCAGGAGCCCGGGGCAGACCACCCCTCCTGCGCATTCGAGCGAGGACATCCCCTCCACCTGGTTCAGCATCTGCACGACGCTCTGGTTGAACCGGAAATTGCGCACCGCGTGGGTCAACTTCCCCTTCTCGATCGCGAAGAGCCCGTCGCGCGTCATCCCCGTGAGGGTAACGGTCTTGGGATCCACGACGTTCGTGTACCAGACGCGGGTCACCAGGAGTCCCCGGTCCACCCGGCGGATCAGGTCCTCCACGGTCCCCTCTCCGCCCTCCAGCACGAGGTGCCGCGCCAGGGGTCCGTACGTGTTCGGCGCCGGAAGGCCGTGCCCGGTGCTCTCCCGCCCTTCCCTGGCGGCGGTCTGCCGGTCATAGACCACGCTCTTCGCAAGGCCGCGCTCGATGATCGTGGTCGGATGTGTCGGCATCCCTTCGGAGTCGAAGGGGCTGCCCCGGTGGAGCGGATGAAAGGGATCGTCGCGGATCGTGATGTTCTCCCCCATGACCTTCTCGCCTATCTTGCCGGAGAGGAAACTCCTTCCGTCCTGGGTCATGAGCGCGCCGAAGCTGATCCACGACATGTCCTGGATCAGATCCGCCACGGCCGCCGGCTCGAGCACGACCGTGTAGGGCCCCGGCTCCCAGCCCTTCGGTTTGCGCGATCGGACCGCCTTCTCGACCGCGCGCGCCGAGAGCGCCGCGCCGTCCACGCCGCTCGCGCGGTGCGACTCGTATCCCGCCCAGCCCGACGCAGTGCCCTCGAGCGCCGAGATCAGGAACTCGGCCGAGGTGCCCACGTGATACGCGAAGAGCCCGCGCGAGTTCCCGATGGCGAGCGGGCCGATCTCGCCGTAATCGCCGATCGTCCCGGTGCGCACTTCGTAGACGCCCGCGCCCTCGAGACCCGCGTCGCGGCATCGCGCGACCGCCTTCCCCACCTCGCGCGCGCGAGCGTCCGCGCCCAGATCCGCGGTGGCGGCATCGAACCCGTCGATCTCGCGGTAGGTCTGGGGGCCGGGAAGCGGAAGGAGGTCCTTGATCTCGGGCTGAAGCTTTGTCGCCACGGTCGCGCGGTCGACGAGCCGCGCGATCCCGGCGTCGCTCAGGTCATTCCCGGTGGCGCGGCCGGTTCGCTTTCCCTGGACGATGCGAACCGACAGGAGATACCGCCGCTCGGCGACGTTCTGCGTGATCTCGTTGTTCGCGAAGCGGGTCAGGGTCTCGCTGCCGCCGCCGACCATGACCTCGATCTCCTGGCCGCGGGCCGCCGCGATCGCGCGCTCCACGAGAGCCCTCGCTTCTTCCCGCTGCATCACTCTTCGTACCCCGCGCCGACACGCACCTTGCGGAAGCGCGCGGGGGCGGCGCCGTGGGTGATCTCGGCCACCTGCCCGGGCTGCCCCTTCCCGCAGTTGGTCACGCCCCAGGGCTTCCACTCCGCCGGGCCGCAGATGAAGTCGCAGGAGTTCCAGAACTGCGTCGTGATCCCCTGATATGTGGGGTTCTTGAGCAGGCGCGCGCGCTTCCCCTTCCGGATCTCCCAGGCGAGCTCGGTCTTGAACTGGAAGTTGTACCGGAGCTGATCGATGCTCCAGCTGCGGTTGGTCTCCATGAGGATCGCGCCGTCGCTCTCTCCGAGCAGCTCGTCCAGCGAGCCGGACCCGGGCATGAGGCTCAGGTTCACCATGCGGATCATCGGGATGTGGTGCCATCCATCCGACCGGGTGCATCCGCGGCTCCGCTCTTCGCCGACCCGGTGCGCCAGCTCGCGCGAGGTGAGGTAGCCTTCGAAGAGACCATCGCGCACGATGTGCCACCGCTGCGCCTCAACACCGTCGTCGTCGAAGCCGAACGTGGCGAGCGCGTGCGGAAGCGTGGCGTCCGCGACAAGGTTCACGAGCTTCGAGCCGAATGCGAGCTTCCCTTTCTTCTCGAGCGTGAGGAAGCTCGTGCCCGCGTAGTTCGCCTCCATGCCCAGCACGCGGTCCAGCTCGGTGGGATGGCCTACCGACTCGTGGATCTGGAGCGCGAGCTGGGAGCCCTCGAGGATGATGTCCTGGTCCCCCGCCGGACACTGCGGAGCGGTCAGGAGCGCCACGGACTCCTCCGCGATGCGCCTCGCGTTCTCGACGAACGGAATGGACTCGATGAGCTCGTAACCCAGCGCCTGGTGAAAACCCTCCGACTGCGGGTAGCTCCGGCGCTGCACATCGTCGGCGGAGACCGCCGTCGAGGAAAACCCGCCGCCCGAGCGCGTCAGCGTCTGCTCGATGTCCGAGCCCTCGGTGCTCAGGTAGAACTGGCGCTTCCGCTGGAAAGACAGGAAGGACTCCGCGTTCTTGACGCCCCGGACCGAGCGCATCTCGGCGTCGATCTTGAACAGGAGGTCGAGCTTCTTCTCGAGCGGCACCTGGAACGGATCGATGGCGCAGGTGGAGGACCAGACCGCCCGGTGCGCCGGCTCGGGCGCGAGCCTCACGTTTTCGTGCTGGAGGCTGGCGCTCGCGCGCCCGATCTCCACCGCCTGCGCAGCGCAGCGCTCGACGCCCTGCTTGCTCAGGTCGTCGGTGGCCGAAAACCCCCAGGCGCCTCCGACCAGGACACGCACGCCGAGCCCGGCCGAGTCGCCCAGGTCGAGTCCGCCCACCTCGCCGTTCTTGACCTGGATGTCCTCACGGGTGAATTCGATCGCGCGGACGTCGGCATAGGAGGCCCCGCGCGCGGCAGCGGTATCGAGAGCAAGACGGGCGAGGTCCTTCATGCGCCCGGGTCCCGGGATCGGCTCAGAAGAGGTAGCGAAGCACGATCGTCGCCTGGTCACCGCGCGAAATCTCTTCGCCCGGGTCTCCCGGCGTGGAGCGGACGTGCTCGTGCGAGTAGGAAGCGTCGATCTGGGTTCCGAGGAAGCCCCAGAAGTAGCCCATACCTGCGGTGACGCGGGCTCCCTTGAGCGGCGGGGCGGCGTCTCTCCGGTCGGGATCGCGGCGGATCACCGCGACGCCGGCCCGAAGCGGGAGCCAGGAAAGGGCGCGGTACTCGGCCCCGAAGCGATAACTCATTTCCGAGGTCGCGATGTCCGGAAGCGCGCCGGTGTAGTCCACGCGCCCTTCGCGGGCGAGATCCACCTCGGTCGCCACGAGACCGCGACCGTCCGGAAGATCGACCGAGACGCCGCCGGCCGCCTCGTACCCCAGCCGGCGCACGTCGAGGGCTCGCGCGGACGCCAGGACGCTCGGGTTCGGATGGATCCACTCGAGCTCGCGGAAGTACCGGTACCGGATCCCCAGATGCGCGGGCGTTCCCGGCACATCGACCATCCAGCGGGACGCGATCTCGTTCCTTCTCAAGCCGCTCAGGAGCGCGGACCACTTCATCTTGAAAACGCTCGCGGAAGGATCCGCGAGGTTGACGGTGAGCGGGTTCAGGAAGTACTGCGCCGCCCAGTTCACCTCGGCGATCTCCTCGCCGTCGTTCGACCGGTGGCGCCCGTCGATGATTCCCCGGATCCAGCTCTTGTAGCGGATCCCGATCTGCGCGTTGTAGTTCACCTCGGGGCGGTTCCAGTCGTAATGGTCGTCGTTGAACGGGCCGTCGCTCAGCCCCCGCACGTGGCTGCCCATCCATCCGGCCGAGGCGGCCAGGGTAAGCGCCAGGGGCCCGAGACGCGGGTAGACCAGCGCGCCCGCCGTGAGGGAGAGCTGGCTGGATGAGAGGTTCAGCTCGTAGGGATTGGGAACGTTGCGCGACTCGCTTTCATGACGGTAGCGAACACGCCCCGCCAGCGTGACCTTCTTGAGGAATTTCCGGCCGTAGGTGACGCCGACGCGCGGCGCGGTGACGCTCGCGCCGATGTGATTGTCGCCGGGCACCGGCGCGAACGTCGAAGGATAGAGGATGTCGAAATCGCGCATGAAGCGCTGGTTGTCCGGCGACGGGCTGAGGTCGTGCCGGCTCGCGCTGATGCCGCCATACACGCCCTCGAGCCCCAGCACCCATTGCTGCTCGTGCCGGAGCGCCGCCGTCACCCCGCTTCGCCGCTCCACGACGCTGTGCGGGATCCCGAAATACTTGTCCGCGAAATGGTCGTAGTGGGAAGACTCCTCCATGCTGGAGGAATCCTGATCCGCCAGAAGGCCCGCCGGGTTGTCGGAGAATCCATAGGGATTGATCCGGCTCTGGGGATCTTCGACCGATGCCGCGAGGCCGCCCATCGCGTCGAGCCGCCCCGAGAAGCTCCTCATGTCGACGTCCACGGTCGATGCCCGGGACCACGCCTCCGAGATCTGCGCCTGCGCGATCGCCGGGGCCGACCACGTGACCAGAACGAAGACGAGCGCGAGCGCCGACGCGCGGCGGAAATCTCTGCCCTGGACCGAGGCCGCCGCCTTCAGCGCAGCGCTCATGCGGATCAAGCTCCGGGCTCCCCTCATCGCGGCCTCAAGTAGAGAGGAAGCATCGTGGTCCGGCTGCCCTTCGTCACCGACGCGTTGTACACGGTGACGCGCATGATGTAATGGCGCCCCGGGACGAGCGGCAGGTCGTCGGGCCACGGAACCCAAAGCTGAGGCTGGTCCGGGGGAACATGGGGATCGCCACGCTTGTCGTAGGTTGTCAGGTTGCGCCGGATCTCCAGATTCCACTTGCCCGAGGCCCAGGTTCCCCGCGCCAGAACGTCGAACTGGCTCAGCGTCGGGAAGCGAGCGATGACCCCGGGCACGTAATCGCCCGGATTCCAGCTCCTGTCCCGGGCGGAGGTGTCATCGACGCGAATGGGGTTCTGGAGATCGCACGGTTCCAGCGGCTTGGCAACGTAGCCCCAGACGGTGTAGGCGGTCGGCTTGCCACGGTTCAAGCGGGAATCGCGGGTTCCCTTCGAGGCGATGCTGTCGGGAACAATCCCGTTCGGGTAGAGCGTGAAGTTGTCGTGATAGGTGACCCGCCCCACATCATCCACCGGACCGCCCCCGAGATCGAACCGGTCCTCCATGAATCCTGCCGCCGGATGCGACGTGGCCCCGATCGTGTCCTCGGTGGCGCCGACAAACTCGACGGCTGAGGTCGGAAAAACCGGATCCGTGGTCCCGGCGCCCCAGCGCCAGTTGTCGGCCGGGAAGGAGCCCAGCGAATCGGCAAAGATTTCCACCACCACCTGGTCCTCGCGGATCGAGGACCGGTGCCATGCCGTCGGATCGTGCAGCGGATCGCTGGTGTTGCAGTCGAAAGTGGGATTGCCCTGATCGTCGAAGACGTCGACCTTGTCGTTGATGATCGGGCGATCCAGATAGTTGGCGGAAGGATCCGGCCATTGGAGCAGGAAATAGATCCCCTGCTGCGTGCCGAAACGGTCATAGGTCCAGAGGCTGCGGATTCCCAGAATGAAGTCTCCGCCTCCGCCGAACCCATGCAGGAGGACATAGTTCGGTTCGCCTGTGACGTTCCATTCGATGGGGGTTGCGCGGCCGTCCACGAGCAACTCGCGCCTCTCTTGTTGAGGCGACGTGAGGAATTCCTCGGGCGCGGGAACCGAGGTTACCGACTCCGGTAAGCCCGGCTCGGTGGCGGTTTTTGTTCCACATGAGATCGCGAACCAGGGAAAGATGGCAAAAAGAATCCCTGCACCAATCTTAGAACGCCGGGGCATCTATATTCCTTTGATCACACGGACCTTAGGGGGGAACGCTCTCGTAGACTAAGTTCTGCCCGAGAAGTCTGTCAAGCAAAAAGCCCGGGATCGATCTCCGGGAAGATCGGATCCAACTCCTCCCACTCCGCCAGCTGCTCCGGGTTCACGCGACGGCTCGCCAACCCTTCCGCGAGCCGCTCGAATCGGGAGAGATGAAGCTCCGTGCGCCGCACCGCATAGGGCACGAGCGTTCCGGCGCGCAGGATGAACGCCCAATCGCTCGCTTGCGCCAGGAGCAGCTCGCGGCCCGCCTGGGCCAGCGCGCGTTTCCGGAGTGGATCGCTTCCCGCCCCCCCGCGCGCGAGCGCCTGCATCCGCTCGGCCGCGTGGTTGAGGTGGCGGTAGATCCAGTCGTTGGAGGGATGGAGCCAGACCGACGAATAGCCGCCCTCGCCCCAGCTCGAAGGGTGAAGGCGCCCTTCGGGCGCGTTCGGAATCGATCCGATCGCCTCGATCGGATCGACCAGGTCGAGATCCGGGTCGCGGGCCGCCTCGTCCAGGACGTCCCCCAGCCAATCGGGCCCCTCGTACCACCAGTGCCCCATCAACTCCGCGTCGTAGGGCGCGAGAAGGAGCGCCGGCTGCCCCAGGCGCTCCGCCGCGGCCCGGGCCTGGGCCGACCGCTCGCGCACGAAATGGGCGGCATGCTCGCGGGCCCGCGCGCGCGCGGCCGCGGGATCGTAGGGCTCCTGATTCCGGCTCCCACGATCGGTGATCCGGTAATACTTGAGACCGAGATGCGTCCGCGTTCCGCCCGAGGGCAGGAATTCGCGCACCTCCTCCAGGGGAAGGTCGAAACCCTGATCGCGGTAGTACTCGCGATAGCTCGCGTCGCCCGGATAGCCCTCCGTGGCGCTCCACACCTGTCGCGAGGAGTCGGCGTCGCGTCCCAGCGCCAGGACGCCCGCTTCGGTCCGGAATGGAGCGTAGGTGCCGGCCAGGGGGCGCGGGCACGCGTCCAGAATGCCGTGCGTGTCCACGGCGAAGAACCGGACACCGAACTCCGCGAGCACCGCCTCGACTCCGGGCGTGTAGCCGCATTCGGGAAGCCACATACCCTCCGGAGCGCGGCCGATGTGCCGCGTGAACTCGCGGACGGCCGTCCCGATCTGCGCCCGCCACGAGGGCGCGCCGAGGCTCATGAGCGGCAGGTATCCGTGCGTCGCGCCGCACGTGATGAGGCGCGCCTGCCCCGCGTCCGACACGGCCCGGAATCCGGACGCCACGTCTCTCCGGTAGCGATCCTCGAATTGCGCGAGGCTCTCGCGAAACCGGTCGCGGTAGTGGAGCGCGAGCGCGTGGAACCGCGCGTCGTGCCGGGTGCGCACGACCTCGCGCTCCGCGAGCTCGATCAGCCGCCCGGTCCGGTAGACGTAGCGCCTGCGAAGGAGCGGATCCTCGAGCATGGCGAGGAGCGTCGGGGAGAGCGAGATGGTGATGCGGCCCCGCGCGCCGCGTCCCGCGCGCTCCTCCAGCATGCGAAGGAGCGGGAGGTAGGTCTCGGTCAGCGCCTCGAAGAGCCATCGCTCTTCGAGAGAGTCCTCGATTTCCGGGTGGCGCACGTAGGGGAGGTGCGCGTGAAGGAGAACGCAGAGAAACCCGCGCGCCATCGAAAGTCCCCCGCTCAGCGGGGAGGCGTCTCGGGAACGGGCGGGCAGGGACCGTCCGGCGGCACCGGAACCCACGACGACTCGAGGAGCGTGACGAAGGATTCGGGCAGAAGGAATCCGATGAGAGCCCGGCACTCGCCCCCAGAACGCGGGAGGCTCACGTACGAGCGGTCGCCTCCCAGAGCGTCGGGAAGCTCGACCTGGGTCAGCGCCTCGACCGGCCCGTGAGCATCTGCGCGGCGCTGGATCCGGATCTGGTGGCGGAGCGGAACGCCCGCCGCGCGCGCGGCCGATTCCCCTCGCGCATGGGTCGCGGCCAGGAGCTCCCACACCACGAGCGCGCGTCCCGGATCGCGGACCAGGAGGTAAGCGCGATCTTCCCCGTAGCGGCGTCCGCGCAGGAGCGATGGGGGCGGCTCGGGGGCAGGCAGCGTGGGCGAGAGCCGCCCGGTGGAATTCATTGAAGCCACCTCTCGTTCAATGGGAGATCACGAGGCGGCGTTTCAGAACGGCCCCGTCGAGTTCGACCGAGAGAAAATATAGTCCGCTCGGGAGCGCCGCGCCACCCGCAACTCGTCCGCTCCAGGTCCAGTCCACGGTCCCGGAGCCGGGTGTGACGAGCCGCCACCGCGCGATCTCCCGGCCGTGAACGTCGTGGATGGTCCCCCACCCCCGGCTCCCGGGGGCCGCGCGCAGCGCGAAGCGCACGGATCCGCGGCTCGGGGTGGGCCCGAATCGCAGGCTCATGCCCGCGGCGGCCTCCTGCCCTCCGCCGACGCCGGCGGGCGAGGAGGAGGCGCGGAGGGAGAGCGTCGTGATCGCGTTGTTCGTGCTTCGAAGGCCGTTCGAGTTCCGGGCCTCCCAGTCGATGACGTAGTCTCCAGGCGGGAGCAAGGGGAGCGTCGCGGTGAAGTATTCGCGGCCGGAGTCGTAAGCGCCATCCGAGGGAAGAGCCAGGTTGGCGGGCCCGCCGTCGATCCGGTACAGGACGGAATCCACGGTCGCGATCGAGATCGAGTCTCCCGAGAAGAAGTGGTAGGGATTCTGGTTCGCCAGCGGGATCTCGAGCGCGCGGCCGCGCAGCGTGACCTGGGAACCGGCCACCGCGCGGTACTGGTCCGAGTCGGGGAATACCGCCGCGCGCGTCTCGAGCAGGTCCGGAACGCCATCCTGGTTCCGGTCGGCCCAGCCGATCTGCCCCTCGGTGTACACGCA
>JAYUAE010000011.1:0-2558 GCA_043741515.1 Candidatus Eiseniibacteriota bacterium | reverse complement strand
GTGGCGAGCCTGCAGGAATTGCACGCCCGTGAGGCCCAGCCGCGATAAGGTGAATAGGCCCATCAGTGAATGCGCGAATCAGTGATCGAGCGAATCATGTTGTTCAAGAGTGATTCTGACCCCCTAACTCCAACGTGATTCTGTCACCCCCCTGCCGCTGGCGTCAGCGGGCGGATGGCCTTGAACGAGCGATTCCTGAGGGATCGCTGGGCAGAACGGCGGCGGCGAGCGAGCAGGTCCTTGTCTCCTGCAGGGAGTGAGCGCGGCGCCGGCGCCCTCTTCGGTTTGTCCACCTTGATGGAGACGCTCAACGGGACCGGCCCTCGTCGCTTTCGCCGGCACTCGGCATTGTCTCTGGGTGCCAGACTGAAGGGGCCCGTCGGCGCGGGCTGCTCGAGCAACACGGCGCCCTCGCGCAGTACGAGCAGGCGGCCATCCAGTAGCTCCCGGACTTCGACGCGGGTGCGGGCATAAGAACGTTGATGTGGCCCCGGCGGGATCTGGAGCGCGCGTCCCGGGATGGTGACGACGTTGTCGCGCCCGACGACGCGCTCATAGCGACAGGCGAGGATGCGGTCGAGCTGGCGGGGAGCCTTGCGCCAGGCCAACACGCTCTCCCGGGGTTCCTGGGCGAACCACTGCTTGCAGCGTGCGATGAACTGCGGCAGGAACGCGTCGAACGCCTCAAGCGTGCGGATGTCGTTCAGTGCGAGTTCCGCGGGCAGCCGATCCTGGACCATCTTCCAGTGCCGCTCGATCCTGCCCTTGGCCTCAGGCGATCGCGCTGCGATATAGCGGATGCCGAGCTCATCGAGCATCTGCCCGAACTGGGTGGGGCGCTGGCGTCCGGCAAGCTCTTCCTCACGGCTCCAGTAGCCGTCGTTGCGCACCGCGATCCCCGTACGATCTCCGTAGAGCGCTTCGCACACCCCGAACTTCGTGATCGTCTCGTGCAGTGCCTGCGTGAAGCCGTGCAGGTCTTCGTTTGCGCGTCGCACCAGACTGAGCGGCTCTCCCGTGGCGTCGTCGAGTGTGCCGACGAGTGTGAACACGGGTGCGTGGATCCCCAGCCAGGCGAACTCGGTGCCGTCGATCAACACCATGCTCCCCACTCGAGCCGCACGGAGCCTCCGTCGGCGATGCTTCGCGGGCCTGCGCCGATGCTTGGGAGCAAGTCCCAGCGCCCGCCGGATCTGGCGCACGGTCTCGGCGCTCACGGGGATATCCCGTTCAGCCAGCAGGTCGCGGACATGGCAGTCGTTCAAGCGTGGCTCCGCTCGCCCCAGCAATGCGACGATCTCTGCTCGGGCCGCGGGGTCAATCCCGCGTGGCGAGGGCCGACCCCGGTTCCTGTGCAACAGCCCCGCAGGACCCTGTTGGCGGAAGCGCGCCTTCAGGCGCTTGAACTGGCGCAGGCTCAAGCCACTCAACTCGGCTCCCTTCTCGTTCGTGATCCGACCTTCGACTGCGGCTTTCAACGGGCCCAGCCGCTGGGCATCCCGGACTCCCATGAGTAGTTCTTTCATGGGGGGACAGAATCACGTTGGTGTTATAGGGGGACATTTTTACTTTTGAACAGCATGCCCTGCAACATGGCTTGCACACGGCCGATAACGGAGTAGAATCACGCCGTTCTTGGGGACCCTGTGCGTCCCCGCGTCTCAACCGGAGGCCCTGTGCGCCTCCGCAACCTGAAAGGACGCTTGCGATGAACGCCTCACCCAACACCGACGCCTTCGGCACGCTCTCGACCCTCAGCGCCGACGGCAAGACGTACCGCTTCCACAGCCTCCCCAAGCTTGCCGCGCAACTTGGGCTCAACCTCTCCTCGCTGCCCTACTCGATTCGCGTGCTGCTTGAGGCTGCGCTCCGCCATTGCGACGGATTCCAGGTCACCGAGACGGATGTCAGGCGCCTGGCCGGCTGGACCGCGGCGCCTCGCGACCCGGTGGAGATCCCGTTCAAGCCGGCGCGCGTGATTCTCCAGGATTTTACCGGCGTGCCGTGCGTCGTCGATCTTGCCGCGATGCGCGATGCAGTCGCGCGGCTCGGCGCCGATCCGTCGAGGATCAACCCGCTGGTGCCCGTCGATCTCGTGATCGATCATTCGATGCAGGTCGATGTGTTCGGCACGTCGACGGCGCTTGAACGCAACGCCGAGATCGAGTTCACGCGCAATCGCGAGCGCTATGAGTTCCTGCGCTGGGGCCAGAAGGCGTTCCGCAATTTCCGCGTGGTGCCGCCCGCCACGGGCATCGTGCACCAGGTGAATCTCGAATACCTCGCGCGCGGTGTGATGTCCGAGACTCGCGACGGCGAAACGATGATCTTCCCGGACACGCTCGTGGGCACCGACTCACACACGACGATGATCAATGGGCTGGGAGTCGTGGGCTGGGGCGTCGGCGGCATCGAGGCCGAAGCGGTGATGCTCGGCCAGCCCTTGTACATCGTGATGCCCGAGGTCGTGGGCTTCAAGCTACGGGACATTTGCGCGAAGGGGTGACCGCGACCGACCTGGTGCTCACGGTCACGCAGATGCTGCGCAAGAAGGGCGT
>JAYUAE010000010.1:0-30917 GCA_043741515.1 Candidatus Eiseniibacteriota bacterium | reverse complement strand
ACACGTCCAGCACCGGGGCCACCACCACCGCCTGCGGATGGCGCCGCTCCTCGCGGGCTCGAAGCATGAGCAAGAGCCAGAGAAAAAGGCTCGCGGCGAAGAGCGCGGACCCCGCGGTGAGAAACCGGCGCAAGCCGGGCCGGAACGCGGCGGCCCAGGCAAGGAGCGCCCCGAGCAATCCGAGCGCCGCGGACAGGCTCCACGACTCACGCGGCGACAGGGCGAGCGCAGAGGGGAGGCTCACCCGGTCGCGCGCCTCCGCCCCATCGGATTCCTGCGCGCGCGCCCTGGCGATCGCGAGGTTCGTGCGGATGTCGCGCGCTCTGGGATCGAGCCTCTGCGCCGCGGCGAGAAACGCCACGGCAGGCCCCAGCGCGCCGCGGCCGAGCGCATCGGTCCCCGCGTTGTAGAGGGCGGAGGCCTCGCCGCGCGGTTCGGGCGCCGGCGCGCCTGCATCGCCCGCGTACGCCAGCGCGCAGAACAGCGCCACGAGCGCGGGCGCGAGGAGTCCGGCGCGCCCCGTCACGGCGTCATCTCCCTGCGGTAGCGCTCGAGCGTCTCGCGCGCGGCGCCGATGGCCTGCCTCGCGTCGGAGACCCGCGTCTCCGGGGGCGCGAAGGCGATCGCGTCCAGCGACGCGAGGAGCGCCTCGATCGCCGCGATCTCCGGCGCCGCGACTCCGCGCGCGCGAAGCCTGTCGCCGCGGTCGGTCCGCGCGAGCCCGGCAAGGTCGGTCTCATGACGAAGCCCCGCTCCGGTGAGAAGCGTCTGCTCGGCGAGCGCCGCCGCCTTCGCGGGATCGCCCGAGGCGGCGAGCGCGGCCGCCCGCGAGAGGTCGCGCCCGAGAAGCGATTCGAGCGCGCGCAGGCGAGCGGACCGCGGGTCGCGGAACCGGCGCCGCCGCTCCCTTCCGGCCACCGCCGCGGCGCCGAACGCGACCACCGAGCACCCGAAGAGGACCGTGCTCCCGATCGGGGGGTCGAGCGAAAGCGGGCCCATCGGTCCCCGGCCGGGGCGCGGCGCCGCCACCGCCACGCCCTGTGTCACGGCGAGCCCGGGCTTCGATTGGCCTCCGGGCGCCGGCGCCACCTCCACCTTCACGCTGTCGGAGGTCTGGGTCCGGTACTGCCGGGTTTCCGGGTTGAACCACACGAATCGCACGGGCAGGATCTCGACCGAGCCCGGCTGGTCGGCCACGAACGCGACGTCCACCTCTCGCTCGCCGGCGAGCAGGCTCCCGCTTCGATCCATCTTCGACGAGGAGCCCACGACGTACTGCCGTGAAGCGCCCCGCGCATGGATCTCCGGATCGCGCACCGTGGAGATGTTGCCCGATCCGGCGACCGTCGCTTTGACCACGATGGGATCGCCCGCGCGCGCCGTCAATCCATCCACATGCATCGCCAGGTGGAAATCCCCGACCGCGCCCTCGAATCCCTGCGGCGCCCCGTGCGGCAGCGGGTCCACGGTGATCCGGACCGGGTCCGTGCCGAGAGTGACCTCCTGTGGCACGAGGTCGGGCATGGCCAGCATGCTCCAGGGATCAGGGGGCTGGATCACGCGCGCGACCCGGCAGCGGATCCGCGCCGGACCGATCGTGAGCGTTCCCGTGCGCGTCGGGAAGAGGGCCGTCCGGATCTCCATGACCGCGTACTCGAGTCCGTTCACCCTCACGCGTCCCTGCTGCGGAGGTCCCAGGCCCTCGGTCCAGAATCCGTTCGCGCTCGGCGGCTTCCAGTCCACGTCGCCGATGACGTCCACGCGCGAGTAGAGCCGCAATCGCAGGATCACCTCCTGATTCCAGAAGGCTCGCGAACGATCCACCGTCGCCTTGGCGAAGATCTCCGGAGTTCCGGAGGGCACGGCCCCGGGCGCCAGATTCCC
Organism: Candidatus Eiseniibacteriota bacterium; assembly: GCA_043741515.1. Classification (GTDB taxonomy): domain Bacteria; phylum Eisenbacteria; class RBG-16-71-46; order SZUA-252; family SZUA-252; genus WS-7. The sequence continues at coordinate 29,033 of JAYUAE010000010.1, read as the reverse complement.
GCTCAGCGGACTGGGCGGCCGCGAGGCCGCGGCCCGGGACACGGTGAGGGTGAGCGCCGAGGACTGGGCCTCTTCGCTCCCGATCGCCACACGGAGCGCCGGGATCTTCACCACACCCTCGCTGCGCGGGATCAGCCGGTAGACGGTGGTGGAGGTGCGCGAGACACGGCCCAGGATCATGGAGAAGTTCTGCGCGGTCCCGGCCCGCTCGATCGCGACGCCCGGAACCGTCGAGAGCGAGACGTCGGGAAGATTCAATCCCTCCGAGCGAATCTCGATCGTCAGGGTCACGGTCTCTCCGGGCGCCACGCGGTCCAGGTCGAGCCTCGCCTCGATGGACAGCTTCCCGCTGGGCGAGGTGCCGCACACGCCCGTGCGAGGGCCCGAGGCGATCAGGAGAATCGCAAGGGCCGCGCGGATGATCGCGGGGCCGGGAATGCGGAGGGAGTTACCAGTCACGGTTCCCGGTCTCCTGCTCGGGACGCCCCTTCTCCTCTTGCCGGCGAGTCCGGCGCTCCGACTCGAGCGCCTGAAGCCACCGCTCGGCTTCCTCCTTCGTGAACGCGCCGGTCCCTCCGAGAGGCGGCGGCGCCGTGCCGCGCCCGCCCCTCGAAAGGTTCGGCTGCGGACGGCCCCCGCCCGGGGTGGGCGGCCCCTGGCCCCCCGAGGGCGGGCTCTTGCGGTTATCCGGCGAACGCGGCTGACGCAGCCGCCGCAGGGCGTCTTCGAGGTTCCGCTTGGCATCGAGGTCGGACGGAACGAGGCGAAGCGCTTCCTTGTAGGAGCGCGCCGCGCGCTGGTAATCCTTCCCGCGCATGGCGAGATTGCCAAGATTGTAGGCTGCCGCCTCGCGCGGTCTTTGGCCCTGGAGCCTCATCGCTTCCCCGAACCGGGCCGCCGCCGAGTCCGGGGACCCCGTTCCAAGATGCGCGAGCCCCTCGTCATACGGAATGACCGAGGCCCCCGGAAAATCCGCCCGCCCTTTCTCCAGCCCGCGGAGCGCCTCGTCGTAGCGGCGCGCCTTGAGATCGCGCACGCCGCGCCGCGCCGGGCCGCCCCATTCGTAGAAGGCGCCGCACGCGGTGAGCGCGAGGAGGAGCAAGGCCAGCGCGCGGCTCACGCGGCCTTCCCGCGCGGACCCGTGCGTCGCGCAGCCGAGCGCCGCGGCACCAGGCGTTCAGCCACGAGGAGGAACCCCGCGGCCGCGGCGAACCAGGGGAAACGCTCGTCGTACGCGCGAATGGTTCGTCCCCGCGCCTCGTAGGTTCCGCCCGAGCGGATGGGATCCACGAGCCTGAGCCCGGCGCGTCCAGTCCCGTCCCCGGGCTCGTACCGGCCGCCCCCTCCGCTCGCGAGAGCCCGGAGCGCCTTCTCGTCGAGACGCGTGATGACCACGTTCCCCTGCGCGTCCCGCTTCGATCCGCGCACCGTGCCGGTCGAATCCACGACGGGGATCGTGGCACCCTGCGCGGAGCCGACCCCCACGGTGTAGAGCCTGACCCCGGCCCGCTTCACGGCATCGAGCGCCCGGCGAGGGTTGTCGGTCAGATCCTCGCCGTCGGAAAGGAGCACGATGGCGCGCGGACGGTCGCCCGGACGGTTGAGAAGCCGGGCGCTGAGCAAGAGCGCAGCCCCCAGGTCGGTCCCCGGCCGGTCGAGATCGCGCGTGGTCGCGGTCTCCACGATCGAAGCGAGCCCCTCACGATCCGTGGAGAGCGGGCTCACGATCCGGGGCGATCCCGCGAACTCGACGAGTCCGATCTGGGAACCCTCGAGCGCGCCGAGGAGGGCCAGCGCCTCCCGCTTCGCGGCGGAGAGCCGGTCCGGGCGAACGTCGCGGGCGTCCATGCTTCGCGAGAGGTCCAGCGCCAGGACCAGATCCACGCCCTGCGAAGTGGTGGTCACGAGCCGGAATCCGGCCTGGGGCCGCATGAGCCCGAGCACGGCGACCGCCGCCGCCGCGAGGGTGAGGACCGTGCGGAGAAACCGGAAACGCGGACCTGCCTCTCCGCTCAGGGCCCGGAGGGCGCGCGGATCGCCGAGCGCCCGCTCCGTGCGCCACCGCGCCCGCTCGGTCAGGAGCGCGAGCAGAGCCAGCGCGAGAACTCCCCAGAGCAGATGGATGAGCTGTGGCGAAGACCAGCGCATGTCAGGGGTACCGCCTCATGAGTGTGAAGCCGAGCAGGAGCTCCAGGCCGAGGAGCCCCAGACCGAGCCCCAGAGCAAGCGGGCCCAGCTCGGCCCATCGCGTGTAGGAACGCGTCTCGACGCGCGAGGGTTCCAGGGCGCCGATCTCCCGGTAGACCTGGGCCAGGAGCTCGGCCGAGGTCGCGCGGAAGTAGCGTCCTCCGGTCTCTCTCGCGATGTCTTCCAGGGTCGCCTCGTCCACTTCGGACGCGACCATCACGTAATGCCGGCCCAGGACAGGATCGTCCACCGGAAACGGGGCCTGCCCCTGCGTTCCCGCTCCGATGGAATAGATCCGCACGCCCACCGCCTTCGCGAGCCGCGCCGCGGTCACCGGGTCCACGGCGCCGGCGTTGTTGATCCCGTCGGTGAGGAGGATCAGCACCTTGCTCTTCCCCGGCGCGCGGTTCAGCCGCTCCGTCGATTGTGCGATCGCGGCGCCGACCGCGGTCCCGTCCGGGAGCTGACCGAAATCCAGTCCGTCGATCAACCCGGCGAGCCCTTCGTAGTCCAGAGTCAGCGGAGCGATCAACTCGCTCTGCCCCGCGAAGGCCACGAGGCCGATCCTGTCCTGCTGCCGTCCGCGCACGAATTCCTTGGCCACCTGCTTGGCGACGTAGAGCCGGTTGTTGGGATGAAAATCCTCGGAGCGCATGCTTCCCGACAGGTCGATCGCGAGCATGATGTCGATGCCCTCGCTCACGATCTCGCGCATCTCGCGGCCGCCCTGCGGACGCGCCGCGGCGATGAGGATGAGCGCCACCGCCAGAGGCCGCAGGCCCTGCGTGACCCGCGCCAAGCGGGCGCGAGCGCCCGCGGTCGGAGGGATCGCGGACAGGCTGGAAACGCCGAGCTCCGGGTCGCGCCACACGGTCTTCCGGCGCGCGAGCCAGAAGGCGGCAAGGAACGGGATGAAGAGGAGAAGCCACCAGGGCTCTGCGAAGCGCATCCCGCTAGAGCTTTCCCGAGACCGATCGCGCCTGACGCACGATCGACCTCGCCTGGGACTCCTCGTCCTCGAAGCGCCCGAACTTGGCGAGGTCGGCGCGCCGGAGCGCTTCGATCAGGCGTTCCCGCCCCTCGGCGGAGACGCGCCCGCGGCGCTTGAGCTCGATCTCGAGCTCGGTCGTCGTGAGATCCTGCGCGGGCGCCCCCGTTGCCGCCGCGGCGTACGTACGCAGGATCTGGGCGAGCCTCTCGTAGAATCGGTCGCGCGGCAGCACCGCCACCTCGCGCTCCAGCGCGTCGAGCGCGCGCTCGAGAATCGATTCGGGAGGCTCCGGGGGCGGGGGCGCTTCGGCCGTCTCCTTCCGCCGACGCGCGCGCAGCGCGAGGCGGATCAGATGGGCGATCACCGCGGCCGCGAGAAGAGCCACCGCCGCGATCACCGCGTAGTCCACGGGGCGGAGCGGCGTCTGGATCGCGCCGCGGTCCGGGCGGAGCGCGGCGCCGGCGGCTTGCGTGAGGGAATCCACGAAGAGCGTGTCGCGCGGGAACTCCAGCGTGTCGCTCCCGCCCGCCGCGATCACGGCGAGGGCCACGCGTGGAAGTGGGATCGCGCCGATGTCGAACCCGCGAAGCTCGTACTCGCGCGACCACTCGCGGGCGGGCGCGCCCCTGGCCCTGGCATTCGCCCTCGGCAGGCCCATCTCGAGCGTCTCCGGAGGCTTCTCGACGATCACGCCGGCGGCGCGCGCGTCCGCGCCGAGCGTGGCGGTGAGGCGCCACGCGATCGGATCCCCGAGCGTCCCGCGCGCGGGGATGAGCTCGCTCTTCAGGCGGACGTGAGCCCTTCCGCTCGTCTCCTCGCGCTCCACGATGCGCCGCGGAGCCCCTCCCCTGCCGCATCCCGAGAGCGCGGCGCTCGCGGCGACGCACGCCAGGCCGGCCAGCGCCAGCGTGAGCGCGAGCGTGATGCAGCCCAGAGGGAGCGGGATTGGCTTCGGGGCGCCCGATCGATCCGCGGAGGACACGGGATCAGCGCCGGTAGGCGCGCTGCTCGAAATGGCGGACCAGCTCGGGGGCGACCGGCGCGTCGCTCCGGATGCGGATGCGTCCGGCCCTCGCGCGGAGCAGCGTCTCCTTGAGCGCGCGCTGGCGGCGAGCCTTCTGGGCCCTCCACTCCCTGCGGGCCGAGGATGCGCCCAGATCGACCATCCGGATCTGGCCGGTCTCGAGATCACGCACGCGGATGAGCCCGCGATCGGGCAGCGATTCCTCGAGCGGGTCCTCCACCTCGATCGTCACCAGCTCGTGACGGCGCGCAAGGAGGTTCAAGGGCTGCTCGAAGGATTCCGCGAACCAGTCCGAGATGAGGAAGACGACCGCGCGCCGCCTGAGCACGCGGCCCAGAAACGCGAGCGCGCCCTTCAGATCGGTCCCCGTTCCCCTGGGCTCGAACGCGACCAGGTCGCGCACGATCCGGAGCGAGCGGGAGCGGCTCTTCGAGGGAGGCAGATAGAGCTCGGTGCGATCGGTGAAGAGGAGGAGCCCCACGCGGTCGCGATTCCGGCTCGCGGCGAGCGCGACCAGGGCGCCGGCCTCGGCAGCGGTGTCCCGCTTCGTCCGCGCGCGGCTCCCGAACCGGAGCGAGGCGGAGAGGTCCAGCGCGACCACCACCGTGAGCTCGCGCTCCTCGTCAAAGCGCTTCACGAAAGGGTGCCCGTGGCGCGCGGTCACGTTCCAGTCGATCGAGCGCACGTCGTCTCCCGGGACGTACTCACGCACCTCGGCGAACTCGAGCCCTTTTCCGCGGAATGCGCTCTTGTAGGCTCCCGAGAACACCGCCTCCACCGCCCGGCGGCTCCGGATCGTGAGCCTCCGGACCTGCGCCAGAAGCTCCGGGGTGATCACGGCACCTCGACGCGCGCGAGGATGCGGCGGACGACTTCGTCCACCGGCACCCCTTCGGCTTCAGCCTCGTAGGTGAGGAGCACGCGGTGGCGGAACACGTCGGGGGCGATCGTCTTCACGTCGTCCGGGGTCACGTACGCGCGTCCCTCGAGGAACGCGAGCGCGCGCGATCCGCGGGCCAGGGCCAGCGTCGCGCGCGGAGATCCGCCGTACTGGATCAGTGGGCGGAGATCGAGGCCGAACCGCTCGGGCTCGCGCGTGGCGTGCACGAGGTCCACGATGTAGTTCCGGATCCGCTCGTCCACGTAGATCGCGTTCACGGAATGGCGCGCTTTCAACAGGGTCTTCGCGTCCACGACCGGCTTGGGCGGCGCGGGCGGCTCCCCTCCCATGCGGTCCAGGATGAGCGCCTCCTCCTCGGGGCTGGGATAGCCGACGCGGATCTTCAGGAGGAAGCGGTCCATCTGCGCTTCCGGAAGCGGATAGGTGCCCTCCTGCTCGATGGGATTCTGCGTGGCCAGCACCCAGAAGAGCGCCTCGAGCGGGTACGTGGTGTCTCCGATCGTCACCTGCCGCTCCTGCATCGCCTCGAGGAGCGCGCTCTGCACCTTGGCGGGAGCGCGGTTGATCTCGTCGGCCAGGAGGATCTGCGTGAAGACGGGCCCGAGCTTGGGCGAGAAGGATCCTTTCGCCGGGTCGAAGATGAGGGTGCCCGTCAGATCGGCGGGCAGAAGATCGGGCGTGAACTGGATGCGGTTGAACTTCGCGTGGATCGCCTGGGCGACCGTCTTGACCGCGAGCGTCTTGGCAAGGCCGGGGACGCCCTCGAGGAGGAGGTGGCCGTCGGCCAGGAGCCCGACCAGGATCCGGCGCACCATCTCGCCCTGCCCCACGATGACGGTCTGCACCGCCTCGAGGAGCGGGGCCACGAAGGCGCTCTCCTCCCGCACCTTCTCGTTCCGTTCCTCGATGGTTAGCTGGGGCATCAGGCCTGGGATCCGGGGTTACAGGCTTCGGTTCGCGTAGAGAGGGAATGAACGGCAGAGCTCCTCGACCTGGCTCCGGATCTTCTTCAAGACATCGGCCTCCCCGCGATGGAGGAGCGCCTCATCGATCCATCCCGCGAGCCGCTGGAACTCGGGCTCACCGAGGCCGCGTGTGGTGACCGCCGCCGACCCGATCCGGATGCCGCTCGTCACGGCCGGCGGACGCGGATCGTTGGGGACGGCATTCTTGTTCACCGTGATGCCGGCTGCATGAAGCGCCGTCTCCGCGTCCGCGCCGGAGTAACCGGACTCGCGAAGATCCACGAGGAGCAGGTGGTTGTCCGTGCCGCCGGTCACCAGGCGGAATCCGCGCTTGGTCAGCCCATCGGCCAGGACCTTCGCGTTCGCAACGACCTGCCTGGCGTAGGCCTTGAACTCCGGAGTCGCGGCCTCGCGGAAGCAAACCGCCTTGGCCGCGATCACGTGCATCAAGGGCCCGCCTTGCATTCCCGGAAACACCGACTTATCAACTGCTTTGGCGTATTCGTTCTTGCAGAGAATGAAGCCGCTCCGAGGTCCCCGGAGCGTCTTGTGGGCCGTGGAGGTGACCACGTCGGCATACGGGACCGGATTGGGATGCGCGCCCCCGGCGACGAGCCCGGCCACGTGGGCCATGTCGAAGACAAATTTAGCGCCCACCTCGTCCGCGATCTCCTTGAGCCTCGGAAAGTCGAAGAAGCGCGGATAGGCGCTCGCGCCCGCGACGATTACTTGTGGTCTGCATTCGCGCGCCAGCTTCGCCACCTGATCGTAGTCGAGGAGCCCCGTCTCCGGGGAGAGGCCGTACTGCACGGGTTTGAAGAGAATCCCGGAGAAGGAGACCTTGTGCCCGTGCGTGAGATGACCGCCGTGGGACAGCGCCATTCCGAGCAGGGTGGAACCCGGAGGCATGAGCGCCATGTACGCCGCGAGATTGGCCTGCGCCCCCGCATGCGGCTGCACGTTGGCGTGCTCGGCTCCGAAGAGCGCTTTCACCCGATCGATCGCGAGCGACTCCGCCAGGTCGACGAATTCGCAGCCGCCGTAGTAGCGCTTCCCCGGGTAGCCCTCCGCGTACTTGTTGGTGAGCGGCGAGCCCATCGCTTCGAGCACCGCCTCGCTCACGAAGTTCTCCGAGGCGATCAGCTCAAGCGTGCTCTGCTGGCGGCCGATCTCCGAGCGGATGGCCCGGTCGATCTCGGGATCCGCGCTTCGAAGCGACGCCTCGCGCGGCGAGGCCGCGGCCGTGCCGAGTTTGGATGCCATGGGCGATCCCGCCTAGCGCGCCTTCTTGGCCGCGCGCTGAACCTTGCCGCGCGATTCCACGGGGAAGAGCCAGCCATGGCGGTCGGAAGCGCGGCCCTCCACGATGTCGAAGAACGCCTTCTGGAGCTTTCGCGTGATGGGGCCCACGGCCCCGGTTCCGATCGGGATCCGGTCCACCTGGGTGATCGGCGTGATCTCCGCCGCGGTCCCGGTGAAGAACAGCTCGTCCGAAATGTAGAGCATCTCGCGCGGGAGCTGCTCCTCGCGAACCTCGAGCCCCATCTCGCGCGCGAGCGTGAGTATGCAGTCGCGGGTGACTCCCGGGAGGATGGCGTTCGCGATGGTCGGCGTGTAGAGCGTCTCGCCGCGCACCAGGAAGATGTTCTCGCCGCTTCCTTCCGCCACGTAGCCGAAGACGTCGAGCGCGATCCCTTCCTCGTAGCCGTCCGCGACCGCCTCGAGCTTGATGAGCTGGCTGTTGAGATAGTTCGCGCCGGTCTTGGCCATGGCTGGGAATGTGTTCGGCGCCTGGCGCTGCCAGGACGAGATGCGCACCGAGATCCCCCGCTCCAGCGCGTCCTTGCCCAGGTACTTGCCCCAGTTGAGGGCCGCGATGGCGACGTCGATGGGAACGCCTGTCGGGTTCACTCCGAGCGTCTTGAACCCGCGGTACACGACCGGGCGGATGTAGCAGGCTCCCCCGCCGTTCGCGCGCACCGTTTCGCGTATTCCATCCATGAGCTGGTCGTATCCGTAGGGGCATGCGATGCGGACGATCTTGCAGGAGTCGAGCATGCGCTGCACATGACGGTCGAGCCGGAACACGGCAGTGCCGCCCGGTGTGGCGTACGCCCGGATCCCCTCGAACACGCTGGATCCGTAGTGCACCACGTGCGAGAGGACGTGGATCTTCGCGTCTTCGTAGGGAACCAGCTTCCCGTTCATCCAGATCACGCCGTCCGCTTCACGCGCCATGCCCTCCTCCTTCCGGCGTGGTTTCATGGTTCGCTCGACCGCCGCACGCCTTCGCGCCGCTCGACCGATTCCCGGATCACCGGAATCCACCCCAAGAGATGGCTCCGGATCCGGTTGTAGGTATCCCGGTACTGGTCGGCGGTGCCGCCCATCGGATCGGCCACGCCGCTGGAAGGGGCGGCGCCAGGCGCCAGGCCCTTTTCAGTGATTAGGTGGATCCTGTCCGCGGCGCTCGAAACGAGGCCGCGCGCGTATTCGAGATGATGCGGCTCCATGCCCAGAACGAGATCGGAGGCGCGGATCAGGGCGGCCGTGAGCGCCTTCGAGCGGTGCTCCCGCACGTCGACCCCGTTCTCCGCGCAAACCGTGACCGCGAGCGCCGTCGCGGGAGTTCCCTCGACGGCTCCCGTCCCCGCGGAACTCACGCGCGCCAGGCTCGCCGGATCCTTCGCCAGGAGCGAGCGCAGGATCGCTTCGGCCATGGGGCTCCGGCATGTGTTGCCGGTGCAGATCAGCAGTACCTGAAACATGGACCCCGTTTCGGACAAGAGAGACTGCGGGCCGTCGAAGGATCGAGTCTAGGAGCCGCGGTGCGCACCGTCAAGGGCGCCTTCCACTCAGCCGGACGGAGCCCTCGCGGAGCACGTGAACGGTCTCGCCCTCGATGAGGGCCACGGTCGAAGGTGTCCCCGAGAGCTCCCCCTGATCCACGATCAGATCCGCGCGCTCGGCGATGGGTCCGAAAGGACGCGCCAGCGCGGGCGCTCCCGGCTCATTCGCCGAGGTGGAGAGCACGATCCCGCCCACGCCGGCCACCACGGCGCGGAGGAACGGGACCCCGGGGCACCGCAGCGCGATCGTTCCCTCCGGATTCCGCAGCGACTCCGGGACCGACGCCGCCGCCCGGAGCACGAGCGTGAGCGCGCCGGGCCAGTGCTCCAGAGCGAGCGCCGAAGCGCGCGCGCTGGGCAGGGACCAGCGGCCGATCTCGGCCGGATTCGCGATCAAGCCGATGAAACGCTTCTCCGCCGCGCGAGGCTTGAGCGCGAGGAGCCGGGCGACGGCCTCCGGATCCTCGGCGCGCGCGTGAAGACCGTAGACGCCCTCGGCAGGAAGCAGCGCCACGCCGCCCGCGCACAGGACCGCGGCCGCGCGCTCCGCCGCCTCACGCCAGGGCGCTCCCGGTGCCAGCACGAGACGCTCCATGCGAGGCGAGGCCCCCGGGAGCCCGGGAGCTTCTCTTAGAGCCGCTCGCCGCGCGCGAGGCGCGCCTTGAGATCTTCGAGCTTGAGGACGAGGCTCCGATCCGAGAGCGCGAGGATCTGGACCGCCAGCACCCCGGCGTTCTTGGCCCCGGCCGATCCGATCGCCACGGTCGCGACCGGCACGCCGGGCGGCATCTGGACCGTGGAGTAGAGTGCGTCCACTCCCGAGAGCGGCGAGCCGCCGAGCGGAACGCCGATCACCGGCAGGGTCGTGTGCGCCGCGACGGCGCCCGCGAGATGGTTCGCCATGCCCGCGCCCGCGATGAACACCCGGACGCCTTCCGCGGAGGCGCCGCGCACGAGGTCCCGGACCAGGTCCGGACTCCGGTGCGCCGAGGCCACCTCCATCCGGGAGGAGACGCCGAAGCTCTCGAGCACCTTGGCAGCCTCCTCCATCACCGCACGGTCCGATTCGCTTCCGAAGAGGATGAGGACGGTCCCTTTCTCGCTCATGAGCCGGATCTCCCTGGTTCGAGCGCCATCGCGATGTCGCGGCGGTACTGCATTCCATCGAAGCGGATCCACGAGACGGCCTCGTACGCCGCCCCGCGCGCGCGCGCCAGCGTCTCCGCGCGCGCGGTGACTCCCAGCACGCGGCCGCCGCTCGTGACGAGGCGGCCCGCGCGGCGATCGACCCCGGCGCAGTAGAAGCGGATCCCGTGGGGGCGCGCGTGATTCAAGCCCTCGATCACCTGCCCCGTGCGCGGCTCCTTGGGATAGCCGGCCGTGGCGAGCACGACGCAGACCGCAGCGCCGGCGTGACGGATGAAGGACTCGTGGCGCCCTTCCGGGATCGCGCCGCGCGCGGCGGAAAGGAAGAGCGGGAGGACGTCTTCATCCAGGAGCGGCAGCACCGCCTGGGCCTCCGGATCCCCGAACCGCGCGTTGATCTCCAGCACCATCGGCCCGGACGCGGTGAGCATGAGCCCGATGTAGAGGATGCCACGATAGGTGATCCCCTGCTTCTCGAGCGCGGCGAGAAGGGGATCCACGATGCGGCGCGCGATCGCGACCGCCTCGTCCTTGCCGGGAACGCGGGCCGGAGCATTGGCGCCCATTCCGCCGGTGTTCGGGCCCTGATCTCCGTCGTACGCGCGCTTGTGGTCGCGCGCGGGCGGGAAGAGCATCCAGCGTTTCCCGTCCGTGAGGACCAAGAGCGAGGCTTCCTCCCCGCGCAGGAAGTCCTCGATGACGAGCGTCTTGCCCGATTCGCCCAGCTCGCCGCGCTCCATCCACGCGGCGATGGTCTCGAGCGCTTCGCTCTCGCGCTCCGCTACCACCACGCCTTTCCCCGCCGCGAGGCCGTCCGCCTTGAGCACGATCGGGTACGTGGCCCCGGCGAGAACCCGCCGGGCCTCGGCCGCGCTGTGCGCGAGACGATACGGAGCGGTCGGAAGGTTCAGCTCCTGCATGAGCTGCTTCGCGAAGCTCTTGCTGGACTCCAGGCGCCCGGCCGCGCGCACCGGACCGAGCGTGGGGATCGAGCTCTTCGCAAGGGCGTCGGCGAGCCCCATGGCGACCGCGGAGTCGGGACCGATGACGACCAGGTCCGGCCTCTCGCGCTCGGCCCAGGCGGTAAGCCCCGCGAGGTCGGTCGCGCGGATCGGGACCATCGTGGCCTCCGGCTCCATGCCGGGGTTCCCGGGCGCCGCGAACACCGCGGGATGCTCGGCAGATTCGTGGAGCGCGCACACCAGGGCATGCTCCCTGCCGCCGCCTCCGACCACCAGCACCCTGGGATGCGCGGTCACGAGGCCTGGAGCTCCTTCCGCAGCGCCTCTTGTAATCTCTCGGGATGCGCGCGTCCGCGCGACTGCTTCATGGCCTGGCCCACGAGGAAGGCGAACGTGCGCTCCTTCCCCGCCTTCACCTCGGCCACGGGCCCCGGATTGGCCGCGATGACCTCGCGCGCCAGGGCCCGGAGCGCGGCGTCGTCGTCGATCGGCAGGAGCCCCTGGCTCACGACCAGTTCCTCGGCGCCGTCGGGCCGGGTCAGCATCAGCTCGAAGAGCTGCTTTCCGATCTTTCCGGAGATCCGCTCCTCCGCGATCATCTTCACGAGCGTCCCCAGCCGGTCGGGACGGATCGGGAATTCCTCGATGGACTGCCCCGCTTTGTTCCGGATGCCGTTCACCTCGGTCATGACCCAGTTCGACGCCAGCTTCCCGTTCCCGGAGCGCCGCGCCACCTCCTCGTAGTAGAGGGCGAGCGAGCGCGACTCGGTGAGCACCTCGGCGTCGTAGTCGGGAATGCCGAACTCGCCGATGAGCCGCTCGCGCACCTGGTGCGGAAGCTCCGGCAACTCGGAGCGGACCGAATCGATCCAGGCCGGCGTGAGGTCCAGCGGCAGGAGGTCGGGCTCCGGAAAATACCGGTAATCGTGGGCCTCCTCCTTGCTGCGCATCGGCTCCGCGGTCCCCTTGTCGGCGTTCCAGAGCAGCGTCTCCTGCAGGATCCGCCCGCCCGCGTTCAGGGTCTCGATCTGCCGGGCCGTCTCGAACGCGATCGCGCGCTCCACGTTCCGGAAGGAATTCATGTTCTTGATTTCGGTCTTCGTTCCGAACTCGGTCCGGCCCTGCGGCCGCACCGAGACGTTCGCGTCGCAGCGGAGGCTTCCCTCCTCCATGTTCCCGTCGCAGACGTCCAGGTACATGAGGATCTGCTTCAGGCGGACCAGGTAGTCGTAGGCCTCCGCCCCGCCCCGGATCTCAGGCTCCGACACGATCTCGATGAGCGGAACGCCGGAGCGATTCAGGTCCACCAGGGTGGTCGCCACCCCGGCCCGCCCTTCCGGGTGGATCGACTTCCCGGCGTCCTCTTCCAGGTGGATCCGCACGAGTCCGATCCGCTTCCACGAGCCGCCCACGCGCACGTCCACGCCGCCTCCCACGCAGAGCGGGCGGTCGTACTGGGAGATCTGGTAGCCCTTGGGAAGATCGGGATAGAAGTAGTTCTTCCGTGCGAAGACGCTCCGCTCCGCGATGGCGCTCCCCACCGCGAGCCCCGTCATGACCGCGAAGCGGACGGCGCGCTCGTTCATGACCGGCAGCACGCCCGGGAGACCCAGGCAGACCGGACACACTTGCGTGTTGGGCCGCGATCCGAACTTGGTGCTGCACGAGCAGAAGATCTTGGAAGCCGTCTTGAGCTGGGCATGAACCTCGAGCCCCACGACGGTCTCGTACGCGGGGGTCATCCGCCCGCTCCTGCCGCGACCGCCGGCACGCGGAGCGCGTCCCCGCTCGCGCGCTCCCAGGCGCGCGCCACGCGGAGGAGCGTCGCCTCGCCGAACGGCCGCCCGACGAGCTGCATTCCGATGGGCAGATCCGACCGCGTCATGCCCGCCGGGAAGGAAAGCGCCGGCGCTCCGGCAAGCGAGGCCGGGATGGAAAAGATGTCGTTCAGGTACATGGCCAGCGGATCGTCCACCTTTTCCCCGAGCTTGAAGGGAGGCGTCGGCGTGGTTGGAAGCAGGATCGCGTCGGTGCCCGAAAGCGCGTCCTGGAAATCCTTCCGGACCAGCGTGCGCACCTTCATGGCGCGGAGGTAGTAGGCGTCGTAGTAGCCGGCCGAGAGCGCGTAGGTGCCGAGCAGAATCCGGCGGCGCACCTCGCGTCCGAAGCCCTTCCCTCGAGTGGCCGCGTACATGGACTGGAGATCCTCGCTCTTCGCGCGGAACCCGTACCGCACGCCGTCGTAGCGCGCGAGATTGCTCGCCGCCTCCGCCGGAGCGATCAGGTAGTAGGTCGCGATCGCGTAGCGCGCATGGGGCAGCGTCACGTCCACGATCTCGGCTCCCTCGTCCGTGAGCGTCTTCGCGACGCGCGTGAGGGAGGAGAGCACCTCGGGATCCACGCCCTCGGCGATCAGGTCTCGCGGGATTCCGATCTTCATCCCCTTGACCCCTCCCTCCAGCTTTTCCAGCGCGACCGGCTCGGCCTCGGCCCGGCTCGTCATGTCCCGCTCGTCGCGCCCGCAGATCGCGTTGTAGAGGAGCGCCGTATCGCGCGCCGTTCTCGCAAACGGCCCGATCTGGTCGAGCGAGGAGGCGAATGCCACGAGCCCGTAGCGCGAGACCGCGCCGTAGGTCGGCTTCAGGCCGAAGACGCCGCAGAAGGCAGCCGGCTGACGCACCGAGCCGCCGGTGTCGGAACCCAGGGCGAGCGGGGCCTCGAGCGCCGCGACGGTCGCGGCCGAGCCACCGCTCGATCCGCCCGGCACACGCGAGGGGTCCCAGGGATTGCGCGTCGGGAAGTAGGCCGAATTCTCGGTCGAGGACCCCATCGCGAATTCGTCGCAATTGGTCTTCCCGGTGAAGACGGCGCCCGCCTCGCGCAGCCGTTCCACCACGTGCGCGTCGTAGGGCGGACGGTATCCCTCTAGGATTCGCGAGCCGCACGTGGTCGGCATCCCGCGCGTGCAGAGGTTGTCCTTGAGCCCGACAGGAACGCCGGCCAAGGGGCCGAGCTTCTCCCCCGCCGCGATCCGCGCGTCCACCTCGCGAGCCATGGCGAGCGTGGCTTCGGAGTCGCGATGGAGGTAGGTGGAGAGAAGGGGCGCGGTCCGCTCGGCGCGCTCGATGAAGATCCGCGCCACTTCGACGGCGGTGCGCTCGCGGCTCGAGACCGCGCGCCCGATCGATTCGGCGGACTCCGGAGCTTCGGACTCCCTCTTCATACCACCCGGGGAACGCGGAAGTAATCGCCGTCCCGGTCGGGAGCCTGCGCCAGCGCTTCGTCCCGGACATCGGACGGCACGACGACGTCCTCACGGAGCGGGGTCTTCACACCCGACCCCACCTGGCTTGTCGGCTCGATGCCGCTCACGTCGAGCGCCTGGAGCTGCTCCACGTAGGCCAGGATCGACTGGAGCTCCTTCACGAACCGTTCCTCCTCGGAGGGATCCACCTGGAGCCGCGAGAGAGCGGCCACCTTCGCCACGACCCTGGCGTCAATCGGCATGGCTCAGCTCCGCAAAGGCCGCGAGAATCTTCTTGGTTCCGGCGCGCCGGAACTCGACCGTGAGCTTCGCGCGCTCTCCGCGTCCCTCGCAGGCCACGACCACTCCCTCGCCGAACTGGGGATGGCTCACGCGGACGCCGATCGGACTCGACGCGCCACGCGGCCCCTTCTCCTCCTCGCCTCGAGCGCGTCTCCTGGCGGGCGACTTCGGCTGGGACCAGGGCGCTCCGCTCACCCACTCGAGGCAGTCCTCCGGGATCTCCGAGAGAAAGCGGGATTGGCCCCCGCCCGAGGAGTTCCAGGCGCGGCGGAACGAAGCGTGGAACAGATGGACCCGCTCCTGCGCGCGGGTGAGCGCCACGTAGAAGAGCCTCCGCTCCTCCTCCAGCTGCGATCGATCGCCCTCCATCTCGGCACGCAAGGAAGAGGCGTGCGGCAGGAGCCCCTCCTCCAGACCCATGACGAAGACAACCGGAAACTCGAGCCCCTTGGCCGAATGGATCGTCATGAGGTTCACGGTGTCGTCCTCGTCATTCCAGAGGTCCACGTCGGTCAGGAGCGCCACCTCGGCCAGGAACCCGTCCACGGTGGGGTCTTCCGCGCGACGCAGGTACGCCTCGGCGCCCGCGATCAGCTCGTCCACGTTCTCGATCCGCTCGGCCGCTTCCGCGGGGTTCTCTTCCAGGAGATACTCGCGGTAGCGGATCTTCGCGATCAGCTCGGCGAGGAAGGCCGGCGGGGAGAGCGAGAGTAGCGATGCGAGCGACGTGAAGAGACGCCCGAGCTCTTGAAGTCTCTTCGCGGCGGGCAGCCCCACGGCCACCACGAGGTCCGGGTGTGCGAACGCCTCCGGCACGAGTAGCGACCGCTCCTCCGCGAAGCTGCGAAACCGGTCCAGCGTGGTGCGTCCGATCCCGCGCGACGGCACATTCAGGATCCGGAACCAGGAGACCGAATCCTTGGGCTGCACCAGCGCGCGCACGTACGCGATGACGTCCTTGACCTCGCGGCGCTCGTAGAATGAGATCCCGCCCGTCAGCTGATAGGGGATTCCCGAGCGGCGGAGGGCGTTCTCCACCGAGCGCGACTGGGCGTTGGTCCGGTAGAGCACGACGAAGCCGCAGTTCTTCAGGGAGTGGGTACGGCGCGTCTCGAGGAGGATCGAGACCATCCGCTCCCCTTCGGCCTCCTCGTCCTCGGCCAGATGCACGCGGATCCGCTCACCCGGATCGTTCTCGGTCCAGAGCTCCTTCTCCTTGCGGGCGACGTTGTTCTTCACCACGCCGTTGGCGGCGCGCAGGATCGTCTGCGTGGAGCGGTAGTTCTGCGTCAGCCGGAGCACCGTGGCCTCGGGGAAGGACTTCTCGAACGAGAGAATGTTGTCCACGTCGGCGCCGCGCCACCCGTAGATCGACTGGTCGTCGTCCCCCACCACGGTCAGGTTGCGATGGATTCGCGACAGGCTCTCGATGAGACGGAACTGGATGCCGTTCGTGTCCTGATATTCGTCCACGAGCACGTGCAGGAAGCGGGTCGCGTAGGCGCGGTGGATCTCCTCGTCCAGGTCGAAGAGCCGCACCGTGTGCACGATGAGGTCGTCGTAGTCCATGGCCCCGCGGTCGCGGAGCGCCTTCTGGTAGCCCCGGTAGACCTGCGCGAGCCGGCGGTCCACCACGGTGAACGCGGTCTTCTCGAACTCGTCCGGCTCCACCGCTTCATTCTTGAGACGCGAGATGCGAGAACCGGCGCCGGCGGGGGTGAGGCTCTTGTCCTCGGGGCCGGAAGCTCTCAGAAGATCGCGAAGGATGCCGCGCTGATCGTCGGTGTCGTAGATCACGAAGTTCTTGGGATAGCCGAGCAGCTCGGCGTGGCGTCTCAGGATCCGCACGCAGGTGCCGTGGAACGTGCCCAGCCAGACGCCCAGGTCCTCGCGGCCAAGGAGCGTCTGCGCGCGCGCCCGCATCTCGCGGGCCGCCTTGTTCGTGAAGGTGAAGGCGAGGATGGAGCCCTGCGGAATGCCCCGGTCCTTGACCAGGTGCGCGATGCGGCCGGTCAGGACGCGCGTCTTGCCGCTGCCCGCGCCCGCCAGGATCAGGAGGGGGCCGCCCGGGTGCTCCACCGCCTGGCGCTGCACGGAGTTGAGGTCCAAGGTTCTCCTAGTTCCTAATACTCGAGCCTGACCTTCAAGTCGAGGTTGTATTCCTGTTTCAGCTGCTGGGTGGTCCCGGGGAGCAAGGTGCCCTGTCCTGGCCGGACCTGCTCTCCCCTGAGCAGAAGATGCCGCGTCACTCGATACTCGGCGCTGAGACTCTGGATCTGGTCGACGGTGCCCCCGGAGAAGTTGCGAGAATACTTAACATAGAGTTCCGGGGTCACGTACTTTCCGACGCCCACGAGTCCGATCGTGGTCGCGGCCGGGTTGTTGCCCGTGGCGGTGCCGGACTTGAGATCGATCGTATCGATGAAGCCGACGTCCGTGAGCCACCGCTCGGCGTTCCGGAAGAGGTAGTTGCGCACCGGAAGGGTCGCGTCCCCCGCGACCGGCGCCGCGCCGGCATTCGTGGCGGCGATCTCGCTCCCGGCCGCGGTGAACTGCCCGATGGTAAGCACCTTCCAGAGGTAGCTCTCGTTGTGCCCCGAATCGTCATGGATATGCACCTTGAGCTGGCTCGAGCGGCCGCTGAGCGTCTGGTAGATCGGGTACCCCTCGCTCCCCTGCCCTCCCTGCCCCGGCAGCGTCGTCTGCGCTTCGATGGAGATGTCGGGGTCGATGCGATCGAGGGTCGTGAAATTGATGGTCCCGCTCGTGATCCGGAATTCGTTCGAGTAGATGTAGTACTTACCCTTCACCTCGAGCGAGCCCAGGATCAGGTCGCGCACGCCCTCGTTTCGCAGCGTGAGCTGCCCGTTCTGCAGCTCCACCTCCGTATCGAGATTCCGGTACCAGAGATTGCGCGGTACGTCGACCGTGATGTCGTAAAGGAAGGGGACCGGCTCCTCGGCGTCCTCGCGCGGCTGGCTCAGGTCGAGGGTGAGCTCGCCCCGCGCGAGCGCGGCGGGCGCGACGCTGGTGATCCGGTAGGTTTCCTCGCCGCTCGGGTTCAGCGCGTCCTTCACGAGGAAGTCGCCCGTGAAGCGGAACATGTAGGTCTCGCGATCGGTAGCGGTGAACTCGGTCGCATGGAGACGGAATTCAAAGTTCCCCCAGTGCTTCCCCTCCGCGGCCTGCCACCACCCGGTCCCGTTCAGCTTCCCCTTCTTGCCCTCCCGCGCGACGACCCGCGTCACGTTGGCGCGATGCTGATCGAAGGAGGCGTCCACCTCCAGCCCCTCGAGCACCTCGTCGCGTCCCGCGATGCGCAGCACGCCGTCGACCAGCCGCAGCGAGCCCGTGAGGACCGGGCGCGCGGGCGTGCCATGGAGATCGGCGGTCACATTGAGCTTCCCCGCGCTCGAGGCGAACTCGGGGACGAAGAGCGCGGCGATTCCGAAGTCCGCATCCGCCATTCGGAGCTTGAGCGACACCGGATCCTCGCGGATGACCCGGTGACCTCCGTAGAGCGAGAGGTCGATGGGCACGAAGCCCTCCACGTGGGTCGTGGATCCGTTCCTCGCGAAATCGAGCCGCTCGATCGAGAGCTTTCTGCTGGCGTACCCTCCCGCGAATGTGCCCGACTCCGCCTCCACGCCGTGGTAGGCGACGGTCGCGCCCTCCGCGCTCCCGGCCAGCACCGGCCGGCCGGCCGTCCCGGTCACGCGAACCTTGCCGGTCACAAACCCCCGGAGCGAGCTCAGGCTCGTGTCCAGGGACGCGAGGGTTGCGAGGTCGAACCGGTCGGCTGACACCTCGAGCGCCAGATCCACGCGCGAGGTCCAGGCGTGATCGCCCCGGCTCATCGCGCGCGTCCAGTCCTGGAACGTCATCGCGGGCCGCGCCGTTCCCACGATCGTGGCGCTTCCGGCGCCCTTCACCCAGCGCGCCTGCGAGATGGAGAGTTGCCCCGGCGCATACCCCAGCGCGAGGGTCAGCGAGTCTCCGTCCATTCCCGAGAGGCGCGGATGGGCGATCCGGAGGCTCATCTGGATGTCGGGATCGGCAAGCGGTCCCGAGACGAGGACGTCGCCGTCCACGATCCCACCCGGCGCATTCGGTGAAGCGGGGTCCCATGCGGCGCCTGCCAGGTCCACGCGCTGGAGCGACGCCCTCGCGTTGACGAGGCTCTTCTCCAGGCGGATGTCTCCGGCCGCATCGATCCGGCCCGAATCGGTCGCCAGGGAAAGCCGTGAAACGGCGAGGCGGTCTCCCTGAAGCGTGGCCTGCACGGGCCCCACGTTCCTCCACGCGCGCGGCCCCACCGCGAACAGGACCGAATCCAGCGTCGCCGTCGCGAGCTTCCCGCGCATCCGCACGTTCCCGCGCAGGGTCAGTGTGGTGTCCCCGAGCGACTCACGGAACCGGTCGATCGAGACGTGGTCCGTGATCGTCAGCGTGGAGACGACATTGCCGAGCGGCCGCTCTCCCGCGCGAAGCCGCGTCATGGCCACGTCTGCGGTCGCGAAAGGCGGCGATCCGAGGCGGCCGCGCGAGGCGACCCGGAGCGAGTCGAAGGCCATTCCATTGGAGAGGCGGCCCGCCGTGAGGAGCCCCGAGATCTGGTAGTCGGGGTCCGAGGACCTCCCCCGCATCCAACCTGTGATCCGGCCCTGCCCGGCGTCCATGGCCACGGGGCTCAGGAGCGCGTCCATGGCGCCGATGTCACGGACCGCCGCCTCGAACGTGAACGCGAGCGTCGTATCGGGAGCGACGGTCCCCGAGCCGAAGAGCCGCGCGCCCGGCGTGTCCACCCAGGCCGTATCGATGGCCACGTCGCCCCGCTGCCCCAGCCTCATGGCGACGTTCCCGCGTTCGATCGCGAGACGGCCCAGCGTTCCGCGCTCGAGCGCGACGGAGAGGGCGGCGACCGGGTAGGGCTTGGCGCGCACCGCGCGGATCCGCGCGATCCCGGCAAGATGTCCGTGCGGGGTGTTCGCGGGAAGGCGCCACCAGGGAAGGAGCGCGGGATCCACGTTCTTCAGACGCACCTCGGCGGTGAGAACCCCGCGCGTTTCCACCACCGCGCGGCCTTCCACCTCGGCCTCCCTCACGCGGACGCGCGCCTCATCGATGTGGATCTGGCCGGGAACCAGGGCGGCTCGCACGAACAGCGTGTCCACCGGCTCTCCTTCCACCGTTCCGGACAGGCGCGCGGTGGCGGTCCCCGAGCTGGGATCGCCCGCAAAGGAGACCTCGCCGGTGAGGGTTCCTCGCGAAACCGGACTCAGGTCGAGGAGCTTCATGACCTCCGCGACATCGAGCGGAGCGACACCGGTGCGCGAGGAGACCACGCGCGCGTGCTCGAGATCCCAATCGATTGCCGACCGGATGTGCGTCCGATCCAGCGAGACGTAGAGCGGATCGAACTTGAGCCTTCCGCCCGATGCGACCGCGACGCCGTAAGCCCGGATCGAGCCCGGCCTGCCCGGCATGAGGCTCACGCCGGAGAGGCGGTTCACGCGCAGGGTCGTCCTGGAGGGCTCCAGGAGCGCCAGCGCATTGCCCGAAATCCTCCCGAAGCGCACGCCGCCGCGGTCGAGGGTGATCCTGCCGTCGTGGAAGGTGACGTCGATCCGGGTCACCGTCCGATCCAGCGCGTTCCGGTTCGATCCACGGAACCGGGGCACGACGAGGTTCCCCCGCCGGTCGTGCACGAGCGGAAGCACCGGAGCGTCGATCGTGATCCGGAGCGTGCGGCGGAGCGAGAAGAACAGCTGGTACGTGTCGTATTCCGCGCGGAGCCGGTCGGCGCTGAGCCACGTGACCGGGCCGTCGGGGGTGAGCACGACGAGCCTGGGATGCTCGAGCACCGCGCCGCCGAAGACGGACCCATAGATCCGATCGGACTCGAGCCGCGTCGAGTCGGAGCCGATCGAGGTGCTGATGAACTTCACGATGCGCCTGGATACGACCGGATCGCCCCGTGCGAAGAGCAATGCCATGATCCCCGCGCAGACGCAGACTACGAGGATCGCGGCCGACGCAGCCCACAGGACATGCGGCAGCCATCCGGGACCGCGCCGCCCGTTTCTCGCGCCCCGCTGCTTCTCGGATTGAAGCCGCTCGATCTCGCCGCCGAACATGTCAGAATGCCTGCCCCAGGCTGAAGTGGAACGTGCCCCGGGTCGAGCTCAGGTCGTTCTCCTCGGGCTTCGCCCGTCTGAGCTTCCACCCGTAGTCGAACCGCACCGGGCCGACGGGAGTGCTGAACCGCACTCCCGCGCCCGCCGAGTAGCGCATGTCGGAATACCCGGCTCCGGGCCCGGTCACGGTGAACAGCCGCCGCACCGTGATGTCTTGAGGCCTCTCCCAGACATTGCCCGCGTCCATGAAGACCGCTCCGCTCAGGATCCAGAACAGCGGAAACCGGGCTTCGACCGAGCCGAGCAGGAGGACTTCTCCGCCTCGATTCTGATGGATGGCCGCGCCGGTCGAGTCAGCGCCGACAATCCTGTTTCCGATCTCGTTTTCGAAGTAGCCGCGCACCGACGAGGCCCCTCCCGTGACGAACCGGTCCTCGAGTGGGATCAGCTCGAGCTCGTGGAGGGTATCCCTTCGCCCCGCGAAGGTGCCAAAGGGGTTCACGTATCCCGACTGGAGCCGGAGCGCCAGCGTGAGCCGGCGGCGGATGGGCCTGTAGGTCGCCGCCGTGCCGCCGAACTTGATGAACCGGGCGCTGCCTCTGATTACCCCGCCGGCCACCACGGTGTTCCCGATAAGATCGCTGCCCGCTTTGGGATCGAAAGGATCGACCCGCGTGTCGCGCTCCACCGATAGTCCTACACGGCGGGTCGAATAGCTCTTGGATTCGACGCCGGAAGCGAGCGGGAGGCTCGCGCTATCCGAAATCACGTGGCGGTGCTCGAAGGAGAGTGTTCCGTGCGTGATCAGGCTGAGATCCTTCCGGAAGGCGAGAGCGGCTCCATAGGCTCGAAGCGGCCGGTCCAGGAAGATCCTCTGAGCCGTCTGAGTCCGCACGATCTGCTCGGCGTACCCGCCCACGCTCGCCTGCGTGCGCGTTCCGAAGATCCAGGGCTCCGAAAACGAACCGTCCACGCGGCGGTTACCGAGGCTCCACTTTCGAATCGGCCGGTTCACGATCACGCCCATGCGCCCCATGAGGACGAAGCGGATCCCTTCCCTCCCGATGTTCCGTTGCCCCCACTGGCTGGTGAGGCGCAGCTGATCCAGCGTGCCGTACCCGAGCCCGGCATCGACCCACGCCATCTTCCGCTCGCGCACCGTGAGGTGAAGATCGGTACGATGGCTTGTGGAATCGATGTCGCCCCGCTCGAACACGACGTCGCTGTAGAGCCCGGTGTCATAGATGCGCTGCTGACTGTCGGTCAGCTTCTTGCGGGAGAGGATGTCGCCCCCGTGCACCGTGAGTTCGCGGGTGACCACGCGGCGGCCTGTCTTGCGAAGCCCCTCCACGCCCACGGTTCCGACCTTCGCCACGAGGCCCGACT
The DNA here is from genome assembly GCA_043741515.1 of Candidatus Eiseniibacteriota bacterium. GTDB lineage: Bacteria > Eisenbacteria > RBG-16-71-46 > SZUA-252 > SZUA-252 > WS-7. The sequence goes on along the minus strand of JAYUAE010000010.1, from coordinate 6,938 downwards.
CGATTCGGTACGCGACGGATACGTGCGCGCTGTCCACGCCCAGGCTGTCGCGCACCTCGACGGCCGCGAATCCGAGGTTGCCGTAATGGTCCTCGACGGCCTGCCGGTCCACCTCGATCCGCGTGACGTCGGCCGGGTCGCCCGGTTTCTGCTTCAGGACCTTGCGCACCTCCGCCTCCGGGAGCGGCGCCGTGTTCACCAGGACGATCCCGCTCAGCCGGGAGAGCGGGCCCTCGGTCAGGAAGAAACGGACATCCACCTTTGCGTCGTGGCCGCGTACCGGATCCGTCCTGACGCTGTCCACCTGCGCGGACAGGTATCCGCGGCGGCGGTAATACGACTGCAGCGCGACACGGTCGAAGCGGAGGAAGTCGGAGCGATACGGAGCGTGGCGCCACGGCTTCCAGAAGGAGCGGCCCCGCGTCCGGAGAAAGCCGCGGAGCTTCCTCGACGAGAAGGCCCTGTTGCCGTGGATCTCCACGCGGCGGACCTCGCGGGTCTTCTCGAACTCGACGGTCTTCGGCGCGGAGGACGGCGCCGAGGCGCCCAGGGCGGCGAACAGGAGCGCGAGGACCGCCAGCCTCGCGACGAACGCGCCGCGCATCGTGGTGTGGCGCCGCGTCAACCCAGCGGCGTCAACGCCTGGCCGGGGAGGGTACGGAGTCGGCGGGCGCGTTGTGGTTCAACTGTCGGTCGATATCGGCCTCCGCGCGCCTTCGTTGCGAAACCCGGGTGAGGTCGTTTGCGAAGGAGAAGATGACGAGGCCTCCCAGGACGGCGAGGCCGACCCGCTGAAATGCCGCCTGCGTCTTGAACGAGAGCGGCCTGCGCCGGATGCCCTCGAGAATCGAGAAGAGCACATGCCCCCCGTCCAGGATCGGAATTGGAAGCAGGTTCATGGCCATGAGCGCCACGCTGATGAACGACGCAAAGGAGAGGAGCTGATCCAGGCCGCTCTTGGCCTGATCGCGCGCGACCTGTGCGATGGCAATCGGACCCGCGACGCTCGAGCTCAGCTTGATCGGGTTCGTGGCAAAGCCCCAGAGCCCCTGATAGATTTGCCCCGCCGCGTAGAGCGTCTGACGCAGGCCGAGCGAGAGCGCCTCCGGAAAGGCGAACCGCTCCAGCGTGGAGATCGTCTCGGGCAGCGAGATTCCGATCACGCTGTCGGGCGTGGTCTTCACCGTGACCGGGAACACCTCGGCGCCGCGCCGGACCCGAAGCGCGAGCGGCGTCTCCGGACTCCGGCGAATCCGGGTGGAGAGGTCGCTCCAGTTGACCACGCGATTTCCATCCACGCTCAGGATCTCGTCCCCCTCGCGGAGCCCCGCCTGGTAGGCCGGCAGGCCGAGGAACACGCGTCCGATCACGGTGCCGGTGTTCCAGTCCAGCTCCTCGGCGAATCGCGCGGCATCCCGGCGGGCGATGTGGAGGTTCACGACCTCTCCGCGGCGCGAGACGGTGACCGGCACTTCCTCCTGGCCCTTGTTTCGCACCACGCGGTCCACAGCCGTGGCGAGCTGCCTCATGGTGCGCGCGGGGCGTCCGTCCAGCGTCTCGATGTGGTCCCACTCGCGGAGGCCAGCGCGCTCGACCGTCGATTGGGTGGTCACGTGCCCGACCGTGGCCGGGAAATCAGGCGTCCGGATCCCGATCAGGTATACGGCGACGTTGATGACGAAGGCGAGGATCAGGTTCGCGAAGGGTCCGGCCGCGGTGATCAGCGCGCGGGCCCACCAGGGCTTCTCCAGGAACTCGTCGGAGCTTCCCTGCCGGTCGCTCGCCTCGGGGCTGTCGCCCGCCATCCGGACGAAGCCGCCCAGGGGCAGGATCGAGACCCGGTAGTCGGTTCCGTTCTTCCGGAACCCGAACAGACGCGGCCCCATCCCGATCGAGAAGGAAAGAACACGGACCCCGAGCCATTTCGCGACGAGGAAGTGGCCGAGCTCGTGGAAGAAGACGAGCACGCCAAGAACCAGGGCGCCATACAGGGCGATCATCCAGAAGTCGTGCATCGAAGCCGGAACCCTTTCTCGGGATGATGCGCCCGGTCGAAAATCTAGTCCGTGACTCTAACAGGTTGAATTTACAGGGTCAACCGGGCCCGGGCCGAGAACGCGGCGCGGTACGATCGGTAGGTTCCCTCTGCCATGCGATCCGCGCTGAAGAGGTCGGCGCGTTTCCGGGAAGCGGCGCCCATCGCATCTCTCAAACCCGCATCCAGAGCCATCTGCTCCATCGCGGCCGCGAGCGCGCCAGGGTCGGACGGCGGGACGAGGACTCCGGTGCTGCCCTCCTCCACGATCTCGGGAATTCCGCCCACCCGCGTCGCCACCACCGGCAGTCCCGCCGCCATCGCTTCGAGGATGGAGGAGCCCAGCCCTTCCGAGTGCGTGGCGAGACAGAAGAAATCCGCCGCGTGGAGCAACGCTTGGATATCGGTACGAAATCCCAGGAACTGAACCCTTCCTTCGAGACCGAGCGCGCGATTCTCTTCGCGCAGCCGCGGCTCGAGCGGTCCTTCCCCCACGATCCAGAGCCGGAGCAAGGGAGCGCTGGAGGCCGCCGCGGCCGCGGCGCGCAGGAGATCGCCGTGGCCCTTTCCGGAGGAGAGCGCCGACACCGTGATCGCCAGCGCATCCCGATCCTCGACGCCGAGGCTCCGGCGAAGCGCAATACGCCCGGCCGGATCGGGAGCGGGGGCGGGGTCGATGCCGCTGGGCACGATGTCGATCGAGTCCGGCGCCACTCCGCTCCGGGTCAGCGCGTCCTTGACGGCGGCCGAGATCGCGACGATCCGGTCCACCGGAAGCGCGTAGAGGAGACGGCTCCCGAGCGATCGCCGCACCGGAAACTGGACGCGCCGCGAGAGCACGCGCGCGGGGGCGGGATCGAGAAGCGAGGCCAAGGCGCCGATGGCGTGGGCGCGCGCGGCATGCCAGTGCACCACGTCCGGCCGGATCGCGCGCATGGCGCTCGCGAGACCGGCCACGGATGCCACATCCCACGTGCCGCGCATGGGGACCGGGCGCACCGGGAACCCTTCCCCCGCCGCGCGCTCGGAGAGCGCCGCCCGCGGAGGAGCCGCGAGATGCGGATCGTCGCCGCGAGCGCGCTGGCGGCGCATGAGGAGGAGGATTTGATTCTGGCCGCCGCGCCACGGGCGCTCGGAATCGACGTGAAGGATCCGGATCACCGGCGGGCGCCGGGCGCCGTCGCGTCGCGGGAGCGCTCGATGGCCTCGACCAGGAGATCGCCGATCCTCGACGGCGAGGCCTGCGCGCGCGCCGCGGCGCGTCCCTGAGCGCCGATGCGCTCCCGCCGTTCCGGGTCCTGGGCCAGCGCTTCGATCGCGCGCGCGAGCGCCAGGCCGTCCCCGGCGGGCACCAGGACCAGGTGCTCCTCGTCGCGAAAGAATTCCGCGACCGCGGCCGAGCGGCGCGTGACCGTGGGCACGCCGAGCGCCATGGACTGGAAGACCTTGTGCGGCACGACGCGACCCGACTTGGCGCTCGTGCCGAAGATCCCGAGCCCCAAGTCGGCGCGCGCGAGCCGGGTCATCGCTTCCTCGTAGGGCATCCGCGGCGCCAGCCGCACATTGCTCAATCCGCGCGCCGCCACGTCGCGCTCCACCCGCGGCAGGACCATGCCGTCGCCGATCAGGGTGAACGTCGCGAAGCGCTCTCCGTGGCGCCGCAAGAGCTCGGTCGCCGCATCCACGATCGCGCCCAGGCCGTGGAGCGGGAGATAGCCCCCGAGATAGACGATGTCGAGCGGGCCGGCATGGGGCCGGCCGCCCCTGCGCGCTCCCAGGTCGAACGCGAACCGGTCGGCGCCGACGGGGACGCGGCTCAGCTTCTTCCGCGCGATCCCGAACTCGCTGGAATAGAAGTCGCCGTGCTCCCACGTATCGCAGAGCACCATGTCGGCGAGCGAAAGCGAGACCCGGTCGCTCGCGCGAAGCCGGCCCGCGCTCGCGCTGCCTTTCCGGAGCCTTCCGAGATCTCCCACCTGCGTGTCCCAGCGGGACACGAGCGGGTCGAAGATCACGGGCGAATCCGCTACCCGCCCCAGGAGCCGCGCGAGCGGAATATCGCGATGGCCGAAGGAGGGCACGAGGACGGCGTCGAGCTTCCGCGCGCTCCGGAGCCACGCCAGAACCAGGCGCGCCTCGCGGAGGAACGGCGCCGCGTCGAGCGGGGCCCGGATCGTGAGCACCTCGGCCCCCCGGGACTCCAGCCCTTCGCGGAGAACGCGCGTGCGCGGATAGGACGGATCGTAGGCGCCGAAGAACGCGACCCTCACCGCTTTCCCTCCCGCATCTCCGATTCCCAGCGGCGGGCGTACTTGGTGAACACGGAGAACGCGGCAAGCCCGCAGAGCACGAGACCGCGGCGACCCTCGCGAAATCCTCCCTCGAGAACATACATGCGCAGGAAGCGCAGCCACGGGCGGAAGAGGAGCCTCGGCCCGGTGGCGCGCACGCCCCTGCGCGCGAGATCCTGCGCCGACCATCGCGCGTAGCGGTCCCACTTCTCGAAGTAGTGGTCCAGGTCGCGATAGGGCTCGTGGAGGAGCCGGGCCGTGAGCCGGGCCGCCGTCCCCTGAAGCTCGACCTCCTCGTGCACCTGCACGGGCGGGTAGGCGCCTTTCCTCCGGTCGAAGAGGCGGAGCACCTTGTCGCGCTGCCACCCGGCCGACCGGATCGGCCGCCCGTAGAAGGAATTCTCCCGGCCGATCCAGTACCCGTCGCGCCGCGAGGGATCCGCCAGCACCGCCTCGATCTCCCGGCGCAGCTCCGGAGTCACGCGCTCGTCGGCGTCCAAAATGAGGGTCCAGGAATGCTCGAGCTCCTGCAGCGCCCAGTTCTTTTGCGCGGCGGGACTCTCGTACTCGTGCTCGAGCACGCGGTCGGCGATCGAGCGCGCGATGGCCAGCGTCCCGTCGATGCTCCCGGAATCCACGACGACGACCTCATCCGCCCAGCGGATCGACTCGAGGCAGGCGCGGATGGTCGCCTCCTCGTTCTTCGTCGTCACGAGCGCGCTCAGCGGCTCGCGCGTGCGGGCGTGGTTCACGCGACGCTCCCCGCGCCCTCGCACAGGCGGGCCCGGCATGCCTCGGCCACCATCGCCGCCGAGACATCGCGCATGCAGCGCATGTGGCGATCGCCCGGAAGCGGGCAGCGCGTGTGGTTGCAATGAAGGCACGGGAGCCCGCGCGCCTCGACCGTGACATGCGGGCCGGAGGGGGGCTGCCAGGCGCCCGGGTGCGTGGGCCCGAAGACGGTCACCGTGGGAATCCCGAGCGCCACCGCGAGATGCTTCGGGCCGGAATCATTGCTCACGAGAAGCGAAAGACGCCGGACGAGCGCCGCGAGATCCTCCCACCCGGCCGGAGGTCCGAGCGTGGAGGGAGCCTTCATGCGCCCACGGCACTCCCGCGCAAGCGCTTCCTCTCCGGGCCCCCAGAGCCAGATCACGTCGGCCGTGCCCCGCACCGCGTCCATCGCCTCCGCGAATCGATCCGGGATCCAGGTCTTCGAGGGCCACGTGCCGGCGGGCAGGCAACCCACGATCGGCCGTGTTCCGAGACCGGATCCACGTAACCAGTAGTCCATTCGCGCCTTTGCCTCATGCGACACATGAATGGTGAGCGCGAGCCCTCGCGGCGGGATGCCCAGCGCGCGCACGAGGTCCAGGGAGGCCTCGGGGGCGTAGCGGACGACGGGACCTCCGGGACCCGCAGGCTCCCGCGGGACGCGAATCGTGTACGCCCGGCGCCTGCCCGTGAGGTCGTATCCCACGCGGACCGGCGCGCGGGTCAGCGCGGTCATGAGTGCGCTCCGCGGATTCGACACCATGTCCAGCACCAGATCGTACCCGCCGAGCGCGAGAGAGGCGTATCGCGCGGTCTGGGAGACGAGCGAGCGCCGGTCCAGCTCCAGAACCCGGTCCACGTCGGGATTTCCGCGCAGGAGCGAGCCCGTGCCGCGGGAGACCAGGATCTCGATGGCGGCGCCGGGCAGCCCCGCGCGGAGCGCCCTAAGCGCGGGCGTCGTGAGGAGTAGATCCCCGGCGGCGCGGTGGCGCAGGACCAGCGCGCGACGGACCCGCGAGAGATCAGGCGATGGCACGCGCCCCTCCCCCGTGGGCCAGCGCGCGGGAGACCGCCTGGAGGGCGTCCCCTACGCTGATCCATTCGAGGCAATCCATCCGCGCGCACTCGTGGCGGTGGCAGGGGCGGCACCAGATATCGCGCGAGAGAAGCTGATGCCCGTCGCTCGCCCGATAGGGGAACCAGATCGCGGGCTCGGTGGGGCCGAGAATGCCGACGGTGGGAGTGCCCAGAGCCGGTCCCGCGTGAAGCGGGCTGCCGTCCACGGTGACAAGCGCGTCGAGCGCGGCGACCGTGCTCCAGTAGGAGCGGAGGGGAAGTCCGGCCAGCACCGGCGGGCCGCCGCGGCCGTGACCGGCGATCCGATGCGCCAGCGCTTCCTCGCCGGGGCCGGCCAGCACCACCGGGCGCGCCCCGAGGCGCGGGATGGCCCGCGCGAGCGCTGCGAACCGTTCCTCGGGCCATCGCTTCGCGGGCCAGCGGTTCCCCGGGTGGATCCCGACACGGGGGGCGCCCGGCGGCAGCGCGTCATCCAGGCGCCGGAGGCCCTCCTCCCGCTCGCGCGGGGTGAGCGCGATACGCGGTGTGCGGGGCCGGGGCGTGAGCCCCAGGACCGCGAGGGAGCGAAGATGATGCTCGACCGCCGAGAGCGCCTTCGCGGCGGGCGGGACCGGATGCGTGTACAGGCGCCGGCGCCCCCGGCGCGCGGGCCCCACACGCACTTTCGCGCCCGTCCACGCCACGAGCGCGGCGCTCCGAGGGTTGCCGTAGAGATCGATCGCCCAGTCGTAGCCCCGCGCCCGCAGCCGCAAGAGCATCCG
>JAYUAE010000009.1:0-6124 GCA_043741515.1 Candidatus Eiseniibacteriota bacterium | reverse complement strand
GGTGTGAACGGCCACCCCGACTACGTCCGCGCCTGCTGCGACGCGTCGCTCGGCCGTCTCGGCGTTGACACCATCGACGTTTACTATCAGCACCGCGTGGACCGCAGCGTCCCCATCGAGGACACGGTGGGCGCGATGTCCGAGCTGGTCCAGTCGGGCAAGGTGCGCTTCCTGGGGCTCTCCGAGGCGTCCGCGCCGACGATCCGGCGTGCGCACAAGGTCCATCCGATCTCTGCGCTGCAGACCGAGTACTCGCTCTGGACCCGCGATCCGGAGGAGGAGATTCTTCCGACGTGCCGGGAGCTGGGCATCGGATTCGTCGCCTACAGCCCTCTGGGCAGGGGCTTTCTTTCGGGGCGCTTCAAGACGCTCGAGGATCTTCCCGCCGACGATTTCCGGCGGTTCCATCCCCGATTCCAGGGCGAGAACTTCCAGAAGAACCTGGACCTGGTCGCGCGCGTGGAGGAGATCGCCCGCGAGAAAGGGTGCACGCCGTCGCAGCTCGCCCTCGCGTGGCTGCTGGCTCAGGAGAAGGACATCGTGCCCATTCCCGGCACCAAGCGCCGCTCCTTCCTCGAGGAGAATGCGCGCGCGGTGGAGATCATGCTGATGCCTGTGGATCTCGAGCGGATCGCCGAGGTCGCGCCGGTCGGCGTGGCCGCGGGAAACCGCTACACCGACGCGGGGATGGCGACCGTCAACGGGTGACGGGGTCGTGCGATTCCGTCTGACCCATGGAGGTATGAATGCAGGGTACGCTCACCATCGCCCGTCCCGCCGCCGACGAGTACCTCGAGTACTACGGCAAGTACATCGAGAAGGTCCCCGGCGGCGACGCATTGCCGGCGCTCTCGTCCCAGATCTTCGAGACGCTCGGTCTGCTCCGCACGCTCAGCGAGGCGAAGGCGCTCCATCGCTACGCGCCGGGCAAGTGGAGCGTGAAGGAGGTCATCGGGCATCTCGCCGACTCCGAGCGCGTGTTCGCCTATCGCGCGCTGCGCTTCGGCCGCGGCGATACGACGCCCCTCATGGGGTTCGACGAAAAACTGTACGTGCCCGCGGGCCGGTTCGACTCCCGGCCGTTCGGCGAAATGCTCGATGAGTTCGCGGCGGTGCGCGCCGCGTCGCTGACCTTGTTCCGCGGCTTCGACGCCGAAGCACTCCTGCGGCGGGGAAAGGCGAACGACAGCGCCATCAGCGTGCGGGCGCTGGTCTGGATCCTGGCGGGGCACGAGCTTCATCACCGGGCGCTCCTGATCGAGCGCTATGGGGTGGCGGCCTCCTGATCGTTCATCTCGTAGACGGCACGTACGAGCTGTTCCGCCACTTCTACGGAATCCGGAGCTTCCACAAGGGACCGGATCCGCCGTCGGGCGCCGTGGCCGGTGTGCTGGGAACCGTGCTGCAGATGATCGAGACGGGAGCCACCCACATCGGGGTGGCCACGGATCACGTGGTCGAGTCCTTCCGCAACGGGCTCTGGCCCGGCTACAAGACGGGGGAGGGGATCGAGCCCGCGCTCTTCGCGCAGTTCCACCCGCTGGAGGAAGCGCTTGTCGCCATGGGCGTCGCTGTCTGGCCCATGGTCGAGCTGGAGGCCGACGACGGCCTGGCCTCCGCCGCCAGGATCGCATCCGGGAGCAAGGCCGTGGACAAGGTCTCCATCTGGACGCCCGACAAGGATCTGGCGCAGTGCGTCCGAGGGGATCGAGTGGTGCAGGTGATCCGGCGAGGGAACAGGATCCTGAACGCCGACGCCGTGCGCGAGAAATTCGGGGTGGACCCGCCGCAGATCCCCGACTACCTCGCGCTCGTGGGTGATACCGCGGACGGGTATCCGGGGATCTCGGGGATCGGACCTGCCGGAGCCGCGCGGCTCTTGAATCGCTACGGAGTCATCGAGGATTTTCCGCCAACGGCGCTGGACGGTGAGAGAAGAGCGCAGGCGCTCCTGTTCAAGGACCTCGCGACACTCCGGACCGATGCGCCGCTCTTCGGGGACGTGGATGCGCTCCGGTGGCGCGGGCCCACGAGCGCTTTCGCCGCGACTGCCGAGCGACTCGACGCGCCCAGGCTGATCGAGCGAAGCCTCAAGGTCTACCCAGGAGCCGTTTCTTGAAACCCTCGCCCGGGCCGGGCCTCGGGCCGATGGCGCACGCGAAGTAAGCGTCGGCGAACGCCTTGCCGGGGATCGTTCCCTTGCGCACTCCGCTTATCTCGACCGCGCTCCCACGTCCCGGCAGGTAGGTCAACGTGATCTCGTCGCCCGGACGGAAATCCCGGATCCATCCGCAGAGCGTCTGAAACTGCGCCCGCACCGCCTCGCTTCGGTGGGGAGTGTTAGCTTCCAGCCCCTCCCGCCACGCCCTGCAAATCCGCTCGGAGCCGACGCGGTGGAGGAAGTGGCTCACGTATCGTCGCGGCGCGTCCGCGGCGAGAATCCTCGCCGCATCGCGCTCCTCGTGATCCAGCCAGAGACCCGCCACCAGCACGGGGATTCCGAACTTCCTGTAAACCGCGACGCCGTTGAGCCTGAAGAGCTGACGCTCGATCCGGATCGTGTCCGGCATTTGAGCACCCGCCGAGGAGCGGGCGGACGCCGGCCGGGCCGCCAGGGTCGAGGCGAGGGCGGACAGGAGCACGACGATGATTCGGCTAACGCGCATCGTTTCAGTCTAGCCGATCCATCCGGAGGCAGACGCGGTTGTCCTTGTTCGATCTGCCGGGCGACCGCCTCGGTACAGATACGGGCCCCGCGCCGCAGCGGGAGCCCCGGAGGCCGGAGAAAACCCCGGCTCGTTTTCTCGTGACAAGCGTAGGTCCCGGAATCGGTTGCGTGGCGCATCCGGTCCGCGTGCGCGGGCCCGCGGGCGCCCGCTGGCATTCGTTATGCCGGAAGTGAACGGGCCAGGTGGTTCGACCAAAGGCCGGACCCATCGCATTCCTGGGCGAATCCCGCCCCCAAGACATCTCGTGCCAATGAAGGAGATTCAACCATGCGCAAAGGTGGCGTAGTTGCTTTGGCGTTGGCAGGCTTCCTTTTCCTCGGCGGCACCGTGCTCTTCTACTCCAAGTACCAGAAATCCCAGGCGGACTACGCGCAGGCGACCGCCCAGGAAGAGGAGACGCGCGCCCGCTACGTGCAGTCGATCAATGAAATCGCCGCCATCCAGGACAGCCTGGACACGATCGGGCTCGCGGAGACCCCGCTCATTCCCGCAGGCACGCAATCGGAGATGCCGCAGACGCAGCGCGATCAGGTCCTCGGGCGCATCGCCACGCTCAAGGCCGGCCTCGAGCGGACCAAGGACCGGATCCAGGAGCTCGACAACAGGCTGAAGAGGAACGGAGTCCGGATCGCGGGGCTGCAGCGGATGATCGGCGACCTCAAGAAGCGGGCGAACGAGAAGGAGGAGCTGATCGCGCAGCTCAACGGACAGCTCGACAACCTGCACACCCAGGTCACGGGACTCACGACGGAGCTCCAGACCAATCAGCAAGAGTTGGCGCAGAATCAGCAGGAGCTGGTGGCGCGTCAGCAGGAGCTCGCGACGATCTTCTACACGATGGGGAAGAAGAAGGAGCTGATGAAGTCGGGCGTCATCGTGGCGCAGGGTGGCGTGCTGGGCGTAGGCAAGACGCTGAAGCAGTCCGGCCAGTTCAATGAGACCTCGTTCACCGCGATGAACACCGACCAGGAAACCGTCATCCGCATTCCGGCCAAGAGCGTCCAGATCCTGAGCCCCCAGCCGACGTCGAGCTACACGCTGATGGCCACGGCGAAGGACGTGTTCGAACTTCACATCACGGACGCCAAGGAATTCCGCAAGGTGAAGCACCTCGTCATCCTGATGACGTAGCAGACGGCGAACTCGCATCCTGCCTAGGCTGCCGTCTTGCTGCGGCCCGCTCCGACAGATGTTGTCGGGGCGGGCTTTCTTATTGCGCGGGGCGCGGTGCCGCAGAGGTGGCGGAGGCTTCCCACTCGCTCCGCGTGATGCGATAGATCAGTGCTGGGCGGCCCATCAGTTCAACACTGCCGTCCTGCCTTTCCCCGATACGCTCCGCCACGCGGATGGATGCCGCGTTCTCGGGATCGATCAGGCTGATGACCTCCGGCCGCAGGAGCGTGGTGAACGCAACCTCGAGGGCGGCGCGCGCTCCCTCCGTCGCGAACCCCTTTCCCCAGAATTGCCGCCTCAGCATCCAGCCGACCTCGAATCCCGGCCAGCCCTCCGGATTCCAGAATCCGATCCGTCCCACGAGCTGGCCCGTCTCACGCTCTTCCGCGGCCCACTGCCCATATCCGCGCAGCTCCCAGTGCCCGACCATCGTGGCCAGGCTTCGCCACGCGATGTCGCGCGACGCCGGCTTCCCGTCTCCCATGTAGCGCATGACCTCCGGGTCCGCGAGCATCTCGGCGTACGCATCGAGATCCGATTCGCGAAGCATGCGCAGGGTGAGGCGCTTGGTCTGGAGCGTCTGAGTCTCCCTTTCAGACCTTCTGGGGCCCGGTCTTCTGGCCGGGGCCCTTGATGGCTCCGTCCAGTCCCGCGATTCGACGGGAGATTGCCAACTGCCCGACGTGATATGTGCTCCAAGGGATCGCCTCGGCCGAGCCTGTGATCGGATCAAAACCCCGCGCGATCAATCCGAAATGCTGTGCCACCGCTTCCTGCATCTTCATCGCTCTTCCTCCTCCAACGATCGCTTCAAACCCGACAGCCTGCGGACCCACAGGTCCTCATAGTCGCTCACCCAGCGTTCGTAGATCCATCGGATCGGAACGACGTTGAGGGTGTTGACGACGCTGCGGCCCTCCTCTCGCGTCTGCACGAGGCCCGCCCCGCGGAGAACGACGAGGTGCTTCATGACCCCGAACCGGGAAAGCTCCGGGATCCGCTCCACGATATCGGTCGTGGTCCGGGGCTTTCGACGAAGGAGATCCAGAATCGCCCGCCGCGTGGGATCGGCGAGCGCCTTCCAGACAGGATCGAGATCCTCGCTCGTCCGGATGGCCCCCGTGCGATCACGCGCAACGGTGTTGCGATGCTTCGCCGTCTCAGGCCTCCACGTCGCGCTTCATCGCGTCCAGGAGCTTTGCCCATCCTTCGGGCATCCCATCCCGGAATTCGTCCGGGATCGGACCGAACATATCGTTCTTGAAGACGAGCTTGGTGCCTCCCGCCGTCGGCGTCAGGCGCACGATCAGGTGGCCCGCTACGGGGTAGGACATCATGAGCGGACCGAAAATCTCGAGCAGCGTCGGGGGCTTGATCGACTGGACGAACCCCCACAGATGTCCGCTGTCCGATCCGAGGTCGCGGAACCAGCGCCCGCCGGGCTTCCGCTCGAGCTTCAGCTTGAGCCCGGGCTTTCCGGGCTCCCCTTCCATGTCGCAGAGATGCTTGATCAGTCCTTCGAAGACCTTTTCCGGCGCCGCCTTGATGTCCAACGTCTGCTCGATGTTCACCACCAGCTCGTCCTTCACAGCCTGATTCATGGCGAAGCCCCCTGGTTGAGTGCCGCCCGGCTGTCCCGGCCGTCGTGGCCGAGGCCCAGCGCGGGCGAAGTTACGTGACTAAATGGTCACATAAAGAGCGGAGCGCGTCAAGGCCTTAGTTCAGGGCTCCGGCCGGCGGCGGCGCCATTCCGTAGCCCCATGCGCGAGGCGACTCCTGTTAATCTCGTGCGCATCAACACGGAGGGGTGGCCGAGTGGTTTAAGGCGGCGGTCTTGAAAACCGCTGTGCTGCAAGGCACCGTGGGTTCGAATCCTACCCCCTCCGCCACTTATCGATTGCTGGGAGACAGCGCGCACTTCACCGCCCCGTCTGCACCTTCCTGAACGATCCCGTCACCTTGCGAAACAAGTCCATGACATCCGCCGGGCGGTCGGCGGCCACGAAACCCTGCGCGATGTAGTAGGTCAGCCCGTCCGCCAGGATGAGCTGATACGTGCGCACGGCGCGCCCGCTCTTCACCTCGTCCCCCTCGGCGATCAGCTCGTAGCCGCGGAGCCCGTCCACGGTCACCTCTCGCCCCACGGCGTTCCGGAGCGGGCCTACCTGCGAGGTCTTGGAGGCCCGGTCCTTCGCGAACGATTCCACGTTCTCGATCCGCAC
>JAYUAE010000008.1:0-2594 GCA_043741515.1 Candidatus Eiseniibacteriota bacterium | reverse complement strand
CGACCGTGGCCAGCTGCTCCTCGAGCACGTCGGTGATCTCGGTCTCGACGACGCTCGGACTCGCGCCGCGGTAGAACGTGGTGATCGAGACGACCGGCGGATCGATGTCGGGATACTCGCGGACCGGAAGGCGCGTGAACGCGATCACGCCGAAGAGGATGATGGCGAGACTCATGACCGTCGCGAGGACGGGGCGGTGGATCGAAAGTTCGCTGATCTTCATCGAACGGCTCCTCGCGTCATGGAGCAACTCCTCCACCCGGGCCGGCGGGGCCGCCCGCGACCACCGGGACCACCTTCGCGCCCTCGAAGAGCTTCTGATGCCCGGTCCGGACCACGGTCATGCCGCCCTCGAGACCCTTCACCACTTCCACCGCGTCCGGGAGCCGGGTGCCGAGCGTGAGCGCGGCCAGGGTCACGGTGCTGTCGGACTTGACCACGTAGGCGAACGACTGGTCCCCCTGGGCGAAGATGGCCTCGCTGGGAATCGTGAGGGCATTCGAGCGCCGGCTCAGCACGGCAGAGATATTGGCCGACATGCCGGGACGGAACTTCCCTCCCGGATTCCGGAGGCGCGCCACGATCCGCGCGCTGCGCGTTCCGGGGTCCAGCACCGGATCCACCACGTCGATGCGTCCGCGGAGGACGTAGTCGGGATACGCGGGCGTCGAGATGTTCACCTCGGCGCCGCGGTGGAGCTGCCCCAGGTACCGCTCGGGCGTCGAGAAATTCACGCGCAGCTCGTCCAGCTTCGCGAGATCGGTGATCGGCTGCCCCGCGCGGATGAAGGCGCCGGGGCTGACCCGCCGCGCGCCGAGGTTCCCCGAGAACGGGGCCGTGATGCGGGTCTTCGAGAGGCGCGATTTCGCGAGCGCCAGATTCGCCTCGGCCACCTTGAGCGACGCCGCGGCGTCATCCAGGTCTTGTGGCGCGCCGGCGCCCTGGTCCACGACCGCCTTGACCCGCTTGTAGGTGCTCTCGCTCTGCTCGCGGAGCGCCTCCGTGCGCGACACTTCCGCCCGGAGCTGGGCGTCGTCGAGCTGGGCGATGATTCCCCCGCTCCCGATCGCGGTTCCCTCTCGGAACGGCAGGCTCACCACGACGCCGTCGATCTCCGAGACCACCGTGATCGCCTCCGACGCCTCGACCGTCCCGACCGCTTCGAATCGGTCCGCGACAACCCCCTGGACGACCACAGCGGTCTCTACCGGCATCGGCGGAGGCTTGAAACCCATTCCACCGGGCCCACCCGCGCCGCTCTTTCCGCATCCCGCGAGCGCCACGAGGAGCAGCAGGGCAGCCGGGAGTCTTCCCCGCCCGGATCGGGCGGTCACGGCCGGTCGAGCCATCATGCGTTCAGTCTCCCTCTTTCTTGCTGGCCGGAAGGAGCCCTTCCGACGTGAGACGCTTCAGATCCGCATATGCCTTGGCGGTCCGCACCAGGGCCTGGGAATAACGTTGCTGCGCCGTGGCAAGATCCGCCGCGACCCGTGTCACCTCGAAAGCCGTGGTCCTGCCGTTTCGAAACTCGATGAGGGCGATGCGCGCCTGCTCCAGCGACGCGTTGACCCCGCTCTGTGCCGCTTCCATCCGCTTGGAAGCGTGATCCAGCTCCCGGTACGCCACGCGCACGCGCTCCTCGAGCGACCGCCGCGTCGCGATCGCGCGCTGCTCGGCGAGGTCCGCCTCCGCGCTGAGCCGCTGGTGGTCGCCGGCGCCCGCCCGGAATCCGATGGGGACGCTGATGCTGAGCCCCGCGCTCCAGGTCGGGAAGTCGCGTTTGCGGACCTGCGTGAAGGTGTCCCCGAAACCTCCGTCGATGTCGAGACGGTCCGGCAAGCCGGTGAACGGGTTGACGAAATCCCGGCCTGCGCCCGAGAGCCCCTTTCCGCCCAGCGATCCCCGGACATCCAGCGTGGGGAGCATGTTCCACCAGGCTCCCCGGACCCGCGCCCGGGCGGCGGCCAGGTCCCGCTCGGCGCCGCGAAGCTCGCGGCTCTCGCGCACGGCCTTCGCGACCAGCGCTTCCTCGGGCTCGACCGTGAATTCGCTCGGGGGCCCGTCGGTGGGCTTGAATCGCGGCGCTCCGCCGGCCGGGCGGCGGCCGATCAGGGTCGCCAGCTGGTCCGACGTGCGGTCCAGCGTCTCCTCGTTGTCGAGCAGCGCCTGCTCTTGCTGCGCGTAGAACACGCGCGCGCTCGCGACCGCGCCGGGGCCCACGAGACCGGCGCGGGATCGAAGCTGCGCCTCGTTCAGGAGCGCCTGGGCGCGCTCGGCGATGATCTGCTGCACCCCGAAATCGCGCTCGGCGGCGTAGAGGTCCCAGTAGGTGCGCTCCACGAGCGCGCGCGTGGCGAGCACGGCGTCCTCGTAGCGGGCGCGCGCGGCTTCATAGTCACGGGCCGCCGCGGAGCGATCTCCCCACGTTCCCGGTCCGAACCCCTTCAAGAGCGGCTGGCGGACGCTCAGGACTCCGTCCGTGTCGTACTCGGGGTTGAGCAACGAGAAGGTCGAATTGGTCTCGCGCTTCACGGCGAGGAGCGACGCCTTGAGCTCGGTCCCTGTCGGCAGCGTGACGCGCGCGCCCGTCGAGG
>JAYUAE010000007.1:0-6228 GCA_043741515.1 Candidatus Eiseniibacteriota bacterium | reverse complement strand
CGGTGTGAAGTTCCCGCTGACGCTGAGCAAGGCCTCGGTGGCGCGGCTGGACTATGCCTACCAGGATCTCAAGCTCCTCAGCGCGGCTCACCGAGTTTCGGTGAACATTAGCTTCTAGGAGCCCCGCGCCATGAGGCGCCACCCACGTAGCGCGCCTCTTCGGCTCCTGCTCCTGATCGTGTTCGCCTGCGCCCTCGCCGCTCCGACGGCGGGGGCGGCCGTGGGGGTTCCGACCCCCGGGGAACCCGGCGTTTCTGTCGGAGACCTCCATTACCATGCGCGCGCCGTCGCCTACCGGCATGAGGGCGGGGACGCGCGCGCTGAGTTCTTCATCCGCATTCCCTACCGGGAAGTCAAGTTCGTCCCTTCCACGGATCATTTCGAAGCGAGACTGCGCGTCACGGTAGAGTTGCTCGCCAAGCGAGGGCGCCGCGCGGGGTACCAGCAGCGCGAGGCCCGCCTTCAGTCGAACGACGCGGCCGCGACCATCGATTCGCTCCTCGGCGAGATCTATACCGTGGGTCTCGTGGCGCCGCGCGGGAAGTACCATTTCAAGATCACCGTCGAGGACATGAACGTCGCACGTCGCGGGCTCGTCTATCAGATGAAGAGCAAGAAGCGCCAGGGTGATGTGGAGGGGGATCTGGATATGTCCGACTGGCTGTTCCAGAACCCTTCGCTGAGCGGCATCGAATTCGCGTGGAACGTGCAGGAACAGACGCCGGAAACCCCGTTTGCCAAGGGCGGGTTCGAGGTGCAGCCGCATCCGAGCGCGTACTACGGCTACTACAAGGACATGCTCTCCGCCTACTACGAGATCTACGACCTGCCGCCCCCTCCAGAGGGGCGGTCCTACCGGGTGCGCACGATGATCTTCGGCACGGGCACGGACACGCTGCTGGAATCCCTCGACTCGCTCCATGTGAGCGAGGGCACGGCCTGGCCCCACGCGCTGCACGCCGATGTCGCGGCCCTTCCCGCGGGGCACTATCGCTTGCGGATCGATCTCATGCAGCCGGACGGGATTGATGCGATCGCATCGAGCCAGTCGGAGTTTGACGTCCTCTGGGAAGTGGATTCCTGGCGCTCGGACGCGGCGGATCTCTATGAGGTGACCGCGCAGGCCCTCCTGACACAGGAGCAGGCGTACGGTTTCCGCCACCTGACTCGAGGAGAGAAGGAGGCCAGGATCTCCGAAATGTGGCGCGCGATCGATCCCACGCCGGAGACCGCGGAGAACGAGCTCCGGCGGGATTTCCTGAGCCGGGTGGCCTTCGCCAACATGCACTACAGCGTGTTCGACAAGGGCATGTTCAGCGATCGAGGCCGGATATGGATCCAGTTCGGCGAGCCGGACGATATCCAGATCGAGCGTCTGCCCGTATCGGACAAGACCCTTGGGGTCGTGGTGGACGGACAGATCCCGAAGGCCTCGAAGGATCTTCTCACCAAGCCGGACCAGGGGGTGGTGGACACGCGCCCCTACGAGATATGGACCTATCACCTTCGGGGACACGAGCTGGTCCCCAAGCACCACATGAACGAGATCAGCGCGGGGATGAAGTTCGTCTTCGTGGACGATCAGGGCTATGGCGACTACACGCTGCGCTACTCGTCGGTCAGCGGGGTGCGGTAGCCGCACCCTCCGCGCGGTGCGTGCCCTGATTCCGCTGGTTTCGCCGGCCCCGATTCTCGTTGACATCTTCGCCGCGCCCGCCCTAACATCCGTGCCCCTAAGTTGCCCATCGACATAGGTTTGTCGCGACGGTCTCGGAGGTTCAACGATGCGTATCGGCTTGCTTACCGGAGGCGGGGACTGCCCCGGGCTGAACGCGGTCATTCGCGCCGTCGTCCATCGCGCCGTGAAAGCCTATGGCTGGTCCGTGGTGGGATTCCGGCACGGCTGGCGTGGCGTTCTCCAGTCCGAGGTCGAGGATCTGGATCTCAAGAAGGTTTCCGGAATCCTCCCGCGCGGCGGGACGATCCTGGGCACCTCGCGGACGAACCCCTACAAGGAGCCTGGGGGAGAGGATCGGATCCGTCAGGAACTGGAGGATCGCGGGATCGACGTGCTGATCGCGGTCGGCGGCGAGGACACCCTCGGCGTCGCCGCGAAGCTCCACGAGGCGGGCGTCCATCTCGTGGGAGTGCCGAAGACGATCGACAACGACGTG
Organism: Candidatus Eiseniibacteriota bacterium; assembly: GCA_043741515.1. Classification (GTDB taxonomy): domain Bacteria; phylum Eisenbacteria; class RBG-16-71-46; order SZUA-252; family SZUA-252; genus WS-7. Next base: position 4,054 of record JAYUAE010000007.1, on the reverse strand, counting down.
AACGGCACCGACTACACGTTCGGCTTCGACACCGCGCTGTCGATCGCGACCGAGGCCATCGACCGCCTGCACACAACGGCGGAATCGCATGATCGAGTGATCGTGGTGGAGGTGATGGGCCGCCATGCCGGCTGGATCGCGCTCGAGGCGGGCGTGGCCGGCGGCGCCGACATGATCCTGATTCCCGAGTACCCGGCTTCCGTCGAAGAGGTCTGCGACGTGGTGCGGCACCGTCACGATCAGGGCAAGAATTTCAGTATCATCGTGGTGGCGGAGGGAGCGAGGCTGCGCAACGATGGCGCGCCCGTCCAGGTCCAGAGCGAGCGGGCGGACGCGTTCGGGCATGCGCGTCTGGGCGGGATCGGGGCGATGCTGGCCGAACGGATCGAGGAGCGCACCGGATTCGAGAGCCGGTACAGCGTTCTGGGGCACATCCAGCGGGGCGGATCGCCCTCCGCCTTCGACCGGTTCCTGGCGTCCCGGTTCGGGGTCGCGGCGGTGGATCTGGCGCATCGCAAGGGATTCGGGCGCATGGTGGCCGTGCGGGGCATGAGGATCGTGGACGTTCCGATCCGCGAGGCGCTGGGCTCGCTCAAGACTGTAGACGAAGAGTTCTACAATCTGGCCAAGGTGTTCTTTTCCTGAGGGGGGGGTAGCGCGTGCGTGTCGGAATCAACGGATTCGGTCGTATCGGAAGGCTGGTGCTCCGGGCGGCCCTGAAACGGAACGAGGCGATCGACTTCGTCGCGGTGAACGACATCACCGACGCGACGACGCTTGCCTACCTCCTCACCTACGATTCGGTGCACGGGCCCTGGCCGGAGCGTTTCACGGTGCGCGACTCGAGCCTTTGCGTCGGAAAGCATGCGGTCCGGGTTCTTTGCGAGGCGAATCCGGCGAACCTGCCATGGAAGGACCTGGGAGTGGACGTCGTGCTCGAGTGCACGGGTAAGTTCACCGAGCGCGACAAGGCGGCGGTCCACCTCGCCGCCGGGGCGAAGCGCGTGCTGGTCTCCGCGCCGGCGAAGGGGGCGGACGCCACGTTCGTCATGGGAGTGAACGAGGGGACCTACGATCCCGCGAAGCATCAGGTGGTCTCGATCGCCTCCTGCACCACGAACTGCCTGGCCCCCGTGCTCTCGGTCCTAGACAGGACGTTCGGCATCGAGCGCGGGCTCATGACGACCGTCCACGCCTACACCAGCGACCAGCGGCTGCACGATGCGCCGCACAAGGATCTCCGCCGGGCCCGGGCCGCCGCGGTCTCCATGATTCCGACCAGCACCGGCGCGGCCAAGGCGATCGGCCTGGTCCTCCCGTCGCTCCAGGGCAAGCTCGACGGGATCGCCGTGCGCGTTCCGATCGCCGACGGATCCCTGATCGACCTCACGGTCACGACCACGAAGCCGGTCACGGTGGCCTCGATCAACACCGCGATGAAGGAGGCGGCCGATGGGCCGCTCAAGGGAATCCTCCAGTACACGGAGGACCCGATCGTCTCCCAGGACATCGTGGGGAATCCGCACTCGGCGGTCTTCGATTCGGGCCTCACCATGGTCTCGGGCGACCGGACCGCCAAGGTATTCGCCTGGTACGACAACGAGTGGGGATTCTCGAACCGGATGGTGGACGCGCTGCTCCTCCTGGGGGGGCGCTAGCCCGATGTCCTTGAGAACGCTCCGCTCCATCGAGAGCGCGGGGAAGCGGGTCTTCGTGCGGGTGGATTTCAACGTTCCGCTCACTTCGGACGGCCGAGTGGCCGACGACACCCGGATCACCGCTTCGCTTCCGACGCTCCGGTACCTGATCGAGAAGGGCGCTCGCCTTATCGTCGCCTCGCATCTGGGGCGCCCCAAGGGGAAGCGGGACCCGAAGCAGAGCCTGGCGCCGGTGCGCGAGCGCCTCGAGCGCTATCTACGAAAGCCGATAGCCTTCTCGGAATCGATCGTGGGTCCCGACGCCGAGCGGCTTGCCTCGGGGCTCGAGGGCGGTGATGTGCTCCTGCTCGAAAATCTCCGGTTCGATCCGCGCGAGGAGGCGAACGACCCGGGCTTCAGCGCGGAGCTGGCGCGACTGGCGGAAATCTACGTGAACGACGCCTTCGGCGCCGCGCACCGGGCGCACGCGTCCACGGTCGGGATCACGGCGTTCCTGCCCGAGGCCGCGGCGGGATTTCTGATGGAGCGCGAGCTCCAGGCGCTGGGGAAGCTCCTCCGGTCTCCGGAACGGCCGTTCGTGGCCATCCTTGGAGGCTCGAAGATCTCGGGGAAGATCGACGTGCTCCGGAACCTTCTGCCTCGCGTGGACCGGCTCATCATCGGCGGCGGCATGATGTTCACGTTTCTCCGGGCAAAAGGCCTGGAGACCGGCCGGTCGCTCGTGGAGGAGGACAAGGTGGATATCGCCCGCGGGCTTCTCGCGCCCGTCGAGGCCGCGGCCAAGATCCTCCTCCCGCCCGACTGCCTGGTCGCCGCCGACACGAGCGGCGCCGACCCGGGTCGCGCGGTTTCCTCCGACCGGATTCCCGCGGGCCTGGTCGGGGTCGATATCGGCCCCCGCTCTGTTCAGGCGCTCCACGAATCGCTGGCAACGGCGCGCACGGTGTTCTGGAACGGTCCGCTGGGGATCTTCGAAGTGCCGGTCTACGCGGAGGGGACGCTCGGGACCGCGAAGGCCGTGGCGGAGGCCACGGGTCGCGGGGCGTTCACCGTCATCGGGGGCGGGGATTCGCTCGCGGCGATCCATCAGGCCGGCCTCGAGAATCAGGTCAGCCACCTCTCGACCGGAGGAGGCGCCTCGCTGGAATTTCTCGAGGGGCGGGTGCTTCCGGGAGTGGCCGCTCTCGAATCCGCGGCCCAGGCGGCCTCGTGAGCCGGATCCTCGCGGGCAACTGGAAGATGAATCTGGTTCTCGACGAGGCGCGCGCGCTCCTACGCGCGATAGGCGACCGCGCCCTGCCACCGGACGCGCTCACCACGGTCGTCTTTCCTCCCGTGACCGTCCTGGCCGCACTCGCTTCGGAACGGCGGCCCTCGGACCCCAGGCTCGGCGTTCAGAACTGCCACCCGGATTCCAAGGGCGCCATCACCGGCGAGATTTCGCCCGAGATGGCGCGCGACGCCGGCGCGGAGTTCGCGCTCGTGGGTCACTCGGAGAGGCGAAGGCTGTTCTGCGAGAGCGATCAGATCGTACAGAGCAAGCTCAAGGGGATCCTGCGCGCGGGTCTCAAGCCGGTGCTCTGCGTCGGCGAGACGCTCGCGGAGCGCGAGCGCCGGGAGACCCGCGACGTGCTGAGCCGGCAGCTGGGGCGCGCGCTCGAGGGCTCGCCGGTCCGGGCGCCGCTCTGGGTGGCGTACGAGCCGGTGTGGGCCATCGGGACGGGGGTGGTGGCTACCGCGGACGAGGTTGGGGAGGCGCACGGGTGGATTCTGGAGGAGCTGAGCGGCATGGGGCGGAGCAGCGCCGCCGGGCATACGCCTGTCCTCTACGGCGGAAGCGTCGATCCCAAGAATGCGGCCGCGCTGGCCGGACTTCCCGATGTGGATGGGTTCCTGGTGGGAGGAGCTTCGCTCGCGCCTTCGTCCTTCATCGCCATCGCCGAGGCCCTTCTCAGGTCCGAGCGGCGTGCGACTCCGGTGGATTGACCGCCCCGGAGACCGCGTGTTAAGCTGACCGTCTTCTTACCCCAAACGGAGAACGGAGGCGTTACAGGATGCCGGGATTCGTGGTCGGATTGATCACCGCGCTCCACATCGCGGTATGCATCGGCTTGATGGCGTCCATCCTGCTGCAGTCGGGAAAGGGCGGCGGACTTGCCGGCACATTCGGCGCGGGGTCGAGCCAGACCCTGTTCGGCGGCCGGGGAGCGGCCACATTTCTGAGCCGGGCCACGACCTTCCTGGCGGTCACCTTCTTCCTCACGTCCCTGACGCTCGGCCTCCAGGCATCCCGTACCGCCGGGACGCGTCGAAGCCTGATCCAGGAAGACGCGCGCAAGCGAGGGCAGCAGCGCGAGGGCGCCGAAGCTCCTGCCGGAGGCGCTCCTCAAGCTCCG
>JAYUAE010000006.1:0-6275 GCA_043741515.1 Candidatus Eiseniibacteriota bacterium | reverse complement strand
CGTAGATGCCGCGAAGCATCGCGGGCCAGGGACGCTTGAGCACGAGATACCCGCCTCCCACCGCCACCGACTCGCCCTTCTCGTCCACCACGTCGGCCTCGATGCCCGGAAGCGCCTTCGTCGCGGAACCGGGCTTCAGGGAGGTGATGCCGGGAAGCGGCGAGATCAGGATCATTCCGGTCTCGGTCTGCCACCATGTGTCCACGATCGGGCAGCTCCCGCCGCCGATGTTCTCGTGATACCAGACCCAGGCCTCCGGATTGATCGGCTCGCCCACCGAGCCCAGGAGCCGGAGCGTGGTGAGCTTGTGCTTCCTGGGCCATGCCTCGCCCCATTTCATGAACGCGCGGATCGCGGTCGGGGCCGTGTAGAACACCGTCACGCCCAGCTCCTCGCAGATCTTCCAGAAGCGGTCCTTGTCCGGCCAGTCGGGGGAGCCCTCGTACATCACGACCGTCGCGCCGTTGGCCAGCGGTCCGTACACGACGTAGGAGTGCCCGGTGACCCATCCGATGTCGGCGGTGCACCAGTAGACGTCTTCCTCCTTGAGGTCGAAGACCCACTTCGTCGTGGCGTAGACACCGGTCATGTATCCGCCGGTGGTGTGAACGATTCCCTTGGGCTTCCCGGTGGTGCCCGAGGTGTAGAGCGTGTAGAGCATGTCCTCGGCGTCCATGGGCTCCGGCCAGCAGTGGTCCGGGACGTCATCCATGAGCCGGTGCCACCAGTGGTCCCGTCCCTCGGTCATGTGGATCGGGAACTCGCCCCGCTTCACGACCACCACGTGCTCGATCGAGGGCGTGCCGTTGAGCGCCTCGTCGGCGTCGTGCTTCAGCGGCACGATCTGCCCCCGGCGCCAGCCGCCGTCGGCCGTGATCAGCACCTTGGCCTCCGCGTCATTGATGCGGTCGCGAAGCGCCTCGGCGCTGAACCCGCCGAAGACCACGCTGTGGACCGCCCCGATGCGCGCGCACGCGAGCATCGCGATCGGCAGCTCGGGAACCATCGGCATGTAGATCGCGACGCGGTCCCCCTTCGCCACGCCCAGCTTCTTGAGAGCGTTCGCGAACTTGTTCACCTCGCGATAGAGGTCCCAGTAGGTGAGCGTGCGCCGGTCCCCAGGCTCTCCGATCCAGATCAGGGCCGCCTTGTTCCGGCGCGCTCCGCGGATGTGGCGGTCGAGGCAGTTGTAGGACGCGTTGAGCTTCCCGCCCGTGAACCACTTCGCGTCGGGAACCTTCCACTCGAGAACCCGGTCCCACGCCACGAACCAGTCCAGCTCCCCGGCGACCCTCGCCCAGAAGGCCTCGGGGTCCGCCGCGGCCAGCTCGTAGATCGACTCGTCGCGGAGGACGGCCTTGCCGCGGAAATCCGCGGAGGGCGGATAGGCGCGATTCTCCTGGAGGAGCGCGTCGATGGTCGCGGGAGCGGGAGCCGCGGAGGGAAGCTTGGCGGGAGGCTTGTTGCTCATGGATCGAGTCCTCGATGGCCCGAGACGCGAACGCGCCGCGGGCTCATGAGACTCCCGCGCCGAGCGGAGTATACGGACCGGCGAGCGGGTGAATCAAGGCGCGCCGGCGCGGCGGGACCGCGGGCCAGGGACCGCGCGCCTATTCGGGCCGCGGATAGCAGGCGAGGATGAGCCGGAAGGTGTCCGGGGCCGTCTCCTTCGCCTGAGGGCGAGACGGGTCGGCGGCGCCGTACTTCTTCGCGATCGACTGGATCGCGTTCTGGAGGTCGGTCAGGAACGCGGTGCGATCGGCGGGTCGCGCGAGACGCACCTGCGCCGAGAATCCGAGCGGGGCGGCCTCCCCCAGCGCGCTCCTTGCCAGCCGCGCGACGTCGGTCTGGAACTCCTCGGCGAGAGAGAGCAGCAGCCCGAGACCCACCGGGTCACGCGCGCGACGCGGCCCGCCGATGCGGCCGATGAGTTTCGGCGAGAGCCAATACGTGCGCGCTGTGGCCCGATAGTACCCCTCCAGAACCGCTCGCACGCGCCGTTCGTCCACTCTTTCGATCGCTCCGGCGCGCTCGAGCACCTTCACGTGATAGTAGATTTTCTGGGCCGTTTCACCGAGCGCGAGCGCCAGCTCGTTGCACGAGCGAGGCTCGTCCGCTCGCCTGAGAAGCTCGAGGCGAAGCGGGTGCAGGACCGCGCTTGCCTGCTCCGGGTCCTCGATCAGCACCACGTCGCGCATCGAAATGCCTCCGTTACCGGTTCGTCATGATACCGAACAAACAAACATATTTTATCATACAACATGATTTGTCTCATAACCCCATAAACAGACCCGGAATGGCCCGGAATCCGCATCCTCATGCCCTTTTTCTCATCAATAGATTGAGGTATAATCTCACTGTGCCCCAACATCTTGTGTTTTCTCTTGACCGCTTTCTCACCCCTGCTATCGTGCGCGTCCGGTTCCTGAGGGAGCCGCCGACCATGGGGGGTCGGGCCGGAGGGGCCGTGAAAACGGCATTGGGTGGGCATAGCACCAGGGAGAGGGGCACGAGATGGAGAGGGATCTGGCAGGGAGCGGCACGGCAACGATGGAAGGAAGCACGGCAATGAGCGGCCAGGGCAAGCCGGAGTTCGGCGTGGAGAAGAAAGGCGGTCTCCGCTTTCCCAGGGTGTTCACCCGAGCGGGTTCAAGCCCATTCGACGAGGTCGAGTGGGACCTGAGGACGGCCGTCATCTCGAACGAGAACGGACAGGTCGTCTTCGAGCAGCGCGACGTGGAGTTCCCCAAGTTCTGGTCGCAGATGGCCACCAATGTCGTCGCGTCGAAATATTTCCGCGGCCAGATCGGAACACCGGAGCGGGAACATTCGGTCAAGCAGCTCATCGGCCGCGTGGTGAATTCGATCGCGGGCTGGGGAAAGAAGCAGGGCTATTTCGCCTCGGACGTGGACGTCCAGTCCTTCTCCGACGAGCTGACCTACCTGCTCCTCCATCAGAAGGCCTCCTTCAACAGCCCGGTGTGGTTCAACTGCGGCGTGGAGACCAAGCCCCAGTGCTCGGCCTGCTTCATCAACTCGGTCTCGGACACCATGGAGGGGATCCTGAACCTCGCCAAGACCGAGGGGCTCCTTTTCAAGTGGGGTTCGGGAACGGGCACCAACTTCTCCTCGCTCCGCTCCTCGAAGGAGCACATCCAGGGGGGCGGCACCGCCTCCGGGCCGGTCTCCTTCATGAAGGGATTCGACGCGTTCGCCGGCGTCATCAAGTCCGGCGGCCGCACGCGCCGCGCCGCGAAGATGGTGATCCTGAACATCGATCATCCGGACATCGTCGATTTCATCAAGTGCAAGGCCGAGGAAGAGAAGAAGGCTTGGACGCTGATCGATGCCGGTTACGATCCTTCGCTCAATGGGCCCGCCTACGCCTCGATCTTCTTCCAGAATTCGAATAATTCCGTGCGGGTATCTGACGAGTACATGCAAGCCCTTGAGAAGAATGGGACCTGGTCCACGCGTGCGGTCACGACGGGCGAGGTGGTGGACACATACAAAGCACGCGAGCTGATGAACATGATTTCCGATGCGGCGCATCAGTGCGGCGACCCGGGAATCCAGTTTGATACGACGATCAACGACTGGCACACGGTTCCAAACACCGGGCGAATCAATGCATCGAACCCCTGCAGCGAATATTTACATCTGGACGATTCCGCCTGCAATCTCTCTTCGCTCAATCTCATGCAGTTCCTACGTCCGGACAAGACGTTCGATCACGCTGCGTACAAGCATGCCGTCGAGACGATGATCCTCGCACAGGAGATCATCGTGGACAACGCGTCCTATCCCACGCCTACGATCGAACGAAACAGCCACGACTACCGCCCACTGGGTCTCGGCTATGCCAACCTGGGCGCGCTTCTCATGTCCTGGGGTATTCCCTACGACGCCGACGCGGGTCGTGCCGTGGCCGGGTACTTGACCGCGCTCATGCACGGACACGCATACGCCACCAGCGCGCGGATCGCGGCGGTCAAGGGGCCCTTCGCCGGCTTCCAAAAGAACCGCGAGCCGATGTTGCGCGTGATTGAAAAGCACCATTCCTACGTGAACCGCCTCGATACTCGGAATCTGCCGAAAGATCTCCGCGACTCCATGGATGCCGTGCGCACCTCGTGGGACGAGTGCTACACGCTGGGCTCCGAGTACGGCTATCGCAACGCGCAGGTCACCGTGATCGCGCCCACGGGCACGATCGCGTTCATGATGGATTGCGACACGACCGGGATCGAGCCCGACATCGCGCTCGTGAAGTACAAGAAGCTGGCAGGCGGCGGGATGCTCAAGATCGTGAACAACACGGTGCCCGAGGCGCTGCGTCGTCTCGGTTACGGGGAGGAAGAGGTGGATGCGATCGTCCAGCACGTGAACGAGCACGAGACGATCGAAGGAGCACCGGGGCTCAAGGATGAGCACCTCCCCGTTTTTGATTGCGCCTTCAAGCCAAAGAACGGGACCCGAACCATCCAGCCCATGGGACACATCCGGATGATGGAGGCCGTGCAGCCTTTCATCTCGGGGGCGATCTCAAAGACCGTGAACATGCCGGAGACCGCCACGCCTCAGGAAATTGCCGATGCCTACATGGCTGCGTGGAAGGCAGGGATAAAGGCGATCGCGATCTACCGCGACGGATCCAAGCGCAGCCAGCCGCTCTCGACGGGCAAGGAAGACCGCGGCGCCGTGAAGGCGGCGCCTGTCACCCAGCCCAGACGCCGCCGTCTACCCGACGAGCGGAAGTCGATCACGCACAAGTTCTCGGTGGGGGCCGGGCACGACGGCTATCTCACGGTCGGGATGTACGAGGACGGAACGCCCGGCGAGATCTTCATCGTGATGGCCAAGGCCGGCAGCACGCTCTCCGGCGTCATGGATTCCTTCGCGACCGCGGTCTCGCTGGGGCTCCAGCACGGGGTGCCACTCCATCTCTTCGTCAACAAGTTCAGCCACGTGCGATTCGAGCCGCACGGTTTCACCAAGAACGCCGACATCCCGATCGCGAAATCGATCGTGGATTACCTCTTCCGCTGGCTCGGGATCAAGTTCCTGGGCTACGCGCCGGCTTCCGTGGCGCACGAGACCGCAAAGGACGATCCGCTGGAAGCGGGCGGCGTCCAGCCCGTGGCGGAATCGCAGCTCTCGCTCATCAACGGCGGGACGAACGGCCACGGACAGGAGGCGCTCGAGGACGATCGCTCCTTCGTGTCGCAGGCCGACGCGCCTCCCTGCTCCGACTGCGGCGCGATCATGGTCCGCCGCGGCGCGTGCTACAGCTGCCTGAACTGCGGCGCGTCGAGCGGGTGCGCGTAGGGGACCGAGAACCAGCTAATCGAGAGGCCCCGGAGGGAAACCTCCGGGGCCTTCTCATTGGGGGCTAGTAAAGCGAGCGTGCCACCAGCCAAACGGGCGAACCCATCGCTACCCCGGGAAAATCTGCGGCGGCGGCGGGCCCTTGGGTCTGCCGGGGTCGGTGCCGGTCGCCTGGCCTGGGCGCGGCTGCGGGCTCGGTTCGGGATCCGGTGGGAGCGCGGGGTGCGGGACCCGGGGCTGCTGCGGGCGCGAAGGATCCAGTCCGCTCTGATGGGGCGTAACGCCGCCAGCGCCGCCGCCCGTCACCTGCCCCATCGACGACGTCACTGAGGGCGTCCCGGCGGACGGGCCCTCGGACACGCGCCGGGGCATGTGCTCGACGGGGCGCGGGTGCGTGACGTGCGCCGCCATCGGCCGAGACGAGAAGTATCCCATCAGCATCACCACCCCGACCCCCAGCATCCAGAGCTGCAGCGGCAGCCCCACGCCGTACCGCATCGCGGGCCATTGCATCGGCTGGCTCGCGGCCCCGGTCGCGGTGGAACCCCAGAACTCCATGACATAGATGAGCGCGCCCACGATCGCCACCAGGGCGCCCCCCCAGCCCAGCCAGACCGGGAGCAGGTCGCGCTTCACGGCGCCGATCCCCGCGAAGATCACCGCTCCGAAGAAGAGGAGCGCGCCCGCGTACAGCGCCCCCAGCTTCCAGAACCATACCGCCGAGAAGAGCATCGTCGCGCCGCCTGCGTCCACGCCGTAGAGGTTGACGAAGAAGTGATAGGCGTAGAGCTCCGCGGTCAGGAAGGTGATCCAGACACCGCCGCCGAGGAGCGCGCATGTACTCACGATCGCAGCCGACCCGGACGACCCTTTCAGGTGAAGCAGGAAAGCCAGGGCACAGAAGGCGATCGCGGCGATCGCGAAGCCGGCCGCCATGATCGCGTGAA
>JAYUAE010000005.1:0-2657 GCA_043741515.1 Candidatus Eiseniibacteriota bacterium | reverse complement strand
GCACGGCCGAGGGTAGAACCCCCTGCGCGTCCGCCCGCGATGCAAAGACGACGGCGAGAAACGTCAAGGCCGCCAGCGCCGGCGCGGGTATCAGCCCGTGCGGCTTGGCGGCGCGAGAACGCCTCGGATGTTCCAGGATTTGCCTCAAGAGGCGAAGATCAACTCGTCACCCCGGCGGGACACCAAGACATCGCTTCCTTCCTTGAGCTGACCCCGGAGCACGTGCTCGGAGAGCGGATCCTCGATGAGCTTCTGGATGCTCCGCTTCAGCGGGCGGGCGCCCAGCGCCTCGTCGAAACCCTTCTGGATGAGAAGATCCACCACCTCGTCCTCGAAGTTCAGCGTGATCCCGTTTCCCTTCATCCGGTCCGAGACCTGATGGAGCAGGATCTTGGTGATCGATCCCATCTGCGGGCGGTCGAGCGGGTGGAACACGATCATCTCGTCGATACGGTTCAGAAACTCCGGATTGAACACCCGTTTGACCTCGTCCATGATCGCGTTCTTCATCGACGCGTAATTGGACTGGCCGTCCCGCTCCGTGAAGCCCAGGCGACTGCCCCCCTTGATCTGACGCGCGCCCAGGTTGGACGTCATGATCAGCACCGTGTTCTTGAAGTCCACCTTCCGGCGCAGGCTGTCCGTGAGCTGCCCGTCGTCGAGCACTTGCAGAAGTATGTTGAACACGTCGGGGTGCGCCTTCTCGATCTCGTCGAGGAGCACCACCGAGTAGGGCTTCCGGCGCACCTTCTCGGTGAGCTGGCCGCCCTCCTCATGACCTACATACCCCGGAGGGGCGCCGATGAGCCGGGAAACCGAGAATTTCTCCATGTATTCCGACATGTCGATGCGGATCAGGGCGTCCGGGTCGTCGAAGAGAAACCGCGCGAGAACCCGGGCCAGCTCGGTCTTGCCCACGCCCGTCGGGCCCAGGAAGATGAACGAGCCGATGGGACGTCGCGGGTCCCGCAGCCCGGCGCGGTTGCGGCGGATGGCGCGGGAGACCGCAGCCACGGCTTCCTCCTGGCCGACGATGGACTTGCGAATCTCCTCCTCCATCCGGAGCAGCTTCTCCGACTCCTTCTCCTCGAGCCGCGCGATCGGGATGCCCGTCATCCGCGAGATCACCTTCGCGATCAGGTCCACGTCCACGAGCGCTTCCTTCTCGTGCTTGATCTCGGTCCAGGTCTTCTTGTGCTCGCGCAGCTTCGCGCGGAGGTCTTTCTCCTTGTCGCGGAATCGGGCCGCCTTCTCGAACTCCTGCTGCTGGATGGAGGCCTCTTTCTCCTTCGCCACCTCCTCGACCTGCTTCTCCAGCTCGCGGACCTCGGTCGGGATGGCGGAGATGCTGAGGCGCGCGCACGCGCCCGCCTCGTCGATCACATCGATTGCCTTGTCGGGCAGAAAGCGGTCGTTGATATAGCGGTCCGCCAGCTTCACGGCCTCGACGATCGACTCGTCGGAGTACCTGGCTCCGTGATGGACCTCGTACTTGTCGCGCAGCCCGCGGATGATCTGGATGGTCTGGTCCACCGTCGGCGGATCCACCATGATCGGCTGGAAGCGTCGCTCCAGGGCGCCGTCCTTCTCGATGTACTTGCGGAACTCGTCGAGCGTGGTCGCTCCGATGCACTGGAGCTCGCCGCGCGCCAGCGCCGGTTTCAGCATGTTGGAAGCGTCGATCGCCCCCTCCGCGCCGCCCGCGCCGACGATCGTGTGCAGCTCGTCGATGAAGATGATGGTGTCCTTGGACTCGCGAATCTCGTTCATGACCGCCTTCAGGCGCTCCTCGAACTGCCCGCGGTACTTGGTCCCGGCGACGACGGCGGCGAGATCCAGGGTCACGATCCGCTTGTCCTTGAGCGTCTCGGGAACCTTGTTCTCCACGATCCGCTCGGCCAGGCCCTCGGCGATGGCGGTCTTCCCCACGCCGGGTTCGCCGATCAGGATCGGATTGTTCTTCTTGCGGCGGGAGAGGACCTGGATGACCCGGTCGATCTCGGGCTCGCGCCCGATGATCGGGTCCAGCTTCCCTTCCCGCGCGAGCGCCGTGAGATCGCGGCCGAACTGGTTCAGCGCGGGGGTCTCCACCTTGCCCTCGCGCTCCGGCTGGGACACGGAGGGCGTCCCGCCGAGCAGCTTGAGCGTCTCCTCGCGGACCTTCTTGCGGTCCACGCCCAGCTCGAGCAGCACGCGCGCGGCGACTCCCTCGCCCTCGCGAATCAGTCCCAGCAGGAGATGCTCGGTGCCAACGTAGTTGTGGCCCAGCTGGCGCGCCTCGTCGACGCTCAATTCCAGCACTCTCTTCGCGCGCGGCGTGAATGGGATCTCGCCGATGGTGAGCGTTCCGCCGGTCGAGGAAACCATGCTCTCGACCGCCTGGCGGATGGCGTCGAGATCCAGTCCGAGATTGTTCAGGACCGTCGCCGCGATTCCCTCCCCTTCGCGGATCACGCCGAGGAGCAGGTGCTCGGTTCCGATGTAGTCGTGCTGGAGCCGCGCGGCCTCTTCCCGCGCGAGGTACATCACCTTCCGCACGCGTTCCGTGAACTTGTCATGCATGATCCAAGCCTCCCCCTTTAATTGCTCGTAACCGGGACCGAGCCTCCCTCACCGAGAAGCCTCCGGATATATTCCGCTCTCATGATGTTCCGCTC
>JAYUAE010000004.1:0-32708 GCA_043741515.1 Candidatus Eiseniibacteriota bacterium | reverse complement strand
CCGCCTCCGAAATTCCGGAACGCTCCACGGTTTTCTCGAAGGGGTAGAGGTTCACGATCACCAGCTCGATCGAGACGATTCCGTGGTGATGGCGCTCCTCCTCGTCCACAGGGTTCCCCCTGCGGTAGAGGATGCCGCCGTGCACGGCGGGGTGGAGCGTCTTGACGCGGCCTCCGAAGAGCTCCGGGAAGCCCGTGATCTCGTTGACGTCGCGGACCGAGATGCCCGCGTCCCGCAGCGCCGCCGCGGTGCCGCCGGTGGAGACGATCTTGACGCCGTGCCGCGCGAGCCCGTTCGCGAGCTCGACCAGGCCGGTCTTGTCGGATACCGACAGAAGCGCGCGGGTGATCCGGATCTCGCTCACTTCGTCCGCGGACTCCCCGTGATCCCGGACAGCGCTTCCTCGTAGCGGCGGCCCGTCTTCTCGATCACGTCCTCGGGGAGGGGCGGCGGCGGCGGATTGCGGTCCCACCGGATCGAGTCCAGGTAGTCGCGGATCACCTGCTTGTCGAAGCTGTCCTGCGCGACACCCTCCCGGTAATCCGCCGCCGGCCAGTAGCGCGAGGAATCGGGAGAGAGCGCCTCGTCGATCCAGAGGATGCCGCCGTCCCGCTCCCCGAACTCGAATTTGGTGTCCGCCAGGATGAATCCACGCGAGCGCGCGTGAGCGGCCGCCGCATTGTAGATGGCGAGGGAGACCTCGCGGAGCTTCTCGGCGACGGGGCGTCCGACGATCGTGGTCATGCGCGTGAACGAGATGTTCTCGTCATGCCCCTCCGACTCCTTGGTCGCCGGCGTGAAGATCGGCTCGGGAAGTTTCGAGGAAAGCTTGAGACCGGGCGGAAGCTTGACGCCGCAGACCTCTCCGGACGCCTGGTATTCCTTCCAGCCGGACCCCGCGAGATATCCGCGCACCACGCACTCGACGTCGTAGCGTTTGGCGCGGTGGACCAGCATCGAGCGGCCCTCGAGCAGCGCTGTGTGCTGCGAGAAGGGCGCCGGAAAGGCGGCCACGTCGGTCGAGATGCAGTGATTGGGAACCAGGTCGCGCAGCGTCGTGAACCAGAAACGCGAGATCTGGGTGAGAACCTTTCCCTTTCCCGGGATTCCCTCCGCCAGGACCACGTCGTAGGCGGAGACGCGATCGGTCGCGACGATCAGCAGGGAGTCTCCCAGCTCGTAGATGTCCCGCACCTTCCCCTTGTAGTCGGGCTTCCTGCCCGGAATCTCGACCTGGCGCATCGCGCGCTCGACTGCTTTCATTTCATTTCCTCCGCTCGGATGTTGTCCGCGCCGGTGGCTTCGCGGATGCTCGGGATCGATGTGGACCTTTCCGCCTTCCCGATGGACGGCTCCGCGCTGGATCAATCGAATGGCTTCTACGTACAGACGATGCTCGAGGGGCAGCAGACGCTCCGAAAGACTTTGTTCCGTGTCGCCCGGCAGGACCTCGAGCGGCGCCTGAAGCAGGATCGGCCCGGTGTCCATGCCCGCATCGACGAAATGAACGGTGGCCCCGGTGACGCCGACCCCGGATTCAAGAGCCTGCCGCTGCGCGTTGAGTCCACGGAACGCAGGGAGCAGGGACGGATGCACGTTGACGACCGGCACTGCGACGCGGCCGAGAAAATCGGCGCTCAGAAGACGCATGAATCCGCACAGGGCCAGAAGATCGGCGCCGTCCTCGCGGGCAGCGCGAAGGAGCGCCTCCTCCGCCTCCAGACCCAGGCGCGCCCCCGTCCCGGTCGAAGGCAGCGCCAGAACCGGAACGCCCAGGGCGCGAGCCTCGGTGAGCGCCGCGGCGTCCGCGCGATCGCTCACCACGCGCGCCACTTCACCCGAGATCCTGCCGTCCCGCGTGGCCTCGATCACGTTGACCGCGTGGGTCCCCCGACCGGATGCCAGGACGAGCAACCGAAAACGCTTCACCGCCTTAGATATACCACCGCCGAGGGCGTCTTCTCAAGGGGATTGTCCCGAAGGAGTTAGCGCATCATCGCGCCGCCACGGCACCAGCTCGGGCGCGGGATGCGCCCGGGTAGAAACGAACGCCCCATCGCGCGTGAAGGTGACCCGGATCGCTCCCTCCTGATCGGTGCGGAAGACGCGCGCGCCGGAGCGGAGATAACGCCCCACCGTCGCTCGGTCCGGATGTCCGAACCGGTTCCCTTCGCCGCACGAGATGAGCGCGATCCGCGGTTTCATCGCTGCGATCCAGGCGGAGTCGCTCGAGGTACGGCTCCCGTGGTGCGGAACCTTCATGACGAATACTCCGCCGGGATGCGCCCGCGCCAGCATCTCCATCTCGGCGTCGTGCTCCACGTCCCCGGCGAAGCAGGTCACGGCTCCCCCGAGATCGACGAACGCCACCAGCGAGCGATTGTTCTCTCCCGCGTTCCCGGCGCGCGAGGTCGCCGCGCCCGGCTCCCGGGCCCGGAGGAGCGCCACCCGCTGGCCGGCGCCGATCACCACCGTGGTGTCGGAGCGAACGGCGATGTCGGGAGCGCCGGAGCGCGCGAGCCCGGCCGCGATCGCGGCGCGCCAGGCGCCGCGCGGGTCGCTCCCGTTCTCGAGAAGGCCGCCCAGGTATCCGCGCCGCGCGAGCCAGCCCAGCCCGCCGTAGTGATCGCGATGCGCGTGCGAGAGGATCGCCGCGCCGACCCTCGTGATCCCCTCCGCGCGGAGCGCGGGCTCGACCGCCGAGCGCCCTTCGTCGCGCGCCTCGGTCGAGGGCCCGGCATCGAGAAGGATCGTTCCCGCGGGCGTGTGGGCCACGGTCGCGTCCCCTTGCCCCACATCCAGCATCAGGATCCACGCGGACCGGTCCGCAGGGCGAGGCGCAGAAACGAACGGCGCGATCCACGCGGCGATGAGGGCGGCCAGAGCGCACGCGCGCGCGCTCCTCCGATCCTGCGCCCCGCGGCCCACGCGCGCATGCTCCCAGGCGGCCGCCGCGGTGAGGAGCAGCGCGAGAGAGCCGGCGATCGCGACGGGCGGTGGAAGCGATCGCGCGGGAAGGGGCGGGATCGCCGAGGCGACCCAGGCGGTGAGCCGCAGCATGAGAAGCCCCGAGACCTCCACGGCGCCCGCCGCGGCCTGCTCGAGCGGAGGGGCCAGCATCGCGCACCCCAGGTGGAGAAGGAGCGCCGCCATGAAGGCGCCGCAGAGCGGGATGACCGCGAGGTTCAGGAGAAGCCCGGCGACCGGCACGGCGCCGAACTGGAACACCTGGAGCCCGAGCGTGCCCGCCTCCGCAAAAGCGCTCTGCTGCGTGAGCGAGAGAACCTCCTGACCCACCCTTCGCAGCCGTCCCCCGGAGCCGCGCGCGCCGCTTCTGCCGGCAGGGAGCGAGAACCTCAGGCCTCCCGAGGCCAGGAGCCCGAGCACCGCCGCGAACGAGAGCTGAAATCCCGGATCGCCGAGCACGTCAGGGGTGGAGAGATGGAGGAGGAGTCCAGCGACACCCCAGGCCGCGAACGGACGCACCGACGAGCCGCGCATCCGGCCGGCGCGCATCGCGGTCCAGAGGATCGCGGAGCGCACGGCCGACGCGGGGGCGCCAACCAGGAAGACATACCCCCAGAGCGAGAGGAGCTCGATCCAGAGCGCGGGCCCGGCGGGAAGCCGGAACGCCACCGCGATCGCCGCGACGATTCCCGCGAGGACGCACACGTGGAGGCCGGAGATCGAGAGGATGTGGATCGTCCCGCCGTCGCGGAACGCGTCACGGACCGAAGGCGCGATGCCGGAGCGGTCGCCGAGCGCCATGCCCCGCGCCAGCGCCGCTACCGGCGCGCTCAGATCGCGCGCGAAGAGTCGCGAGAGACGAAGGCGCAGGAGCGCCCCCCAGGGCACCCTGCCGTCCTGCGCGTCGGGCAGGACGACGACCGACGTCGGATCCGCGTCCACGATCCCGGCGATGCCCAGGCGCGTGAGCCACCGCCCGGGCGCAGCGCTTCCCGGATTCCGGGCGTCCTCGGGCGGACGGTAGCGGCCCGCGAACCGGATCGTGAGCCCCGGCGTGGCCCAGGCCGGCGGCGGGCCGTCGTCGCCGAACCGCACGAGGAGGGTCGTGGCGCATCGCGACGAGGCCTCTCCCACGCGGACGGAAGTCGCCGCGAACGTGATCGCCGGACTCGCGGCATCGGCAGTCACGGCGTCGAGCACCCTCCCCTCGAGTACAACGGTGACCGGGCGCGGATGCACGGGAAGAGGCGCTTCGATCCGGTCCGTCTCCGCGCCCAGCGCGCCTCCCGCGGCGACGAGCGCGAACGCGCCCAGGAGGATCTCCGCGCGGCGGAGCCTGAGCGAGGATTGGACCCGGACGTGAATGCGGCCGGCGCCGGCCGCGGCGGCGAGTGAGAGCGCCGCGGCAAGACATGCCGCCGCGCGGAGCGTCTCCCCGTGCGCCGCGGGCACGGGAAGGAGCCGCGCGAGGGCGTGCCCCAGGACGAGCAGGAGCCAGAGAGCGACCGGCGCGGGGACCCGGATCGTCGGAAAGGCGAGGCGCACGGATGCACCGTCACGGGGAGCGTGGAGCGTGCACGCGGCGCGGGGAGCGGCGCGGCGTCAGTTCTTGACTGGGATCGTGTAGATCTCCGAGTAGAGCTCGCGGCCCGCGGCGCCCACGCCCTTGAAGTAGACCCTAACCTGGCGCGCGCTGTTCCGCAGCACCTCGGCCGGAAGCAGGGCCGAGAACGTCTTGGAGGAGGCGTCGAGCTGCGTCATCCGCCGCGCCTGAAACGAGCCTGCCGGTGGCGAGGCATAGACCCAGAGCGCCATCGACTGGTCCCATTCCCCCTCCGGCAGCGCGACCGTGACCGGAAGCGGATCGGAGATCGAGATGGAGGAGGGCGGAGTGAACCGCAGCGGATCCTCCGATCGCGAGCCGAATTCGGCCGAGAGGAACTGCTCTCCCCCGGGCTTCACATCCAGCACCGAGATCTGCGGCGGAAATCCGCGGCGCAGCACGCGGAAGCTGTGAGCGCCGGGCTTGAGCTCCACGGTGAGCGGCGTGACGCCGCGCATTTCTCCGTCCACCCACACCGGATCGCCGCGCCCGGACTCGAACCCGGTATCGCTGAGAAGCGCGCTCCGGATCGTGACCTTGCCGGGTTCGGGGAGCGCTCCGGCATTGACGATGAGCTCGACCTGCGTGCCCTGCAGCACCTCGACCTCTTGCGCGCTGGAATTCAAGCCCGGCCCTCCGAAGCGAACCAGATGCCGCCCCACGACCATGCTGTCGAGAGCCACCGGGGTGGAGCCGACGTACGCGCCGTCCACGAAGACGTCGAGCACGCGCGAGGGCTCCGACGAGCGAAAACCGACGGATCCCAGGAGGCGCGGCCGGAGCGTCACCCGGCCCCCGGCGGAGACGTCCACTGTGTCGCGCCGCGCGCCGTAGACGCCCCAGTCCATCTCGACGCGGTGCGTCCCGGGCGCAACCGAGACATCGGTCGAGGGGGTCCGTGTCGGGATTCGCACGCCGTCGATCTTCACCGCCGCTCCGGGCGGATCGGAGAAGAGATCCAGATAGGCTCCGGTGCCGAGGAGCGAGGCCGCCTCGTGCGGCTTCGGGCGGGACGTGCCGGTGATCCCCGGCATGATCGCCCGGATGAGAAGCGCGACCGCAACGATCGCGAGCGCTCCGCCTCCCCAGAGCGCGATCCATTCGTACCAGGGCCGGCGCTCCACGAAGGTGCCCGACGACGAATACGTGTGGTCGCGAGCGGGACGGGCCGCTTCACCCGTGACGCTTGCGAAGGAATCCGCGGGCGCTGCGGCCCCGGCGCGCTCCCCCTCATTCGCCGGCGCCTCGTACCCTGCCGATGCCTCCTCCCGCACGGCGGGATCCATCGCGCCCTGGTCCACGGCCGGAGCCGGCTCCGCCACAGGGAGGTCGATCGGGGCGGGCTCGATGGGTTCCAGCTCGAGCGGGCCCAGCTCTCCCGGCTCGGGAGTCTCGGCATGCGCCGTACGCTCGTGCTCTCCCGCGAGGGCAACGATTGCGACCCGGCCGCTCTCGTCAGCGCCCGAGCACGCGGTGCGCAGGAGCGACATCGCGTCGCGGGTCGAGGCGAGGTCCCGCGCGAGCAGACTCAACTCTCCGTCGCGGAGCGGATGCGTCGCGAGTATGTAGCAGTCGCCCGTTTGCGCGTTCAGCGGGACCATCTCGAGCCGGACCTGCGCTTCCGATCCGAGCGATCCGTCGGGAGCGGCGGCCGGGTTCTCCGCCTGGGGCCGCCCGAGCCGCGAGAGCACGCCGGAGCGAAACCGGTAGCAGGGGCAATCTCCGGCGGTCAGCGCCATTCCCTCGCCATCCTTGAAGAGGACCACGAGGACCGAGATCCACATCCGCTCGCGATCCGGGCGCGCCATCAGCTCGGCATGCACCGACCGGAGCGTCGCGATCGCCCGCCGCAGCTGCGGCTCGTGGGGATCCGCATCGCCGCCGAGCGCAAGCGAGAGTTTCTCGCGGACCCAGATTGTCGGGTCGATCACATCGGAAAAACTCATCGACCCGCGGCCCACGAACGCAAAGCCCCGCTCGGGATCGAGGTGCGCAAGCGCTCCCTCCCGATCGGGGCTCCTCACGAGGCCTTGAATGAGGACCTTCGTCGAGTCCGCAGTTTTCATCGAATCGTCACAATAGGGCGGCCCGTCCAATCATGTCAACCGGACGTTCTTCCTGTTGGTGGCATGTCAATTGCAGTTACATACAGGCGCGGGTTCCCTGGAAGGCAAAGTCCCTGCACAGGGGCTTGGAACCCACGGAATCAGGCACTTGGAACTTGCATTTTGCAGTGCCGGGTCGTAGTGTGCGCGAACTGCCCCAAACAATCTTGCGCATTTACGCGATCGGTCATAGTTTGCGGACCTCCACGACGAGGCCTCGAGTCCGCGAACAGGAAGGCTCTTCAACCTACGGAGGCCCCGTTGACGATCCGAAGGCGTTTCATTACCTCTCCTTGGGCGATTGCGCTCGCCCCCGCCCTCATCCTGTCCCTTCACGCGCCCGCGATCGCCAGCGCGCTCGGGCCCGATATGCCTACATGGACGATCCAGCCCGCGGACCACGATTCGGACCGGGACCTTTCCGAGTCCGAGTCCGCCCCGATTTCCGACACGCTCGAGCGGACGCTCGCGAACGTCGCGAAGGCCGAGGAGATGGTTCAGGCGGGCAGGAAGCCCGAGGCGCAATCCGCGATTCAAGCGGCGCTCCTCGGCCTCGACACGGTTCCCAAGAATGACCCGGGCGTTCGAGAAGCGCACCAGAAGCTGGACGATCTCCGCGACCGCTGCGACAGGATGCCGGCCTCGGACACGGCCCTCAAGAACGACGAGGGTGCGGACGGGGATGGCTCGTCGCAGTCCAAGCTCCGCCCGGTGACCGCCGAACGGAATGACCGCGTGGACAAGTGGATCGATTACTTCACCGGCCGCGGACGCGAGCAATTCCAGAAGTACATCGCGCGCTCCGGGGTCTACATGGAGCTCCTCTCGCGGAACCTTCGCGCGGAAGGCGTCCCGGAGGAGCTGGCGAATCTGGTGTTCGTGGAGAGCGGGTTCAACATGCACGCGCGGTCGATGGCGCGCGCGGTGGGTCCGTGGCAGTTCATTCGCGGGACCGCGAAGCTCTTCGGCCTCAAGATGACGCCGTACGTGGACCAGAGACGCGATCCCGAGCTGGCCACGCGCGCTGCGGCCCGCTACCTGCGCCGCCTCTACGAGATGTTCGACGGAAGCTGGCCGCTCGCGCTAGCCGCATACAACAGCGGCGAAGGGACCGTGCAGCGGGCGATCCGCCGCCAGGGCACCGACAACTACTGGTCGCTCCACCTCCCGAGGGAGACCCAGGAATACGTGCCCCAGTTCCTCGCGGCCATGGAGATCGCCAACGACCCGGAGCGATACGGCTTCGAGCTGCCCACCGATTCGCCCTTCCGCTTCGACGAGGTGGTGCTGCGAGGACCTGTGGATCTGCAGCTGGTGGCCAGGATCACCGCGATCCCGTTCGATGATCTGAAGCAGCTCAATCCCATGTTCGTGCGCCATCGCGCGCCCGCCGGCGTGAACGGCACCGCCATCCGTGTTCCGAAGGGCAAAGGGGATGAAGTCCAGGAGCTCCTGCTCACGAGCTACAAGCCGAAGCCGCTGACCCGAACCGAGCTTCGGAACGCGGCGAAGGCGCAGCGCCAGGAGCTACGCTTGACGTCGCGCCGGCACCACGGCCACCGCGGCCACAGCACGCATCTGGTCCGCCGCGGCGAGACGCTCTCCCAGATCGGAAAGCGGTATGGCAAGACCCCGGCCACGATCGCACGCTTGAACCGGCTCAGCGATTCCGGGCAGCTCCGCGCCGGCCAGAGGCTGCGGATCCAGTAGGCCGGTAGCATCTCCGCGGGCGGACGCCGCGCTCGCCTGCTAGTGCGCAACGTTCAGCTCGCGCTCCATCACGCCGCCGCTCGGGATCGTATCCTCCGTGAAATCCTCTTCGATGAGGTTCGCCGAAACCCGGCAGTTCCGGCCGATGGTCATCCCCTCCGGAACGCGCGTCTCCTTCCCCACGATGGTGATCCCCGAGCTCAGGTGCTCGGGGCACGAGCGGTTCGGCGTCCAGTCCTCTCCGGAGCCCACGCGGGCCCGAGGCCCCACGTGCACGCGCTTGTCCAGGATCACACGGTCGAGCGCCGCCTGCGGTCCCACCCACGCCTCTCCCATCACGATCGAATCGCGCACGGTGGCCCCCTCCTCGACGACCGCCCCCGGAAAGAGGATCGAGCGCTCCACCAGGCCGTTCACGATCGAGCCGTGCGTGACGATCGAAGACCGAACCTCGGCGCGCGCGCCGATCCTCGCGGGTGGAAACTCGGTGCTGGGGGTGAAGACCGGCCAGCGCGGGTCCTCGAGCGGAAACGGCGGCTCCGGGCGCAAGAGATCCAGATTCGTCCGGTAGTAGGAATCCAGGGTGCCGATGTCCTGCCAGTAGCCCTCGTGCCGGAAACCCAGGACCCGGCCGCTCCGCACCAGCGCGGGAAGGATGTTCCTGCCGAAGTCGTGCGCCGTATCGCGCTCGGCGTCCTCGCGGAGCATGGCATGAAGCGCCGAGGTCCGGAACACGTAGACCCCCATCGAGATGTTTCCGGAAGGGGGTGCTGCGGGCTTCTCGAGAAAGCCGCGGACGTTGCCCTCCCCGTCCAGATCCACGACGCCGAAACCGCGCGCCTCCTCCCGCGGCACCTTCGTGATCGCGATCGTCGCGTCCGCCCCTCGAGCGAGGTGCGCCTCGATCATGGGGCGGTAGTCCATGCGATACACGTGATCTCCGGAGAGCACCAGGATGTGCTCCGCCTCGCGATCCTCGACGCGAGTCCAGTTCTGATGGATGGCGTCCGCCGTGCCGCGGTACCAGTCGGTCTCGGCCCATCCCTGGTACGGCTGCAGGAGCTCCACGCCGCCGCGCTTCCGGTCCAGATCCCACGCGCGTCCGATGCCGATGTGGTCGCGGAGGCTGAGGGGGCGGTACTGCGTTAGAATGCCGACGTCGAAGATTCCCGAGTTCACACAGTTCGAGAGCGCGAAATCGATGATCCGGTACTTTCCCCCGAACGGAACGGCGGGCTTGGCCCGCTTCTCCGAGAGAATGCAGAGGCGGCTCCCGAGCCCGCCGGCGAGGATCATCGCGTAGGACACGAAGCTCATCGGGCGCTCTCCGGCACGGCGCGCGCCGCCGCGCGTCCGGGGCCGCCCGGACGGATCACCGATCCCGCCGGAATCTCGCGCGCCGGAAAATCGCGCTCGGAGACGCCGATCTCGATCAGGGTGCTGGGCCCGATCCGCGTGCCTGCGGGCACCACGGACCCCTTGCCGACGACGCAGAGCCCCGGCATGCGGGACCTGAGCCCGCCATCTCGGTCGTCCGCGCCGGCCGGGTCGCCCACGACGGCGCCGGGGCCGATCACGACGCGCTTGTCCACGATCGCGCGCGTGAGCCGCGCGCCGGGCGCGATCCGGGCATCGTGCATCACGATCGAATCCTCGACCCGCGCGCCGGCTCCGACGTGCGCGCCCGGGAAGAGCACCGAGCGCCGCACTTCCCCCTCCACCCTGGCGCCGTGCGAGACGAGGCTCTGGCTCAGGGACGCCTCGGCCCCCACGACTGCGGGCGCGCGGTCCTCGCTGGGCGTGTAGATGAGCCAGTCGGGATCGTAGAGATTGAGCGGGGGCAGCGGGCGCACGAGATCCATGTTCGAGGCGTAGTAGGAATCCACCGTTCCAATGTCGCGCCAGTATCCGCGATGCGGATAGGCGACGACCGTGGCGCCCTCCGCGATCATCGGCTGGATCACGTCGCGCACCAGATCGGGACCGACGTCGGGGGCCAGCAGGCGCTGCATCAGGTCGCGCGCCCGGAACGCGTAGATGGAGGCCGAGACCGCTCGTCCGCCCGGACCTTTCGGCTTCTCCTGGAGCGCCGTGACCCGCCCGTTCCCGTCCGCCTCCACGTAGCCGTACCGTTCGGGCTCCTCGCTGGGCGCCTGCGTCGTCACGAGCGTGAGCGCGGCGTCGCGCTCCTCGTGGAAGCGAATCAGCTCGGCGTAGTCCATCTTGTAGACGAGGTCGCCGGAGAGGACGAGGATGTGCCGCGCCTGGGCGTCCTCGATGATGTTCCGGTTCTGCAAGAGCGCGTCGGCCGTGCCGCGATACCAGTTCGTCGCCCGCTGGCGCACGTAAGGCTGGAGGAGCTGGATGCCGCCGTCGCGGCGGTCCAGATCCCAGGCGCGTCCGATGCCGATGTGCCCGTGCAGGGAGAGCGGCGCGTACTGGGTCAGGATCCCGATCCGGGTAAGCCCCGAGTGCACGCAGTTGGAGAGCGTGAAGTCGATGACGCGGTACTTGCCGCCGTACGGAAGGGCCGACGCGGTGCGGACGCGCCCGAGCGCATGCAGCGCGTCGCTCCGTCCTCCCGCGAGAACCAGGGTCAGCACCGGAGGGATCGCGGTCATGCCACCGACCGGGATGCCGCGCTAGAAGCGGTAGGAGCCCGAGACGCGATGGCTCGCGTCCAGATCGCGGTGATCCAGGTAGGCGTAATCGAGGCCGAACTTCCGATACCGGATACCCGCGCCTGCCGTGAAGTTCTGCGCCTCGAATCCGGCGCGCAGGGCGAGGCGACGGTCGAACCAGTATTCCAGCCCGGGATGGAATTCGAACGTGACGCCGCCGAGGTGGGCCTGACTCGAGAGCCGCTCGTCGGAGAAACCCACCTGCACGTCCAGCGCCGCCGTGAGGACGTGTCTCCGGTCGCGGAAGGCGCGTGTCTTGGCGGCGCCCAGCCGCAGAGACGGTGCGATGAACTCTCCCGTCCCGGTGTTCCAGAGTATCCGGGTCGTCGTCGCGTCACGGAGCGTCGCCCCCAGGGATAAGCCGCTTCGCCCGACATAGAGCACCCCGAGGTCGATTCCGAAGCCGTTCGAGCGGAGGCTGTCGCCGAGCCACTGCCGGATGTACTTGAAGTTGCCGCCGAGCGAGAGGCCGGGGCGGAGATCGCGAGCATAGCTGAAAAGGAAGGCCACGTCGTTATCGCTATCGAACACGAACCGGCTCTCGTCCACGACGAGCAGGTCCTCGGGATAGTCGAACTTCCCGTTCCCGTTCTGGTCGATGATCTGGAGGCCGCGCGTGTCGGGAATGTCGCTGACGCCGAGCCGGACGAAGGAGAGCGAGAGCGCCTGCCGCGGCTTCCCGGGAGATCCGACGGGCATCACGTAGGAGAGGAAGTCGTACTGCACGATGGAGCCGAACTGCTCGGCGTGCATCGCGGTGACCTGGCGGTCGGGGAGCGTGGTGAGCCCCGCAGGATTCCAGTACGAAGCGGTTCCGTCGTCAGCCAGCCCCACGAAGGCGCTTCCCATCCCCAGCGCGCGCGCGCCCACCCCGATGCGGAGGAATTCGCCCGCATAGCGGGTGGCCCACACCGGGCCGGGCAGGCACGGCGCGAGCGTCATGGCCAGGGCGAGGATGAGACAGGCTTTCGAAGCAGGGGTCAGCCGCATTCAGACGTCGCCGCCAAGGGAAACGATGACCGGGGTCCGGACGGGAGGTTGTACCCCCATCCTTCGCCCGGGGTTCCTCCGCCCAGCCCCCGGTCCCGCCTTCTCAATGTGAGGCCGACCGCCGCTTGGCCGGGGCCGCTCCCTCGGAACGCGCGCTCGTCACGCGCCGCAGGGACCGCCACACCACGTACTGCTCCACCAGCGCCAGGTCCTCCTCGGCCATGTCCGTGAAGCAGCAGGCCAACTCGAACTTCCGCTTCTGGCGCGGCATCTCGATCTCCGTCGCCCGCACGATCACACCCTTGCACTGGACGACGCGTCCGCGCCGGAGCCTTCTCCCGAAGGGAGGCAGGAGCAGCGTGAGCGCCACGCGGGTCAGCGGCGGAAGCTCCATCTTGCTCTGAAACTGGAGACCTCCCACGGAAAGATTGATGCTCTCGGTGGTGAGCACCGCGGCGTCCTCGCCCACTCCCGCGATCTGCATCGCGAGCTTGGCGACGACGCGTGGCGCCTTGCGTCGCTCCTTCGATGTCTTGGACATACCCCGTACCCTCCCTGGCGGTCCCCGGACCGCTCCGTTCAGCGACGCTTACCCCGACTCCCGCGCGCCTTCTTCTTCGGGCGGCCCGTTCCCCTGGACCGCCGCGCCGGGCGCGTTCTGAGACTCAGCTCGATTTCCCTCCGCTCCAGATCCGCGCGGGCAACCACGACATCCACGGAATCGCCCAGGCCGAAACGGTGTTTCGTCCGCTTCGAGCGGAACGAGAATCCGTGCTCCGCCAGCGCGAGCGACGGATCGCCGAGGGCCCGCTTGGGCAGGAACCCCTCGATCGACCAGCCCTCGAGAAAGATGAACAGCCCGCCCGGCGACAGCCCCACGATCGTGCCGCGCGCTTCCTCACCGAGCCGCTGAAGCGCGTAGCGGACCGCCTTCATCTTCGCGACCGCCCGCTCGGCGTCGTCCGCGGTCATCTCCGTAGCGGAGATATGCGACGCGGTGGCCGCGCTCATCCATGCGCCCGCGAACGCCCATGGATCCCCCGCCGGTTTCGACCCGTCGAGGAGGAAGCGTTTCACGATTCGATGGTTGGCGAGGTCGGCATAACGGCGGATCGGAGACGTGAAGTGCGCGTACCCGCGCATTCCCAGCCCGAAGTGGCCGACGTCCACGAGATCGTAACGGGCCTTCTCCATCGCCCGCAGCAGATAGAGATTCACGATTCGGTCGCGCGTCGTCTTTCCCGACGTCGCCCACCGGCGGAGCTGTTTCGCCTCCGTCACGAAGGGCAGTCCCCCCGGGCGGCCCAGGTATCGCGCCGCCTCGAAGAACGCCCGCAGCTTATCATACCGGGGGCGCTCGTGAACCCTATAGAAAAACGGGAGCTCGCGCGCGAGCGCGCGGCCGCCCACGATCCGGTTGGCGAGCAGCATGAACTCCTCGACCAGCTCGTGCGTGGGAAGCCGCTTCGACGCTTCGAACGCCACCGGCTCCCCGCGTTCGTCCAGGCGGGCGCGCATCTCGGGGAGATCGAGGTCGAACCCTCCCTCCTCGAGCCGCCGGCGCCTGAGCCCCCGGGCGACGCGGTCCAGCAGCGCGAGCGCGGCCGGCACGCCCGTGCCGCCCTCGCGCGCGAGGCGCGCGGCCTCCGGGTAGGAGAGCGAGGCTGCGCTCCGCACGATGCCGCTCACGATCCGGCTCTTTCCGACACCCCCCTCCTCGTCCAGCTCCACCAGCACGCTCAGCGTGAGCCGGTCCTTACCCTCGACGAGGCTGCACAGCCCTCCACTGAGCGTCTCGGGCAGCATAGGGTAGGTCGCGTCCGCCAGATAGGCGCTGTTGCCGCGCGCCTGGGCTTCGTGGTCCAGCGCGCCTCCGGGAGGCACGTAGTGGCTCACGTCTGCGATGTGGATCCCGATCTCGTGCAAGCCGTCGGCGGAACGGTGGACCGAGAGCGCGTCGTCGTGATCCTTGGCATCCTCCGGATCGATGGTGACCGTGAGGTCGCCGCGGAAGTCGGTCCGCCCCGCGGCGGCGTTCGCCACCGAGGATTCCGCAAACGCGGCCGCCTCGGCAAGAGCATCGGGCCCGAACTCGGTATGGAGCCCCTCCTCCAGCGCGACGATGAAGCTGTCCTCGCAGGCGTCGTCGCCCGAGATGATCGCGATCACCCGGCCCTGGAGCGGATCGGGGGGCGTGGGGTGAAGGCGCACGGCCGCGCGGCTGCCCCGCGGAACGGAGTTCTTCCCCTCGAGCGTCAGGAGGATCTCGCGCGGGTATTCGGGGCGTTCCGGCAGGAGCAGCGTCTGGCGGCCCCGGGGCTCGAGCCGTCCGACGATTCCGGAGGAGGTGCGCTCGAGCACCTCCACGATCTCGTACGCGTCCCCTTCCCGTCTCGACTCGACGTAGCTCGCCCGAACGAGGTCGCCATGGAGCGCGGTCCCCATGGCGAAGGGGGGGATGAAGAGATCGTCCTCCCCGTCGCCGACCCTCACGAACCCGTAACCGAAACGGGTTCGCTCGAGGCGGCCGACGCGAGGGCGGGTCGTCACGGACGGAGCATGGGTTGCGATGCTGTGGGTCTGGGGCTAGCGGTTCTTCTTCTTGTGGCGATCGCGGCGAAGGCGTTTCTTCCGCTTGTGGGTCGCAATCTTCTTACGCTTGCGCTTTTTTCCGCTTCCCATTGCTCTCCTTCGGGTGCGGGCTCAGAATCAGCCGCGCACCGCCCCTTTGAGTTCGTTGGACGCCTTGAAGACCGGCACCAGCTTGGCGGGCACCATGACCTCCGCCCCGCTGCGCGGGTTGCGCGCCTTGCGCGCTTTTCGCTCCCGAACCTTGAACGTGCCGAATCCACGGATCTCGATGTGCTTCCCCTCGCTCAGCGCCCGCGAGATCGCGTTCAGCAACTGATCCACAATGGTGGCCGTTTCACTCTTGGAGATCTTCGTCTTGCCCGAGATCTCGTCTACCAGATCTGCCTTCGTCACGGGCTCCTCCTTGGCGGCTTCCTACCACCGGGTCGTCGAGGGCGGCACTCTAGCACCGGCCTGCGCACCCCGTCAATTAACGCAACCGGTACTCTAGGAGCGGTCCGGATTGGGTGAGGCCCGGCACCAGACGCATCTTGTCCTGGAACAGATCGAGCACCGACACGCGGCGGCGCTCCTTTCGCACAACGACAGGGCGGCCCTTGATGCCGGCCAGGTCCCCGGCAAGCTGGACCGCGTCATCCAGGTTCCCCAGGCGGTCCACGAAGCCCAGATCGAGCGCCTGCTTCCCGGAGAAGATCCGTCCGTCCGCGTACGGAAGAATGTCGCTCCGTTGCATGCCGCGTCCATCCGCGATGGCGGACACGAACTGCTCGTAAACGCTCGAGAGAACCCCGTTGAGCAGGTCCTTCTCCTCGGGGGTCATCGGGCGGGAGAGCGACCCAATGTCCTTGAACTTGCCGGTCTTCACCACCTCGAAGCGCACGCCCACCTTCCGGAACAACTCCTCCGTGTTCGGGAAACTCATGATCACGCCGATGCTTCCGGTCAGGGTTCCCGGATTGCTAACGATCGAGTCGGCGGCGCACGCGATGTAGTAGGCGCCGGAGGCCGCGACGCCGCCCATGGAGGCGATCACCGGCTTCTTCTCATCGCGAAGCCGCAGCACGGCGTCGTAGATTTCCTGGGAGGCGGCCACGCCCCCGCCGGGGCTGTCCAGGCGCAGGACCACGGCTCGAACGCTGGAATCGAGACACATGTGCTCGAGCTGATCGACGACCGCTTCCGAGGATTCGATGTCGCCGACGATCTCGACAAGGCCGACCCGCTTGCTCAGCGAGCCGAGCCCCATTCCGTCATGCCCCAGGGAGAGATTCACGACGAGGAAGGCGAGGCAGACGGTCGCGAGGGTGCCTACCACGAGAACGATGCAGCCCACCAGCCAGCGCTTGACGGCCATTCAGTCTCTTTCGGTCCGCTCCGGTCCAACCAATGAGGAGGTCGCCGAATACGCTAGCAAAGCCATGGAGGGAATTCAATCCACGCGGCTACGGGGAAACACAAACGGGGCGTCCGGTGTCCCGGACGCCCCGTGCCGGCCAAGCGGCCGAAGAGTCTGTTCCCCACCTGTGCCGCGCGCCTAGTGCCAGTGGAACTGCGTCGTCTCGTCGAGGGGATCAGCTCAGGACCAGGCGATTCTCGCGGGCACCGCAGGGAACATATTGGGCAGTGCGTATGTGCACAGGTATCAAAGCAATCGGTGTACCGGAGAGCGACCTGGGAGGGACAAGCGGAACGTAAATAGAGGTCTAAATTAGACGTGTCATAACGTGATTATTTACATATAATTAGCTGCAGTTGCTTAAGTTACTTCTACCGGCCCCGGAGGCTCGCCGGCCTCGTTCTGGACCGGGCCGGCCAGCAAGCCGTCAGGGAGGCCTGACACCTGGGCGGGATGGCTCAAACCCGGGGGGAAATTGCCCCAGCCGGCTGGGATGTCAGGAGCGATTTCCCCGTCATCTCCTTCGGCGGGCGGACTCCCATGAGCGAAAGGAGCGTCGGCGCCACGTCGGCCAGGATCCCGTCCCTGATCCCGAACCGGCCAGGACCCACGTAGAGGAGCGGAACCGGATTCGTCGTGTGGGCGGTGTGGGGCTCACCCGTCACGTGGTCGAGCATCTGGTCCGCGTTGCCATGGTCGGCGGTCACGAGGACGCATCCCGAGCGGCGGCGGACCACTTCGATCAGGCGTCCCAGACACTCGTCCACGGTCTCCACGGCCCTCACAGTCGCCTCGATCACACCGGTGTGTCCCACCATGTCGGCATTCGCGTAGTTCAGCACGAAGAACCCGTACGTCCCGTCCGAGAGCCTCCGCACCGCCTCGTCGGTCAGCTCGCGCGCGCTCATCTCGGGCTTCAGATCGTAGGTCGCGACCTTCGACGACGGAACCAGCACGCGATCCTCCCCGGGGAATGGAACCTCTTCGCTCCCGTTGAAGAAGTACGTGACGTGCGCGTACTTCTCCGTCTCGGCCATCCGGACCTGCTTGATTCCCGCGAGGCTGACCGCTTCTCCCAGCGTGCCGCGGAGCGGCTCGTCGGAGAAGAGCACCGGGTACGGAAAGGTCTCGTCGTAGGAGGTCATGCAGACGTAGTCGAGGTCCAGCGGCCCGCCCGGCCGCCCGAATGCGTCGAATGAGGCGTCCGCGAGCGCGCGCGTGATCTGCCGCATCCGATCCGGGCGGAAGTTGAATGCGACCACGGTATCCCCGCGCGCGATCGTCCCCGGGTCTCCGCATTCGGCCACCACGGTAGGCTTGACGAACTCGTCGTTCTCGCCGCGCGCGTAGGCCTCCTCCAGCGCCTGGATCGCGCTCTTCGCCTTCAATCCCTCCGCCTGCGTCATCGCGCGATAACAGAGCTCGGTCCGTTCCCAGCGCTTGTCCCGGTCCATCGCGTAGTAACGCCCGCTGACGGTCGCGAAGCGCCCGCGGCCGATCTCGCGGAGGACCGCGCCGGTGGCTTCCAGGTCCGCACGGGCGGAGCGCGGCGGCACGTCGCGTCCATCGGTGATGGCGTGCACGAGGATACGTTCGACGCCGGCGGCTGCGGCGATGCGAAGAAGCGCATGGAGGTGGCGCAGGTGGCTGTGGACGCCGCCCGGCGAGTTGAGCCCGATGAGATGGAGCGCGGCATCTCGCTTGCGGGTCCGCGCCAGCGCCTCGAGCAGGACCGCGTTTCTGGCAAGCGAGCCGTCCTGGACGGCAAGGTCGATGCGCGTCAGGTCCTGGTAGACGATCCTTCCCGCGCCGAGGTTCAGGTGCCCAACCTCGGAGTTCCCCATCTGTCCCGGAGGAAGCCCCACCGACTCACCCCACGTGACCAGCGTGGCGTGCGGACACTCGCGCGTCAGCGCGTCCATGACGGGAGCGCGCGCGGCCAGGACCGCGTTCCCCTCGGCGCGGGGATTGAGACCCCAGCCGTCGAGGACGATCAGCCCGGCGAGCGGTGGCGAGGACGTGGACATGCGTCGAAGGGTAGCACGCGCCGGGCCCCGGGCCGGGCGGTGAAGCGCCCGCCTGCGGTGTCCGGACACCCTCGGCGCGGACCGCGATCAGACCTTGGAGACGTTCGCCGCCTGCGGCCCCTTCGGTCCCTGGGTCACCTCGAAGGAAACCTCGTCCCCTTCCTTCAGGCTCTTGAAACCGTCTCCAACGATTGCGCTGTAATGGACGAACACGTCGGGACCGCCCGCGCGCTCGATGAAACCGAATCCCTTCGCCTCGTTGAACCACTTCACCTTTCCTGTCTCCGCCATTGCGTTCATCCTCCTCTTCGGGAAAGAACCTGCGCGCCTATCGCGCAGGCGATCGAGACCACACGCGCGATCCCCAGGGGGACCCAGCGCGTCCGGGTCACGAAGACAACGACTCGGCGACGCTGGCGGGTTCCTCGATGCCCACCGCGCCGAACCCCACGTCGGTTTCTCGCGCGCCGAATCGCGCCGCGATCGTAGCCGCGAGGCTCCCGGCAATCGCCGCCCCCAGCCGCCGGAGCTCCGCGGCGCGCGGGGCACCGCCTCCGGCGCCCGCGGCGCCGATCCCGAGCAGCTCGCCGAGCGACCGGGCGTTCCGCTCCAGCGCTTCGGCCTCCCCGCGCGACTCGAGCCGGAACCGCGCGATGGAGCGGGACTTCGCCGTGAGCGGAACCGAGGCGTGGCAAACCGCCCCCGCGCGGCCGAAGCGCGACGCAAGGCCGGCGACCTTGAAGGCCCCCGCCCCGGCCAGAACCTCTCCGGGCGCGCTCCGCGCAAAGCAGAGCGCAGCTCCCGATGCCGGCGCCGAGCCCGCCCCCACGCGCGTACCCGCGACGCCGCACGCCTCGAGCGCGCGCGACAAGGACTCCGCCGCCGCGATCGCGAATCCGCGCGGGGTCAGCCCCAAGGGGCCGGGGATGCTTGCCGCGAGCGCGAACGTGACTTCCTCCTCGTGGAGGACCGCGTTCCCGCCGGTGGGCCGGCGCACGACCTCGATCCCCGCCCGCGCGAGTGCCGCCTCGTCCCACCCCTCCGGGAAGGGCTCGCTCCTTCCGAGGCTCAGGGTCGGGCGCTCCCAGGAATAGGTCCGGAATACGAGTCGCGAGGGACCCCGAGACACCCATTCGAGGAGCAACCGGTCCGCGGCCATGTGCCAGGACCCGGAGGCCAGGTGGTGAGGAAGCCGGTAGAAAACATAGGGCGAACGCGCTTCCGGCGACACTCCCGCGACACTCCCGCTAGAGGTGCAAGACCCCGAGCCAATCATGGAGAAGGAACATGACGCGGCCGATCAGTAGCGAGATACGCGCCATCACCGTATAGCCATAGGAAGCGCCGAAGCTCACCATCAGGAAGTAGACGCCCACGCGCGCGGTGCCACCGAGGGCGCCTTTGTGCTCCTTGGAGAAGAAGAAAAAGATGAGCGTGGAGAGCAATCCCACGACCATGATCCAGTTCCCGATCGTCGCCCCCAGATTGTTCGCCACCCAGAGCGGCAGAATGGCGCCGTGGATTTGCTCCACGAAGTCTCCCTGCCCGAACCCGGTGATCCGGAGCGCCGGGTAGACCCCCAGGATCAGCGCGATCGACCAGCGGGAGAGCCAGTCCCCCTTCGGGAAAAAGCGCGAGAACAACAAGACGCCCAGCGCCAGCGGAATCAGGAGCCAGAGGTCGTGGTGGCCATTCGCGCCGAGAAACAGAGGATCGAGCAGGTTCGGCTTCACGACGGAGTAGTAATTGAGCACCACGTAGTAGCCGGCCGAGACGCCGACGAACAGATGCTCGCAGAGCTTGTAGGCCGGGTTGTCCTTGTAGAGGAAGCTGAAGATCCCGAGCGTCAGGAACGCGGCGATCCAGACCCCGATGTCGGCGCTCAGGTGCATGCTACTTCTTCCCCTGCGCCGAGCGCTGCGGCAGCGCGGCCAGGTTTCCGAGAAGAATCATGAAGGCGATGAAGATGTGCGCGAGCGACTGCGCGTCCATGCCGCGCGTCGCAAGCGCCGGATGCCCCACCAGCACCTCGTACTCCGCGGCGCCCGCCATCCCGCCCAGGAGCCCCTGGAGCTGCCCCGCCTGGAGGTACGGGTAGTATTCGGGAGCGCTCACCGCCGTGACCCCCGCCACCATCGGAACGTGGTACCGCGAGACCACCTGCTGCACCCACTCCTTCGTCCCCGGGTAGCCCGCGCTGATGCTCACGAGAAGGGCGATCTGGCCGAAGTTCTCGACGCCCTTCATCACCGGGATCTGGCTCACCGGGATTCCGCGGCGATCGGCGGGGTACGTTACCGGAATGCTGCTCCCCAGCTGCGACATCACGGCTTCGTTCCCGGACTTGAATCCCAGGTTCACGTAGTCGTAGCTCTCGCGCTTGTGGAATTCCGCTCCGGCGATGTGGAGGACGCGGTCCGCGAGCGGCGGTCCTCCGGGATACAGCTCGACGGCGATGATCTTGATGTTGCGTGCCATGAGATGACGCACGGCCGCGAGGTGCATCGGATAGTTCTCGGCGATCGTCCCTGGGTCGTAATCGCCGGCAAGAAGGATCGTCGCGCCGGCCGGCACCTTCTCGATCGCGTCGTAGAACCCCTTCGCGCGGGCGCTGGGCAGCACCGGCGCGATGTGGAAGCCGGTCAGGAGCGGGACCACGACGAGGAGGCCCACCACGAGGAAGATCCAGCGCCGGTCGATGCGGCGGATCGAAGAGAGCGAGAAGCTCATCCGCCTCCCTCCGAACCGTAGGTCCGCTCGATGCCGAGGATGATCCGGAACCCGGTCGCCATGACCCCGAGCGCCGCGCCCATCAGGATGCCTCGCTTGGCCGCGTTCTGCGGCACCTCCATGAGCCAGTCGGCAACTTGTGGCAGGGCCGGGTGGATCACGTTGCCGATCGGGACGCGCCCGAGCATGAGGATGAATGCTGCGATCGCGAGAAGGAGCGCCTCGACCGAGCGGACGCGGAACGCCCGGAACGCGGCGGAAGCGATGAAGAACGCCAGAAGGGAGAACATCGTCGAGGACATCGCGGAGTAGAGATTGTTGTAGATCCAGGAGAAGTTCGTGCCGTCGTCCAGGTACTTGGTGCCCTCCGAGAACCCGACGGCCATGGTCACCAGGATCCCCGCCACGAGCACGATCTTGTAGGGCCAGTCCTTCGCGCGCCTCTGGATCTGCTCGACGTTGAGGCGGAGCACGTTCGCCATGCCCAGCACGTAGGTGAAGGCCACCACGATGATCACCCACTGCTGGATCTTGTCGTAGCCGGTCCGGATCGCGGGATGCGGCACGAAGAAGCCGATGAGGACGAAGAGCCCCGCGACCATCGAGATCACCAGTGGAACTTCGCGTTTCACGCTTTGGGCCTCATTGGGTGGCGAAGAATTCCGCGAGTCCGCGCTGCCCCAGCGTCAGGAGAATGCAGCCCAGGACGATGGTGACGACGAGGAGGACCTTGACCGTATCGGACGCCTTGAGGCTGCCGAGCAGCTTCGCATCCTTCGAGAGATACGCGCTGGCGGCATAGTACTCCTCCCCGATGAGCGTATAGTCGCATGCCACCACGAAGAACGGGAGCTGATGCACGTTGGCAGTGCCGGCGATCTGGATGGCGCCGATTTCGTGGCCGGTTTCGGCGAGGAGGAGCGATTCGGCAAAGAACGCCCCGAGGAGAAGATTCGCCGCGGGCCGCTCGCGGAGCATGATCCCGTTCACCGCCGCGACGTAGGCAAACTGCTCGGTGGTGATGTAGCGGACCATATCGGAGCGGTAGGCGTCGATCCTCCCGACGTCGGAGTACGCTCCCTTCACCACCTCGTCCGCCACCGTGTAAACGGCGGGGGACGGGGTAGGCACCTGTAAAGGCGTCTCGTACTTCGCGGTCATCCGGGCGACGTTGCCCAGGATGATCATGCTCGCGATGGTCTGGATGTCGTCGATGTCCTGGACGCCCGGGACATAGAGAACGCCCTTCCCCATTTCCGTCGAGCGCCCGATGGCCTCCTCGATCGCCGTGAGGCCGGCGATCGTGCGGAAGCTCCACGCTTTCCCCCGCTCCGCCTGCTTGATGTAGTAGAGCACCAGGGCCAGAAAGAGCGCGATCACGACGAACACGTTCAGCTTTCCGGTGTCGAACCAGCTCGCCTGCGAGGTCGCGACAGGTGAGACGTCGGAGAGGAGCGTGGCGTCCTCGGGGAGCGGCACCAGGCGATAGCGATACGGGATCCCGTTTCGAATTCCGTGCGCGTTGGACGCCTGATCCGTGTACCCGGCCTGATCGCCGCCGACCGTGTCGATGGGGGCGAACGGCTTCCCCGGCTCCGAGCGGTAGACGATCCATTGGGCGGGAGGTTTGGGAGGCGCGGTCCAGTGCAGCGTGACGCTCTCGCCGCCGTCGTTGCGGGTATCGGCCGCGTCCAGCGGAAATCCGAAAACGGGGGATGAGTGAACGCAGAGATAGAGTATGAGAATCCGGGCCGCGGATTTCACGCCGTAGCGTTCCTCATGGGTAGTGCCAGCGGGTATTCAACGCGGACGGTAGGCCCGGAACCGGCCGTTGTCAAGCCGCAAGCGGCTCACGTCTCGATCATTTCCACGTTGGCGCGAGGGAGGAGGAGGCGCGACCCGCTCCCGAAATCCACCTCGAGCACCCTCACCTTGGCCTCGGTCTCCAGCGGCATGAGCTCGTGCGGGAGAGCCGTCACGCGTCCGATCCGTCCGAAGTAGGGCTGCCGGATCACGCGGACCGTGTCCCCCTCCTGGAGCCCCGCCTCGGCGGAGCTGGCCGCCGCGCCCCGCGCGGCCGCGCCCTTGGGATCGGGCGCGAGGATCTCGGGGCGGAGGACTCCGGCGCGAATCTGCGTCGCGCCGCTCACCGAGACGCGGCGCCCCTCACAGGCGCGGAGCAGATCGAAAGTCCGGGCCGCCATGGGAATCGAGCCGAACCCTTCCGTCACGATCAGGGTGATGCCCAGCTCCTCCGAGCCGGTGATCGCCACCCCCAGGTCGTACCCCAGAAGCTCGCGCAGGTCGTGGTCGTCGAATCCACCCACGACGACAGCCTTGACCCCCTGCGCGACCGCCTTCCGCAGCGTGGCGGCGGTCACGTACGCCCCGCCGACCACGATCTTGCCGCGGCAGGAAGCGTCGATGAGGCGATCCTCGAGCGGCTGGGAGGGATCGCTCACGACCAGGTGAAGATCGCCGCACGTTTCGCCGCCGACGCCAAAGATCCCCTGGATGAATGCTCCCTGGGTTTCCACCGTGACGCCCGACCGGGGATGGACCTCCGCCACCGTTCCGTCCACGTAGGCATCCACCTCGACCGGGATCGGCTCCTCGCGGAGGAGCACCTGCCCGGTGATCTTCGAGACGCTCTCGATGGTTCCCTTCACGGGCGCATGACACTTCGATCGAAAGAGCCCGAAGAAGGACTTGTTCTCGGCAAAGGTCTCCCCCTTGTCGACCTTGGAGCCGACCGGCTTGGTGAGACATTCCTCGACGTCGTCGGGGAGAACTCCGAGGAGATTCGCCGCGTTCACGGTCTGCACGTTTCCCGGCAGCTCCGTCCGGGCGACGATGGTTTCGGCGGTGACCGTCTGCCCGACGGTCACCAGCACATCCCCGGGCAGCGGAAGCTTCCGCTCGCGGAGGAGCTTCGTCCAGGCAGTGACTTTCAAACCGGGAGTGTAGGAGTGGGCCACGGGTCAGACCCTCGCCGCCACCGGCCGGAGCTCGGCGGTGGACACCTTGGCTGCGTTGCGCGGCGGATAGATGTCGAGCGCTTCGTTCCAGAGATTCAGCTTCGCGATCTTTCCGGCCCGGTCTTCGGGCAGGCGGAAAGGCTGCCGCCCCCGGCAGTCGAAGATGAGCCCGACCACGCCTCCCTTCAGCGTGACCGAGCGCTCCCGGCCCTTCCCTTCGCCGACGTCGAAGCTCTTCTCCGGTCGGAGCGTCGCTCTCGCGGTCTCGCCGAGACCGAGCGGCACGAGCTTGAGATATCCATACGGCAGCATGAACTCCTCGCGCTTCCCGCCCGGCAGCTCGAGCGCCACGCGGAGCGCGGTAACGCCGTCCTTTCCCGGCCCGACCGGCGCCACGCTGCTTCCAAGCCGGATCAGGCAGTCCTTCTCGAAGACTTCCTTTGCGGCGCGCGGATGCACGGTCGAGAGCACGCCGAGCTGCGGCATCATGAAGATCGAGTCCACGGCCAGCTCGGTGACGAGCTCGGGCAGGAACGCGTCGAGCATCATGAGCGCGGCCTGCGCCCGGCGAGGCGCGTGCGAGAGAACGCCGCCGCTTCCGACGAGAAGGTCCAGGTGGTCGAGCCGGACCAGCGTCTCCCCGCTCGCCGACTGCTCGAACGTGTCGGAGATGGTCCGCTCTTGCTGCACGCCCTTCAGTCCGACCGCGAGCGACTTGTGCTGCTCGAAGGCGAGCCGCAGCGCCTCGCGTGCGATCGCCTGCTCGATAATGAGCTCCTCGAGAGACTGGGGAATCGTGGTCGGACGGATCATCTTGTTCTTGATCCGGTTCCGGAGATCCCGCTCCTCGATCTCGAACGGCACCCAGCGCAGGATGTTCGGGAGACCGGCCTCGGCGAGAACGTTGGAGACGCTGTAGCTCATGCCCAGATTCGCGCTCACCGTGCGGTTGAAGACCCCCTGGAACACGGAGAACACGTCGGTGGTGGCGCCGCCGATATCCACGCCGACCACCTGGATCTTCTCCTCGCGCGCGATGGTCTCGATGATGAGCCCCACGGCGCCGGGCGTCGGCATGATCGGCACCGGCGACCAGGTCATGAGCTTCCGGTACCCGGGCGCGTGCGCCATCACGTGCTCCATGAAGAGATCGTGGATCTTGTCGCGGGCCGGACCCAGGTTCTCGCGCTCGAGCACCGGGCGGAGATTGTCGGTGATCACG
The DNA here is from genome assembly GCA_043741515.1 of Candidatus Eiseniibacteriota bacterium. Classification (GTDB taxonomy): domain Bacteria; phylum Eisenbacteria; class RBG-16-71-46; order SZUA-252; family SZUA-252; genus WS-7. The sequence goes on along the minus strand of JAYUAE010000004.1, from coordinate 7,707 downwards.
AGCGCGACCTTCTTGTCCAGCCGCTCCTTCACGATGTCGATCGCGTTCTTGTTCCCGGCGTAGATGACCGGAAGCTCGTAGCCCACGCCCAGCCGCGCCTTCGGATCGGCGGCGGCCAGGAGATCCGCCATCTCGGCCACGTGCGAGGTGGTGCCCCCGTCGACGCCTCCCGAGAGCAGGATCATGTCGGGGCGAAGGTGGCGGATCCGCTTGATCTTCTCGTGAGGTAGCCGGCCGTCGTTGCTCGCGATCACGTCCATCACGATCGCGCCCGCGCCCAGCGCCGCGCGCTGCGCGCTCTCGCCGGTCATGCTCTTCACCACCCCCGAGACCATCATCTGGAGGCCGCCGCCGGCGCTGGACGTGGAGATGTAGAGATCCACCCCCTCCGTCCCCTTCTGGGGCGTGATGATGCGCTCGCCGTCCAGGATCTTCCGTCCGGCCAGCTCCTCCACTTCCATGATCGCGTTCAGCACGCCCCTCGTCACGTCCTCGAAGGGGGCCTCGACCGTGGTCGGGGCCTCCCCGCGCACGATGAGCCGGTACTCCGATCCGCGGCGTTCGATCAGGACGGCCTTGGTGGTCGTGCTGCCGCAGTCGGTCGCGAGAATCGAGTTCAGTTTTTCGGGATCAATGGAACTCACGAACTTCCCTTTCTTCCCTTGCGGGCGTCGCGTTCGGCGCGGTCGCGCTTCCGGCGCTCGTTCTCCTCGTCCCGGGCCGCGTCGTCGCGCGCCTCGATTTTCACGAGGAGCGCCTCAAGGTTCTCTCTGCGCTCCATCAGGAGCGCGAACCGCTCGTAATCCCGGACGGGAAAGAACGCGTGCACCATGGGCTCGAAGAAGTGCATCGCCTGGCTTCCGACGAAGGAGAGCGGCTTCATGCTCTCGAGGAAGAAGATCGCCGGCACGGTCATGCGATGGCGCACCGTGAGCTCGGCGAGCCTATCCAGGATGGCCTCATCCTCCGCCGTCCGGGCCGGCGTTCCGGCCGCGACGCCTTCGAGCCGGGGCGGGCCGTCCTCCGGCCGCGTCGGTGACGGGGAGCTTCGTTTCCACAAACGCCACGACCTGATCTCGGTTTCCTCCGAAGGGCAGCCTCACCCCGCGATACGCCTCGAGCCAGCTTCGCTTCGCGAAGGGGCTCAGGAAGACTCCGCCCCGATCCACCGTCGCGCGCCGCATTTCACCCCAGGGCCTCGCCCGGGCAACGCCCAGCGCCCGAACCTCGATGGATTCGGGCGTGAGCCGGTAGTGCGTCTTCGCGATGAACGACCCGACCGATGCCAGGATGAACGCCGGCGCGGCCGCTCCCAGCACCTTGTCTCCGGTTCCCTTCGCGATCAGGATCCCGAGCACGAGAAGCGACGCCAGGAGCACGGCGGCGGCCCAGGGACGCTCCCGCGCCGGCCAGACCGACCACTCCATCGTAGCCCCGGGCTCCCGCGCCTCCCGCGCCTCGGCCGCGGCCGCGGGGACGCGCTCCTCACGCGTTGCCACCTTCTGCCTCGAGATCCCGCCAGGTCAACGTCAGCTTTCGGGCCGCGCGTGCCTCGTCCAGACGCCGCACCGGCGTCTCCGTGGGAGCCCGCTTCACCCGCTCCGGATCTTCCTTCGTTTCCCGGTCGATGGTGAGAAGCGTCTCCGCAAACGTGTCCAGGCCCGCCTTGGTTTCCGTCTCGGTCGGCTCGATCATCAGCGCCTCGTCCACGATCAGCGGGAAATAGGTCGTCGGCGCGTGCATTCCGAAATCCAGGATCCGCTTCGCGATGTCGAGCGCCCGCACCCCGCGCGCCTTCTGCCGCGAGGCGGAGAGCACGAACTCGTGCATGCAGTATCCATCGTGCGACGGGGCGTATGCCTCGGCGAGCATCGCCTTCAGGTAGTTCGCGTTCAGGATAGCCTCCCGGCTCACTTCCGCGAGCCCCGAAGCGCCCAGACTCTTCACGTAGCAGAGCGCGCGGACCAGCATCCCGAAATTTCCGTAATAGGAATGCACGCGGCCGATCGAGGAGGGCCGGTCGTAGCTCCACCGGTACCGGTCCCCCGCGCGCTCCAGCACGGGAGTCGGAAGGAAGGGCTCCAGCTCCTGGCGAACGCAGAGCACGCCGCCGCCCGGCCCGCCGCCGCCGTGCGGGGTGGAGAAGGTCTTGTGGAGGTTGATGTGCGCGAAATCGAAGCCCATGGCGCCCGGGCTCGCGAGCCCGACCAGCGCGTTCATGTTGGCGCCGTCCAGGTACAGGAGCGCGCCCGCTTCGTGCACGATGCGCGCGATCTCGCCCACCTGGCGCTCGAAAATTCCGAGAGTGTTCGGGTTCGTGAGCATGAGGGCCGCGGTCTTCCCGGAAACCTCGCGCTTCAAGGCCCCGAGGTCCACGCACCCGTCCGGACCCGAGGGCACCGTGACCGCCCGGTAGCCGACCTGGTTCACGGTCGAGGGGTTCGTGCCGTGCGCCGAATCCGGCACGATCACTTCCTCGCGCGGGTCGCCGCGTTTCGCGTGGTGGGCGCGCGTCATGAGGATCGCCGTCAGCTCGCACTGCGCCCCCGCCGCCGGCTGCGTGGTGATCGCGGGCATTCCCATGATCGCTTTCAGCCATTCGTGAAGCTCCCAGATGACCGCCATCGCGCCCTGCGACAGCTCCTCGGGCTGGAACGGATGGATGGCCGCAAGCCCTTGCAGTTGAGCCATTTCATCGTTCAGCTTCGGGTTGTACTTCATCGTGCAGGAGCCGAGCGGATAGATCGCCCGGTCGATGTGGTGATTCAGCACCGAGAGGTTCACGAAGTGGCGCACCACCGCCGGCTCCGAGATCTCCGGCAGCTCCGCGGCCGCCGTGCGCAGCCGCTCCCGGGGCAGGAGCTTCTCCGCGCCCTGTGCGGGCACGTCGAGCGGAAGGAGCCTCGGGCCGCGGTGATCCTTCACCGACAGCTCGCGCAGGGTCAGCTCCGCCACGCGGCCTCCTCGACGGGCGCCTGCGCGGGGCGCAGCGCCCACTCGGCGAGCGCTTCCACGTAGCGGTCCATCTCTTCCCGCGTGCGCTTCTCGGTCGCGGCCACGAGCAGGTCTCGCGAGCGGGAGCGGTCGAAGCGCTCGAGCGGAACGCCGGCGAGAATGCGCCGCCTCTCGGCCGCGCGCAGGAAATCCGCGGCGCGGCCAGGAAGCCGGAGCACGAACTCGCGGAAGAAGGGCGCATCGCCGTTCGCGAGCGTCACGCCCGGCACCTGCGCCAGGCGCCGGGCCAGGTAGTGCGTCTTCTCCATCGACTGCTCCGCGACGTCGCGGAGCCCGCGCGCGCCCAGGAGCGCCATGTGGATGGCGTTGGCCAGGGCCATGAGCCCCTGATTCGTGCAGATGTTCGACGTCGCGCGCTCGCGACGGATGTGCTGTTCGCGCGTCTGGAGCGTGAGCACATATCCGCGGCGTCCCTCGAGATCCACCGTGACGCCCGCAAGGCGGCCCGGCAGCCGTCGCACGTCCGTCTTGCGCACCGAGAAGAATCCCACGAGCGGTCCGCCGTATCCCATCGGGACGCCGAGCGGCTGCCCTTCCCCGACCACGATGTCGGCCCCTTCGTGTCCCGGCGGCTTCAGCACCGCCAGCGCAACCGGATCGGCCGAGGCGATGGAGTAGGCGCCGGCCGCATGCGTTGCCTGGGTGAGCGCTGCGCCGTCCTCGACGATCCCCTCGAAGTTGGGCTGCGCCCAGAGGAAGGCGGCCACCTCGGGCGTGAGCGCGCGGGCGAGCGTGGCGGCCCGCGTGGCCCCGTGCTCCAGCGCCACCTCGCGCACCTCGAAGGAGCCCGCGGCCGCGTAGGTCCGGACGACCTCGCGGTAATGCGGGTGCACCCCCGAGGAGAGGAGCAGGACCCGCCGGCCGGTGGCGCCCATGGCGAGATGCGCCGCCTCGGCGCAGGCGGTCGCTCCGTCGTACATCGAGGCGTTGGCGACCTCCATGCCGGTCAGCTCGCAGATCATGGACTGGTATTCGAAGATGCTCTGCAGTGTTCCCTGTGACACCTCGGGCTGATACGGCGTGTAGGCGGTGGCGAACTCGGACCGGGCCGTCAGGGAGCGCAGCGCCGCGGGGATGAAATGGTCGTAGATCCCGGCGCCCAGAAAGCAGGCGTAATGCTGCGCGTCGGCATTCGATTCCGCCCACTGGGCGAAACGGCGCGCGATCTCGTACTCGGCGAGCGGAGGATCCACCGGGAGGAGACCCTGGACCCGGAACTCGGGCGGGATCGCCTCCCAGAGCGCCTCTGCGCTCGGAGCGCCGATCCGCTCCAGCATGACGCGGCGCTCCTCCTCGCTTCGCCCGACGAAGCTCACGCGTGGGCCCCCAGCGCCTTCTCGTAGGCTTCCGCGCTCAGCAGCCCATCCAGCTCGCCGGGATTCGCGATCTTGATCCGGACCATCCAGCCCTTCTCGTACGGCGACTGGTTGATGAGGGCCGGATTGGCCTTGAGCTCCGTGTTGATCGCGGACACCTCGCCCGAAACCGGCGCGAAGAGATCGCTCACGGTCTTCACCGCGTCGATCGTGCCGAAGCTCTTCATCTGCGTGAGCTTGACGCCCACAGCGGGCAGCTCCACGAAGACCACGTCTCCCAGCTCGCCCTGAGCGAAATCGGTGATGCCGACCTCTGCTTCCTGGCCGCGCACGCGCACCCACTCGTGCTCCTTGGTGTATTTCAAGTCCGGCGGAACACCCTTCATGTGGCTCTCCTGGGTTTGGGGACGCGCACGCTTCCCGCGCGATACATCGGCCGCGGCGCCACGGCAGCGGGCGAATCCTGGCCCCGGGTACGCACCTCCACCTTCGTTCCGGCGCGCGCGTGGTCGCGCTCGATATAGGCCATCGCGACCGGTTTGCCGATGCTGATGCCCATGGAACCGCTCGTGACTCTCCCGACCTCGCGGCCCTGGTCCAGCACCTCCGCTCCGTGACGCGCGATCCGCTCACCGTCGAGGACGAGGCCCACGAGCTTTCGGGCCGATCCCTCACGCTCCGCTTCCACGAGCGCCTCCCGGCCGATGAACGAGGGTTTCTCGAGCCGGACCGTCCAGCCAAGACCCGCTTCGAGCGGATTCGTCGTTTCGTCGATGTCGTTTCCGTAGAGGCAATATCCCATCTCGAGCCGGAGCGTGTCGCGCGCGCCCAGACCGATGGGGCGGATCAAGGCTGGGCGGCCCGCCTCGAAGACGCGGTCCCAGGTCTCGAGCGCCCGCGATGCCTTGACGTAGATCTCGAAGCCGTCCTCCCCCGTGTAGCCGGTTCGCGAGACGAGCGTCCAGCTCTCCCCCTCTCCTTCCTCGAAGAAGGTGTAGAACTCGAGGCCCTTCGCGCGCTCCCCGTAGAGGCGCGCGACCACGTCCTCCGCGCGGGGACCCTGCACGGCGAGCTGCGCGGTCTCCTCGTTCTCGTCCACGACCTCGACGTCGCGCGGCGCGTGCTCGCGCACCCAGGCCAGGTCCTTCCCGAAGTTCGCCGCGTTCACCACGAGAAGCCGGTCCGCCCCCGCGGCGTAGACCAGGAGGTCGTCCACGATCCCGCCCGTCTCGAGGCACATCGGCGTGTACACGGCCTTCCCGTCCGGGATCGCGTCCACCTGGTTCGTGACGAGGCGGTTCGCGTAGGCGCGCGCTCCGGGTCCCCGGAGCCGAATCTCGCCCATGTGGGAGACGTCGAAGACGCCGACGCCACCGCGCACGGCGCGGTGCTCCGCCATGATGCCCTCGTACTGGATCGGCATCTCGTATCCGGCGAAGGGAACCATCTTGGCGCCGAGGGCCGTGTGGCGGGCGTAGAACGGCGTTCGCTTGAGCGTGGAAGTGGTGTCGAGCATCCTCAAATCGTGCCTGAGGTTAAGGTGGATCGAGAAGGATTGACCGTACCACATCCACCGCGGGATTCAAACCACCGCCTCCCGCGCCCTGCTGCCCTTGGCCTTTGCCGGGAGCGCGGCCCGCAGCGCTTCCCCCGTGTGAGACCCCGCTGCCTTGGCCACGCGCTCCGGAGGGCCCTCGGCCACGATCCGTCCCCCCGCGTCCCCGCCTTCCGGGCCTAGATCCACGATCCAGTCGGCGGATTGGATCACGTCGAGGTTGTGCTCGATCACGAGCACGGTGTTTCCCTTGTCCACGAGCCGGTTCAGCACGTCGAGGAGCGCGCGAACGTCCTCGAAGTGGAGGCCGGTCGTGGGTTCGTCGAGAAGATAGAGCGTCCGCCCGGTCGAGACCCGCGAGAGCTCGGTGGCGAGCTTGACCCGCTGCGCCTCCCCGCCCGAGAGGGTCGTGGCCGGTTGCCCGAGATGGATGTACCCCAGCCCCACGCCGCTCAGGGTCTCGAGCTTCCGCTTCACGGGAGGGATCGCCGTCAGGAATTCCAGCCCTTCGTCCACCGTCATCTCCAGCACCTCCGCGATGGACTTCCCCTTGAAGGTCACCTCCAGCGTCTCGCGGTTGTACCGCTTGCCCCGGCAAACGTCGCAGGTCACGTACACGTCCGGCAGGAAGTGCATCTCGATCTTGACCAGCCCGTCCCCGGCGCAGGCCTCGCAGCGCCCGCCCTTCACGTTGAAGCTGAACCGCCCCGGTTTGTACCCGCGCACCTTCGCCTCGGGAAGCTCGGCGAAGAGATCGCGTATGAAGCTGAAGACGCCCGTGTAGGTGGCGGGATTGCTCCGCGGTGTGCGCCCGATCGGGGACTGGTCGATGGCCACGACCTTGTCGATGTGCTTCAGCCCCTCGATCCTGTCGTGGACGCCGGGGCTCGCCTTGGCCTGATGGAAGTGCCGAGCGAGCGCGCGGTAGAGGATGTCCTGCACGAGCGTGCTCTTGCCGGAGCCGGAGACGCCGGTGACGCAGACCAGCGTCCCGAGTGGAAAGCGGACGCGCACGTTCTTGAGATTGTTCTCCCGCGCGCCGGTCACCCCGAGAAATTCGCCGGTCCCGGGACGGCGCGTGGCGGGGATCTCGACCTCGCGCTCCCCCGAGAGATACTGCCCGGTCAAGGACTCGGGCGCCGACCGGATGTCCTCGAGCGTTCCCTGCGCCACGAGGTAGCCGCCATGCCTCCCCGCTCCGGGGCCGAGGTCCACGATGTGGTCGGCGGCCTCCATGGTCTCGCGGTCGTGCTCGACCACGAGCACGGAGTTCCCCAGATCGCGGAGCTTGAGGAGGGTTGTCAGGAGTTTCTTGTTGTCGCGCGGGTGGAGCCCGACGCTGGGCTCGTCCAGGATGTAGAGCACCCCCGTGAGCCTCGAGCCGATCTGCGTCGCCAGACGGATCCGCTGCGCCTCGCCTCCCGCCAGCGTGGACGCGGCCCGGTCGAGCGTGAGATAGCCGACGCCGACGTCCTCCAGGAACTGAAAGCGCTGGCGGAGCTCCTTCACGATGGGCGCCGCGATGACGCTCTCGCGGGGGCCCATCGCGAGGCCGTTCACGAAGGCGAGCCCGCGCGACACCGACATCCCCGCCCAGTCCGCGATCGAGCGGTCCGCGACCCGCACCGCCAGGGACTCAGGTTTCAGGCGCGCGCCTCCGCACGCCGGGCAGGGCTTCTTGCTCATGCTCTGCTCGATGTGCGCCCGCACCTGGTCCGAGGTGGTCTCGCGGTAGCGGCGCATCAGCTCCGGGATCACGCCCCGGAACCGTCCCTTGTGGGACCAGACGTTCCCGCTCTTCATCTTGAACTTGTATTCGAT
>JAYUAE010000003.1:0-2716 GCA_043741515.1 Candidatus Eiseniibacteriota bacterium | reverse complement strand
GCGTCCAAGGTCGTGATGGTCCGCGACGGGGACCGGACCGTGCTCACGATGTCGAACGACTACAGCGGCGAGCCCGACGAGTTCGCGATGGTGGTGCCAGTGCCGACGCTCCTCGAGAAGGGACAGATCCACGTAGGCGACCGCGCGGTGCTGGATCATCTGGACGCCTACTCGGCGCCCCGGCTTGTGGAGTACTTCGATCCGGATCCGTGCCGGATCTACGCCGAGGAGGACCGTGCGGCCAAGATGGCAGCTCCCCAGGCTCTGGGGATGATGTCGCGTCGCGATGAGCGCGCCCGCTCCCTCGGCGTGACAATCGAGGCGCGCTACACGGTCGGCGAGTACGACATCCTGATTCTCTCCGCGAAGCAGAGCGGCGGGCTCACGACCTGGCTCGTGGAAAACGGGTACACGGTGCCGTCCGGCGCGCGCCGCGTGCTCGGAAGCTACATCCGGCAGGGGATGAAGTTCTTCGTCGCCAAGGTGAACCTGGGCGAGCAGAAGCGGCTCGGGTTCGCGTACCTGCGGCCGTTGCAGGTAGCCTACGAGTCCCCGAAGTTCATGCTCCCGCTCCGGCTCGGCATGGTCAACTCGGAAGGCGCGCAGGAACTCTTCGTGTTCGCGATAACCAGGAACGGGCGTGTCGAGACGACGAACTACCGCACGGTGCGGCTCCCCGAGGGGATGGACATTCCCGAATACGTGAAGGACGAGTTCCCGCGCTTCTATCGCGCGCTGTTCACGCGGCAGGTCGAGGCCGAGAACCGCGAGGCGGTCTTCCTCGAGTACGCCTGGAACATGAGCTGGTGCGATCCCTGCGCGGCGGATCCGCTCACCGCGGACGAGCTCCGGAGCCTCGGCGTCTTCTGGCTGGGATCGCCGGGCCCTTCCGGCCCCCAGGGGTTCGTCCCGGGTGGCGCGCAGAACACCTTCATCACGCGGCTCCACGCGCGCTACGACGCCGCTCACTTCCCGGAGGACCTCGTCTTCCAGGAGACCGCGGATCAGAGCAATTTCCAGGCTCGCTACGTGATGCGGCACCCGTGGAAGGGGGACACCACCTGCGATGCCCATCGCGAATACCGTCGGAGCGTGCGGGAGCGCCAGGCAAAGGAGGCGGAGACGCTGGCCAACCTCACGGGCTGGAGCGTTTCCGCGATTCGCCGGAAGATGGGGGGAGACTGGTCCGACACGGACAAGCCGTCCCCGTGGTGGGAGCAGATGTGGCATAACTGATTCGGCTGGACTTGGCCGGTGCCGGGTGTAGGGTCGTTGGAGGCGGCGCAAACGATCCGCTCACTCGGCGCCGGCAAGTCCCCCCCTCGTTCCCCCTCGTTTCCTTCCCTCCCTTGAGCCCCCTACTCCGTCCGCCGGTATCGGAGGCTTTTCCATGAATCGAACCCGTTTCGTCAATCGCTACCGTCTCACGCTCGCCGGGGTCCTCCCTCTCCTGCTGTCGCTTGTCGCGCCCGCGCCCAAGGGCGCGCTCGCTTTCTGCGGCTTCTACGTGGCTCAGGGCAACGCCAAGCTCTACAACCAATCCTCGAAGGTCGTGCTCGCTCGAGACGGGGATCGGACCGTCGTCACGATGGCAAGCGACTTCCAGGGAGACCCCAAGGAGTTCGCGGTCGTGATTCCCGTGCCGGTGGTGCTCGAGAAGGGGCAGGTTCACGTCGGCGATCCGGGCCTGGTGGATCGTCTGCACGATTACTCCGTGCCGAGATTGGTGGAGTACTGGGACCCGAATCCGTGTCCGAACACGATGGACATCAGGGGTGACCTCAAAGTCGCGATTCGTAGGAAGGACTCCTCAACCAAGCAGATCGTCATGTCGGAAGACCTGCGAGGGATCGCAATCCAGGCCCGGTACAAGGTGGACGAGTACGACATCCTCATCCTCTCCGCGAACGAAGGGCGCGCCCTCGAGCGCTGGCTGCGGCAGAACGGGTACCAGGTTCCCACGGGAGCCGCGCACGTGCTCCAGAGCTACATCCGCCAGGGCATGTTTTTTTTCGTCGCGAAGGTGAACCTGGGCGAGCAGAAGCGGCTGGGCTACACCTACCTCCGCCCCATCCAGATGGCGTACGAATCGCCGAAGCTCATGCTCCCGTTACGGCTCGGAATGGCGAATGCCCAGGGATCGCAAGAGATGTTCGTCTTCGCACTCACGCGCGCCGGCCGCGTGGAGACCACGAACTACCGCACCGTCCGGTTGCCGACCGGAATCGACGTGCCCGAATTCGTGAAGCCCGGCTTCCCGGATTTCTATCGAACGCTCTTCACGAAGCAGCACGAGCGTGAGGGCAAGGAAGCGGTGTTTCTCGAGTACTGCTGGAACGTGGTACCGAACACGCCGTCGTGCGATCCCTGCACGGCGCCGTATCTCAGGGCGGAAGAGTTGCGCTCGCTCGGAGCGTTCTGGATCTCGGCGGGCACGCCCGATCCTGGTTCGGCCGTTCTCACGAGGCTCCACCTGCGCTACGACGCCGAGCATTTCCCCGAGGACCTCGTGTTCCAGGTGACCGCCGATCGCGAGAACTGGCAGGCGCGCTACGTTCTCCATCATCCGTATGCGGGAACCGACGAGTGCTCCGAGATGGCGGCCTATCACAGGACGGTCTGGGACCGGCGCCGCAAGGAGGCCGAGAACTACTCCGATCTCACGGGCGCCCGCATCGAGGACGTGCGCGCCCGGATGGGCGTGGCCGCGGACTGG
>JAYUAE010000002.1:0-14572 GCA_043741515.1 Candidatus Eiseniibacteriota bacterium | reverse complement strand
ACGCCGCCCTCGGTCAGAGCTCGCTCAGCTCGCGGCTCGGGAAGCGCGTGCGAGACACCGAGGGGCTCACGTACTCCATCTATTCGCGCTTCACGATGACCGACTTCCTGGACGGCGTCTGGCTCGCCGACGTGGCGGTGGCGCCGAGCAATCTCGGCAAGGCGATGAAGTCCACGCGCGAGGTGATCGAGGAGTACTGCAAGAACGGGATCACCGAGGAAGAAGTCGCGACCCAGAAGAGCTTCTTCGCAGGCAACTATCAGGTGCAGCTCGCCACGAACGCAGGCATGGCGCAGGCGCTCGCCGTGGCCGAGAAGTTCGGCTACGGCCCCGCGTACCTGGACGAGTTCCCGGATCGCGTGCGTCGCGTCACGCGCGAGCAGGTGAACGCGGCGATCAAGGCGCATCTCGATCCCACGAAGCTGAGCGTCATCGTCGCGGGGGATCTGGAGAAGTTCCCGGAGTAACGCCCCTACCGCACCAGCGTCATCGCCCTCGTCTGAGCCGTCTTCCCGACGGTGAGGCGGTAGAAGTAGCGGCCGCTCGCGACCGGGCGGCCGCGATCGTTCCGGCCGTTCCACCGCGCGCGATAAACCCCCGGCGGCTCGGCGGCGTCTACCAGCGTGCGCACCAGTCGCCCCGAGGCATCGAACACGCGCAGCGAGACGCGCCCGCCCGGGCCCGCGTCGTACGGGATCACCGTCTCCGGATTGAAGGGGTTCGGACGGTTCTGGTCGAGACGCGCGACCCGCGGCGCGGCGGCGCCATCCACCGCCGTTACCGCCGGTGTCGAGAGCGGATCGGCCGGGTTCGATCCTAACGCCAGCTCCCAGCGGTCACGGTAGCCGTCGCGATCGCGGTCGATCCCCATCCTCATACCCGAGCCGGGCGGGACCCCGAGGTACGTGATCTCGCCGCCGTTCGTGGCCCACGAGCGGAGTGTGTCGGCCAGGACGGTGCCTTCCGGATTGAAATCGCTGATGAAGGTGCGCCCCGCCTGATAGAGGAAACCTTTCAGGACGCCGCCGATTCTTCCGTGGGCGATGAGATCGCAGTTCCCGAGATCCGCCTCGTTGTAGAGCGAATCCAGGAGCGCCGTCGTGCCGGGCGAATTCTTGCTGACGCCGTTGACCGTCAGCTCCCTGCCGACCGAGGGCGCGAGCCCGGTGTCGAACGAAAGCAGGAACGCCTGGATCTCGTAGCGCGCCATCGTGTCCGGAAACTGGAAGACCGGCGCTCTCAGGAAGTTGACCAGATTGTCCACGGAGCCGTCGTGGAGGAACCCGAAGCCGCGCTTCTGCGGGCCCGTGGCCAGCGCGAATCCCGTCTTCTGATACATGTTCCGGAGCTGCGGCACCTTGAAGTCCTGGCTCTCCTGCAGGAGGATCGACGGAATGATCGTGCGATTCGTCCCGATGGGGAATGTGTGGCAGAAGGCGCAGGGCTGTCCGCCGTCGTGCGGGCGCGACGTGAATTCCACACGCCCCGAATCGGCGAGGGCGGCGAGAGTTCGGTTCAGTCGCTCGTTCGGATTGGGCGGATACACGATCGTCATGATGAAGTCGTTGTACTTCTGCATGTCCGCGGTCGAGAGCGAATCCGGCGCTCCCATCAAGCTCACGAACGCCGGGTTGAAGCGCGTGAAGTCCAGGCGGTCCGCCCGCCAGTGGAAGGGCGCCGCATCCGAGAGCCCGCGCAGCGACTGGGTCGTCATCGGACCCTTCATGGGATGCACCTGGCGCCCGGTGAGCTGAAGACTGGGCGCCATCGAACCCTGGGGATTGCCGAGATCCCAGGAAGTGTTGTCGAGGTTCCCGCCGATGTGGCAGCTGGCGCAAGCCAGATCGCCGTGCGCCGAGACGTTTGCGTTGTAGAGGAAGCTCCGGCCGTTCCGGACCTCCGGCGGGCTGGGATCGAACCGGAGCGCCACCTCGCCGGTCTTGCTCTCGGTGTCGGTGTTCAGGATGGCGATCGAATTCGTGAACCGGTTCAGCGCGAAGAGCTGATGACCCGCTGCGTCGAGCGCGAGCCCGGTGGGCCCGCGCGGCTCGTCGGGCGAAACTCCCGGCGCCGAGGGCGCTCCCGAGGTCGCGATGCGGTTCGTGACGTTCCCCGCGAGATCCAGCACCCCCACCCTGCTCGAGCCCATCGCCGCGACGTAGACCTTGCCGGCCGCCGAGTTCACCGCGATGTCGATCGGCTCCGCGAGGCTCAGGTCCCGCTCCGACTGGGGGCCGGGGCTCACCGCGTAGTTGATGTGGCCGTTCAGGTGAACCGGTGTGACCGCGCCCGCGCCTCCAGAGGCGATCAGGGTCACCTGGTCACGATCGAACCGGCCGCTCAGGTTCGGCTCGAAGCGCGTGCGGTTGCTGGCGTCGGTGTTCGTGACGTAGAGTGTTCCGGTTGAAGGATCGACGGCGACATTGAAGTTGTTCGTGCCGATCCCGGACAGGGTGCTCACGGCGCCGGTGCCTGCGTCGATCACGGCGACGTCCACATCGGGGAGCGAGAATCCCGGCGGAATCCCCGCGTCCCAGAGCTTGGGCGTCGGCAGACCGTCGTCCACCCAGTGTGCGCCGTTCCACTGCACGATGACCCCGACGGCAGGCGCGGCAGAGAGCGAAGGGCCCTTGGGCGGATTGGGCGGCGAGGGGCCTCCGAGCGCCGTCACCGTCTGGGCGTTCACGATCGTCGTCTTGTTTCCCGCCTCGAGCACCGTGGCGTAGACCTGCGATCCCCCGGCGCCGGCCGCGAGCGCGCGCGGGTGGCGGCCGAAGATGGAGACGGGAGCCATGGCGGAGGCAAGGGTCGCCGGATCGAACGCCTTCACCTGGTCTTCCCCGCTCACGCACACGAAGGCCCGGAGCGGACTGCCCGCAAAAACCACGTCGGTGGGCTCATCTCCCACGCGGAGGGTCGCGCGGACACGCAGTGTCTTCAGGTCCACCACGCTCACGTCGTCCGAGAGCTGATTCACCACCCATGCGGTGCTGTCGTTCTGGGCGCGAACCGAAACCGGTTCGAGACCCACGGGCACTTCCCCGAGGGTGTCCAGCGAGCCCGGGCCAATCGCAAAGACCTCGAGCCGCGCGTCGGGCGTGTTCAGCGCGAGGAGCTTCGAGCCATCCGGTGTGATGGCCAGCGGGTGCACTTGTAAAGTCTCGAAATTGCGAAAGTCGCTCGTCACTTTCGTGGACGAGCGTGATTCGTGGGGCCGCATCGCCGTGAGGAGAAGCAGGGAGAGAACCGCTACCGCGATCAGTGGACCGGCGATTTGACGCCGCGCCGGGCGCTCGACCGCCTCCGGGTCCTCATGCCGCAGGAGATGCGCGCGGTACGCGGTCTCGAGCACCGAGCGCATCTCGGACCGGTAGCGGTCCCGGCTGAAGAGGAGTGCCTGGCGGCGGAGCGCGGCCGGATCGAATCGCCGCCGCGAGAGGTCCTGCATCGCCTGCGCGAGGGCCGCTTCGGTGGGCTCGTGGAAGAGGATGCCGGTATCCGGCGTCACGGTCTCGAGCGCGCCACCTTTCGCGAGCGCGATGGCGGGGCGCCCGCAAGCGAGCGCCTCCAGGGGGGCGATCCCGAAATCCTCCTCGTGCGCCTGGACAAGGGCGCGGCACCCGCGATAGGCCTCGCGCAGATCCTCCATGGAGACCCACTCCTCGAATCGCACCGTCGGGCCCGCGATCGCGCGAAGCCTCTTGAGATCCGGGCCCGATCCGATGACCCGGAGCGCGGCGCCCAGACGGTTCGCCGCGCGGATGGTGAGATCCACGCCCTTGTAGGGCACGAGGGCCGAAACCGTGAGGAACGGCGCGTCGGCGGCAGGCGGCGTGGTGTTCGCGCCCGGCGCCGGCGTGAAGAATTCCGTGTCCACCGGCGGATACACCACGAGCGCGGGGCGCCGGTAGTGCTTGCGGATGCGGTCGCGGATGTTGAACGAGTTCCCGGCGAAGAGATCCACCCGGTCTGCGCTGATCCTGTCCCAGAGCCGGAACCGGTGCGCGATGGAGGGTCCGATCAAACGCTCGATCAGCCCCGCGCGGTTCGGCGCGAAATACTCCGAGGCAAGGTCCCAGAAGTAGCGGACCGGCGTGTTGCAGTAGCAGACGTGGAGCGTATCGGCGCGGGTGATCACGCCCTTGGCCGCGCAGTGGCTGATCGAGACGACGAGGTCGTAGCCGCTCAGGTCGAAGGACTCGATCGCCTTCGGGTAGGACGCGATGTGCCATCGGTAGCGGCTGCGACCGAACGGGAGCCTCGCGATCCAGGACTCGTGGATCGGATGCGATTCGATGGCCGGGGAAAGGCTCCCTCTCCAGTGCACCAGCGTGTAGATCGGAGCGCCCGGGAACATCTCGCAGAGAACTTCGAGACACTTCTCGCCGCCGCGCATCCCGGTGAGCCAATCGTGGACCAGCGCGACGCGCAGCGAATCGAGCGACCGTGGAGGAGGCGCGGGTGCCGGCGCGCTCACGAGGCCGGGGCCGGGGATTCGGCCTGGAGGCGGCCCGCGGCGTGACGCAGACGCTCGACGGTCCGCTCGCGCCCCAGGAGCAGCATGACGTCGAAGATTCCGGGACTCACCTTCTTCCCGGTCAGCGCGATTCGCGCGGGCATGATCACCTCGCCCGCCTTGACCGCTTCCGATACCGCGACGCCGCGGGTCGCCTTCTCGATCGCGTCGTGCTCGAAGGGCTCGACCTCGGCCAGCGCCGTGGCGAGCTTCTTGAGGCGCACCGCCGCGAGCGGCTTTGCGATCAGCTCGGCCCAGGGCTCCGGCGAAGGCTCCACGCGGTCCACGTAGAGATAGCCCGCGTACTCGAGGAATTGCCTCGGGCGCTTCATGCGGTCCCCCACCGCCTCGACCGCCCGCTCGAGGAAGCGGCGGTCCTGGAACGCCGACTCGGGCAGCTCGCGCGTCTCCCGCAAATGCGCCTCGACCATGTCCGCGCGGACTGCGAGAGGGAGGGCGCGGAAATACTCCCCGTTCATCCAGTCCAGCTTCTCGTAGTTGAAGATCGCGGGATTCTTGGAAACGCGGTCGAGGGAGAACACTGCGGCGAGCTCGTCCATCGTGAACATCTCCCGCTCGCCGTCGAACGCCCAGCCCAGGAGCGCCAGGAAGTTCACCATCGCCTGCGGCAGGATGCCCTCGTCGCGAAAGGCGGTGACGGAGACGGCGCCGTGACGCTTGGACAGCCGCGTGCCGTCCGGTCCCAGGATCATCGGAAGGTGCCCGAATCGCGGGGGCGTGAGCCCGAGCGCCGCGTAGATCTGGATCTGGCGCGGCGTGTTCGAGATGTGGTCGTCTCCACGCAGCACGTGGGTGATCCGCATCGCGGAGTCGTCCACGACGGCGGCGAAATTGTAGGTCGGGTGCCGGTCCCCACGTAGTATCACCAGATCGTCCAGGGTGGCGTTCTGGAACGTGACCGTTCCGCGCACCTCGTCGTCCCACGAAGTCTCGCCCTCCGGCATGAGGAAGCGCAGCGCGAAAGGCTCCCCATTTCCGGCGCGCGCCTCCGCGTCTCCGGCCGGCAGCCGGTGGCACGTCCGGTCGTACTTCGGGGGCTCGCTCCGCGCCATCGCCTCCTCGCGCTTCCGCTTCAGGTCCTCCGGGTTGCAGAAGCAGCGATAGGCCTTCCCCTCGGCCAGGAGGCGCTCCGCTGCTTCCGCGTACGCGGGAAGCCGCTTGCTCTGGAAGTACGGCGGGTGGGGGCCGCCCACCTCGGGACCTTCATCCCAGCGAAGACCGAGCCACCTCAGCCCGTCGAGGATTCCGCCGAGCGCCTCCTCCACGTTTCGCTCCTGATCCGTGTCCTCGATCCGGAGCACGAACGTGCCGCCGTGCCGCCGCGCGAAGAGGTAGTTGAAGAGCGCGGTCCTGGCGCCTCCGACGTGAAGATATCCGGTCGGGCTCGGCGCGAAGCGGACGCGTACCGGCGATGCCATGGGGCGGTCCTTTCGGTCTCGGAGTGGAGCGGGCCCGGAGGGCGCGCGCTCAGCGCAGCAGCGCCATCTTCCTCTGGAACGTGCGGGGACCGATCGCGGCGCGGTAGAAGTAGACGCCCGAGGAGACTTCCCCGCCGTCCCGCCCGCGGCCGTCCCAGCGGAACTCATAATACCCGGGATCGAGCGCCCGCGAAACCGGTGTCGCGACGAGCCGTCCCTGGACGTCGAAGATCTGGATCTTCACCTGCTGCGGTCCGCTCCCGGCGACGGCGTACGGAACCAGGGTGACCGGATTGAAGGGATTGGGACGGTTCTGCGCGAGCGAGGAGCGGACCGGCACGGGCGGCGCCGGCGGCCCCGGGTCCGGGGGCGGAGGATCGACCGCGGTGAGCACCGGAAACGTGGCGTAGCCGGTGCGCCAGTTGTCGTGGTGGAACATGGGCCACGCCATCCCGGACGGGAGGAAGGTCCCGGGATAGCGCCACACGTGGACCCCCCTGTCCCAGCCCGCGAGCACGATGTCGGTCGCGCCGTCCCGGTCCAGGTCCCAGATCGCGGGCGTGCTTCGCACTTCGGCGCCGATCTCGATGGGGAATCCGCTCACCTGCGCGCCATCCATGTGAAACGCGTAGAGCCTGCGGTCCTCCGCTCCGATCAGGATCTCGAGGGTGCCGTCGCCATCGAGATCCGCGACCGCGGGCGAGGCTTCGGTCGTGGAGCCGCCCAGGCTCACGCTCGAGAAGCCGGGCAGGACGCTGCCGAGCGGGTCCCACGCCACGACGCGCCCATCGGCGCCGCAGGCGACGACGTCGAGTCGCGGATCGCCGAGCGGCGCGAGCAGCGGCGCGAGCGCCGGCGAGTTCACGCGGCCGTTTCCCGGCGTCAGCTCCAGCGGCCGGGGCCACCCGGGCGCGCGCTGCCCCGAGGCCGTGAGCACGTAGACGCTGTCGTTGGCGCAGCCGAAGACCACCTCGAGGCCGCCCCCCGGGATCACGTTGCCGACCGCGGGCGAGGAGCTTGCGAGGCCCCCGAACGCCGCGTCCCACACGATCGAGGAGTCCGCGTGGATGGCGTAGACGTGACCGGCCGAGGTCCCGAAGATGATCTCGCGCACGCCGTCTCCGTTCAGGTCCGCGATCGCCGGCGACGAGATCACGCTCCCCTGCGGCACGAAGAGGATGCCGGTCGCCCCGCGCACGGGCGTGCCGTTCGAATGCCATGCGTAGAGCGCGTTCGTGTTCGAGCCCACCACGATCTCGGGGGTTCCGTCCCCGTCGATGTCCCCAACCGCGGGCGTGGACCAGAACGGCGCGGCCCCCTTCCGCGGCCATCCGGGCAGCATGGAGCCGTTCGCGTGCCAGACCGCCACGGTGGAATCGTTCCAGGAGGCGGCGATGATTTCGGGCACTCCGTCCCCGTCCAGATCGGCCGCGGCGGGCGAGGAGGGAATGTGGCGGAGCGCGGTGCTGAAGATTCCGGTCGTGGCCGGATTCGAATCGCCGTCGTGCCAGTCGGTACCGTCCGGCCGGAAGACGTACAGGAAGTCCGACCCCACCAGGATCTCCGGCCGCTGATCGCCATCGAGATCGGCGAGACACACCGAGGACGACGTCGCCTCCCCCATGATCTCGGGCCAGCCCGAAAGCGCCGGAGGGCTCGTGCTCGCGACGAGCGTCGCGGAGCGCGCGCCCTCGTTGCCGCCCGAATCCACCGCCGTGGCGGCGTACCGGTATCGCGTGAGCGCGGGAAGACCCGCGTCCTCGTACGAAGAGACGCGCCTCACGGGAACCGAGGTGAGGAGCGTGAGCGGGCTGCCATCGTCCGGCGCGCGGTAGATCCGGTAGCCCGCCGCGTCGCCGGCGCCTACCGCATCCCATGCGATCGTGATGCGATCCGCGCCGGGAATCTCGGTCCGGAGATTCAAGGGTGGCGAGGGGGCGGCGTGATCCACCGCGAAGGTCCACGCATGGAAGAACGCGTCGTCGATCCGCGCGTCGAAGAGCCGTCCCGCCGGCACCGTCCCTCCCGCGCGGACCCGCATGGCCGCGCTCGTTCCGGTCGTGCCGGTCGCGAGGTCGCCGAGGACGGCCACGGAATCCAGGATCGCGACGCCGGCAGCCGGATTTCGAAGGTGGACGGAGAGGGTGCGGCCTCGGCCGCCCCCCTCGTTCGCCACGGTGAACCGATAGCTCACGGTTTCGTTGGGATCGATGATCCCGTTCCCGTTCCCGCCCGCGGCGGGGCTGTCATCGAAGCCGTTCGTGGCCAGGAGCAGCGAGGCGGCCGCCACCGCGATCGGCACGTCGATCGTATCCGCCCGCGCGGCATCCCGCGCGACGAGCCGGAGCCTCTCCCCTCGCGCGGTCCCCGGAATGGCGAGCGCGAGGACGCGGAGGCTGTCGGGCAGCGTTGCCTGGGCTCCCGCGGCGAGCGCCGGGAGCACAGCCGCGCTCTGTGGGATCGCGAGCCCGGCGGTCAGCGAGAGGACCGTGATCGTGACCGGCCCCGTCGACGCGGCCGTTCCCGCGTTCTTCACCGCCCCCCGGATCGCGAATGTCTCGCCCGCGTCCGCCTGGCCGTCCCCGTCTCCGGCGATCGAATCGCGCACGCCGAAACCCGTCAGCGTGAAATGCGAGGAGGCGTCGGACGTCACCGATAGGGAATCCAGGAACGGGAGACTTCCGGGGGCCGTGACCGAGAAGGAGAACTTGCCGGTCGTGCCCGCATGGAACGGCAGCGTGACGTGCCCCGCCGCGTCGGTGAAGCCGGCGCGGTATTCCTCTCCCTGCTTCCAGGCGACCACGAGCGCCGATTCCACCGGCGCGCCCGAGGCGAGCACCGTCACGGCGAAGCCCGACGCGCTCAAGGGCACCGTGGCGGGCCGCGTCACCGCGAGCGACGTGGGGGCGCAGCGCCAGATCGGGATGGCCGGATCGCCGAGGAGGACGGTCTCGAAGTACCCCCAGCGTTCCTGCGTTTCTCCGCGCGCCTGCGGCAGGAGCGACGCGCGCGTGTCTTCCACCGCCTCCCCCAGGGTCGTGGCCGGGCCCCGCTCGAGAAGATCGATGAGGCGCGTGCTGAACGAGTAGCTGACGCCGGGCCACGAATCGCGGGTCGTACCCAGATAGGCCAGCGCGCCGCCCGAGGGATTGCGAACCACCTCCTCGGCGACGCATTCGTAATCGACGGCGGCGGAGGCGCAGTTGGAGGAGATCCACAGGCCGACCGAATCCCCGTTCGCGAGGGACGCGAGGTCGGACATGGTGACGAGCTCGCTGCCGACCGACAGCTGCGAGCGGGCGCCGTGCCCGATGTGGTTCACGATGCCGTAGCCGCGGCCCAGCGCGCCGAGCGCCGCGGCGCGCGTGAGCGGGAAGGCTCCCGGGTAACGCGTCACATTCTCGTAGTAGCGGTCCACGGTCCCGCAAAGGGGTGCCCGCACCCGGAGCGACTCTCCTTGTGTCGCGCCGTCCACCGAAACGAGCTGCCCCGGCTGCCACGTCGTCGGAAAGAGCACCTCCGCCAGGATGAGCTGCTTGGTGAGCGGCGCCGCGATCGGATTGGTCGCGTAGCGCAGCGCCTTCGATACGAGGACCTGCGCCTCGGCGCGCGTACCCGCGGAGAGACGCCCCACCGCGATGTCCGGATTCATGTCCAGACTGTCCGCCACTTCGCCGTAGATGCCGTTCCCGTTCCCGTCCCAGGTGCCGTCGAGATCCGAGTAGTAGGCATCGCTCGGGATATCCAGCGTCTCGCCGAATTGGACTCGCGCGTAGCGCATCGGAATGGCGTCGTGATCGCCCGCGAGCACGGCCCAGCGCGAGCCCCAGAGATCATGCGCCGCCTTGATGAAGCTCCGGACGGCCTGGGCCATGTCGTTCGAGCGGGGGTCCGCGGCCCGGACCGTGGAGAGATTCCGCACCACGGTCGCGATGCCGGTCCGCGTCTGGTAGTCGGCGAGCCTCTGATAGATGTCGGCGAGCGAGTCGGGGGCCACGATCACGCAATCGACCGGCGAGCCCAGGCCCGACGGCTGGACCGTGGGCAGGAAAGGCGCGGCCCGGCGCGGATCGGACGGTGCGCGCTGGGTTCTGGCGGAAAGCTGCGCCTCCGCGGGGCGCACCGCCGGCGATACGATCCCCAGTGCGAGCGGGATCAGGAGCTTTGGAAGGAGGCCCGCGCCGAGATTGCTAAAAAACTCGAAGTGTCTGCGATAACTCACTGGGAGTGCGATCGTTGTCGTCCTCGGAGGCGCGCCCGGAGTGGGCGGCTCAATACATTATACGCCTTCCCCCTTCGCCGGACAACGCGGCGAAGAGGCGACGCGCTGGCGCGTCTCATCCACCACACGCCAGTCGATCGCATAAACCGAATAGAAATATCCGCCGGGGCGCGTGATACCGAGGTTCTCGATCCTGCGCGCGAAGAGAAACCGGTACGGCGTGGGCTGGTCCGCGGTGGTCGCCAGCCGCCCTTCCTCCGGATGGCGGTCGACGAGATAGCCGGGGCGTCCCGCCACCTCGAAGAGCATCTGCTTCACCACGGGGCCGTAGCCTTCGCGCACCACGATGGGCGCAAGGGTTGGGGTGATGAGCCCGTACAGATCCAGCACGTGGCGCTCCGAGTAGTACCCGAAGGCCCCGATGTCGGCCACGGCGAAGGAAGCGCTCGGCGGCGTCCGGTCCCGGGCCCAGATCCCGATCGAGACCAGGGACGAGCGCAAGCTGCGCGTGTACGCCCTGGTGCTGGGCGCGCTCACGAGCGCGGTGAAGACCCCGTTCTGGATCGCGAACGCGGCGAGAAAGATCGCGAGCGCCGCTCCATAGCGTCTCGGGAAGCTGCTCGCCACGACCCAGCGGAAAGAAGCGATGCCGAGCAGGAGCACGCATGGCGTGGCCGGGACGAGATAGCGGGACACGACCTGCACGCCCTGCATCCCGTACGAGAGCACGAGGAGCGCGGGCCAGGCGAGGCAGGCGAGCCAGAAAAAGCGGCGTCCCCTCGCGGCCGGGAGGGCGTTCGAGCGGCTGCCGAACGCGAGAACCAGCACGAAGAGCGCTACCGGCAGCGCGTCGGCCGCGAGCTCGAACTGGAACACGGAGTGGAACGCTGCGACCATGAGGCCGGGACTGAAGGGCGCGCCCGCCTTGGCCGCGGCCGTGTTCGGTACCAGCGTGTGGAACCACCGCCATGCGGCCAGAAGCCAGGGGACGATGACGAGCGCGAACCCCGCTAGGATCTCAAGGGCGCGCCTCACCCGGCGCTCGGCGCCCACGCTCGTCGCGAGGATCACGATCGCCGCGAGGAGGTAGCACTCGGGGCGCGCCAGGGCCGCGAGCCCCAGCGTGAGTCCGGTGGTCCAGGCGGCGCGGCCGCGGATCAGGACGCCCGCGAGACCGTGAAGGGAGAGCGCGGCACATGCGCACGCGAGCGGCGTCTCCATGCCGGAGAGCGCCCAGCGAAGCGCCCACGCCTGGGCCGCCATCAGGACTCCCAGGGCGAGCGAGGTCCGGTCGTCCCAGCCCAGCCTCTTGCCCAGGAAAACGAGCGCCACGATCGTGCCCAGGTGGAACAGGAGTCCGTACGCCTTCCCCACCCAGGCGAGCGCCGGCATGGCTAGAGCATGCGCCGGCGCCGCGACTCCGATCGGGAGGACCTTCCCCGCGAGCGCCAACAAGAGTACCCAGAGCGGGCTGGTCGCGCCGTACGTGGGCTCGCCGGCGTTGAACGAGAAGCCCTTGCCCTGGACGAGGTGCTTCGCGAATTGAAAGTGGATGAACGAGTCGTCGGTCAGGTATCCGAGGAACGGCAGGAGGGCCGCGGCGGCAGCGATGAGAAGCAGGAAGCAGAGCGCGCGCGATCGCGCGGTCACGTCTCGCTCACGCTCGTCCGAGCCAGCGCTGCACGCGCTCCACCACGGCCGCGGGCGTGAACCCGAAGCGCTCGGCGAGCACCGCATCGGGCGCCGAAGCGCCGAACCGGGTCATCCCGATCCGCAGGCAATCCTCACCCACGATCTCGCACCAGGGCTCGGTGCGCGCCGCCTCGATCACGACATGCCGCGCTTCCCGTGGCAACACCAACTCGCGATAGGACGCCGGCTGCGCGCGGAACGCTTCCACGCAGGGCATCGACACCACGCGCGCGCGGAGCCCCCCCGAGGCGAGGAGCTTCCGCGCCTCGCGCGCCAGCGGCACCTCCGATCCGGTCGCGACCAGGACGACTTCCGGCGCGCCCCCTTCCGCCTCGTCCAGCACGTACCCGCCGCGCCAGATTTCCCCGCGCGGGAAGGACGCGGGCCTCTCCACCGGCTTCAGCTTCTGCCTCGTGAGGATGAGCGCAGTCGGAGCGGTGGCGCGCTGGATGGCGCGCGCCCAGGCCATCGCGGTCTCGAGCGCGTCGGCCGGCCGCCAGACTTCGAGCCCCGGGATGAGGCGGAGCGATGGGATCTGCTCGATCGACTGGTGCGTCGGGCCGTCCTCTCCGAGGAAGACGCTGTCGTGCGTGAACACGTAGATGACCCGGATGCCCATCAGCGCCGCGAGACGGATCGCGGGCCGCATGTAGTCCGAGAAGATGAGGAACGTTCCGAGAAATGGAATGAACGCGCCGTAGAGCGACATGCCGTTTCCGATTCCGCCCATCGCGTGCTCGCGCACGCCGAAGTGGAGCACGCGGCCCCCGTAGTTCACCGAAGCTCCGCACGCAAGCGCCGTGGGCGCGACATCCCCGCCTCCCTTGATCCCCGTGTGGGTGGAGGGATCGAGATCCGCGGAGCCGCCGACGAGCGACGGGATCGCCTTGGCCGCTGCCTGGATGACGTTCGCCGAGTGACTCCGCGTGGCGGCTTCCTGCGACGGCGCCGCCGCGGCGAGCAGCTCGTCCAGGTTCTCCGGAACGCGGCAGGTGAAGTGGGAATCCCAGACCGCCGCCCGCTCGGGGTCCTCCTTGCGGAAGGCCGCGAAGCGTTCGTCCCACGCCGCGCGCTCCTTCTTCTTCCCTTCCGCGAGATCCTGGAAATGCGCGCGGACTTCCGCCGGAACGAGAAAGGGCGGCGAGAGGGGCCAGCCGGCGCCTTCCTTCGCGCGGGCCAGCTCCTCCGGCCCCAGCGGCTCGCCGTGAGCCTTGGCGGTGCCCTGCTTCGTGGGCGCGCCCTGCGCGATCACGGTCCTGGCAAGGATCAGAGAAGGCCGGGCCTCGTTCGCAACGGCGCGGGAGAGCGCCTGGTCCACCTGGTCGCGGTCGTTCCCGTCCACCCGCTCGACCGCCCATCCGTACGCCTCGAAGCGACGGCTCACGTCCTCGCAGAATGCGAGCCCGGTCGGGCCCTCGATGGAGATGTGATTGTCGTCGTAGAGGTACACCAGATTTCCGAGACCCCAGTGGCCCGCGAGCGACGCGGCCTCGGAGGAAACACCCTCCATGAGGTCTCCGTCGCTCACGATCGCGTACACGCGATGGTTC
The DNA here is from genome assembly GCA_043741515.1 of Candidatus Eiseniibacteriota bacterium. Lineage (GTDB taxonomy): Bacteria > Eisenbacteria > RBG-16-71-46 > SZUA-252 > SZUA-252 > WS-7. The sequence continues at coordinate 1,153 of JAYUAE010000002.1, read as the reverse complement.
AGCAGAGCGGCGTGTCCGCCGAGCCTCGCCTGCATCATGCGCTGCGCGAGCGCCATGCCGACTCCGTTGGCGAACCCCTGTCCGAGGGGGCCGGTCGTGACCTCGACACCCGGCGTGTGGCCGTATTCGGGATGCCCCGGCGTCTTCGATCCCCACTGCCGGAACTGCTGGAGGTCCTCCATCGAGAGGTCGAAGCCGAAGAGATGCAGGAGGGAGTAGAGAAGCATGGAGCCGTGGCCGGCCGAGAGCACGAAGCGGTCCCGGTTGGGCCATCGAGGATCGCGCGGATCGAAGCGGAGATATTTCGACCAGAGCACGTACGCCATGTCTGCCTGGCCCATCGGCGCGCCGGGATGCCCCGACTTCGCCTTCTCGACCGCGTCGGCCGAAAGAAATTTGATCGTATTGACGGAAAGCTGGGCCAGATCGACCGAAGTGGTAGGCATGGACTCCTCGACTGCTCGATTTCCGGAACCGGGGCGCTCTCGATCCGGTGTTACTATAAACTGCGTTAGGCGTTGCTCGCCACAACCCATGCCATCGGAGAAAACTCATGCTCCCGAGGTTTCACCGCGCCACCCTGTCCCTGCTCGCGGCGCTGCTCGTCGCCGCGCTCGGTCCGGCAGGATGCGCGACCAATCCGGCCACCGGCAAGCGTCAGATTTCGTTCGTCAGCACCACGAAGGAAGCCCAGATGGGGCGGGAGTCCGACCCCGCCGTCATCGAGCAGTACGGCGTGTACGGCGATTCGACCGCCGGGCGCTACGTAGATTCGGTCGGCCAGAAGCTGGCTTCCGTCTCGCAGCTCCCCGCGCTGGGGTGGCATTTCCGCCTCCTCGACTCTCCTGTCGTCAACGCCTTCGCGATCCCGGGAGGCTACATTTACGTCACGCGCGGAATCCTCGCCTACCTGAATTCCGAGGCCCAGCTCGCCGGGGTTCTCGGACACGAGATCGGCCACGTCACCGCGCGTCACAGCGCGCAGCAGATCACGCGCTCCCAGATCGCGGGCGTCGGGCTCCTGGCGGGCGCCGTCTTCGTCGGCGCGCTGCGCCCTTACACCGGGCTCGCGCAGGAAGGGCTCGGCCTTCTCTTCCTGAAATACAGCCGTGACAACGAGAGTCAGGCGGATGAGCTGGGCGTCGGCTACGCC
>JAYUAE010000001.1:0-6483 GCA_043741515.1 Candidatus Eiseniibacteriota bacterium | reverse complement strand
ACCTGGCCGAGGATCGCCGGCGGTTCAGCGCGCTTCTCTCCCGTCTCGGGATTCCGCAGCCGGAGAGCGGCACGGCCGTTTCTTTGGACGAGGCGAAGGCCGTGGCCGCGCGCATCGGCTACCCGGTGCTCGTGCGGCCCTCGTACGTCCTCGGCGGGCGCGCGATGGCGATTGTCTACGACGAGGCGCGCCTCGAGGGCTACGTTCGCGAGGCCGTGAACGCCTCGCCCGAGCATCCGGTCCTGATCGACCGCTTCCTCGAGGACGCGTTCGAGATCGACGTGGACGCCCTCGGGGACGGGGAGCGCGTGGTGATCGGCGGGATCATGGAGCACATCGAGGAGGCGGGGATCCACAGCGGGGATTCCTCCGCCGTGCTCCCTCCCTACAAGATCGCCGACGAGCATCTGGACACGATCCGCGACATGACGCGGCGGCTGGGTCTGGCTCTCGAGGTGCGCGGCCTCATGAACGTCCAGTTCGCAATCCAGAACGAGACGGTTTACGTGCTCGAGGTGAATCCGCGGGCCTCGCGCACGGTGCCCTTCGTGAGCAAGGCGACCGGCGTGCCGATGGCCAAGGTCGCGGCGCGGATTATGGCGGGGCGAACGCTCGAGGAGCAGGGGATCGTCTTGGACCTCACGGTGAGCCGGGTGTTCATCAAGACGCCGGTCTTCCCGTTCATGAAGTTTCCGGGAAGCGACATTCTCCTCGGCCCCGAGATGAAATCCACCGGCGAGGTGATGGGCATCTCCGAGGATTTCGGGATCGCCTTCGCCAAGGCGCAGGCGGCGGCGGGAAACACGATTCCGACCGAGGGGACGGCGTTCATCAGCGTGAACGACCACGACAAGGAAGGCGTCCTGCCGCACGCGCGCGCGCTCCACGAGACCGGGTTCGCGATCATCGCCACGGCGGGCACCGCGGACTTCCTGAACGCTCAGGGCGTTCCCGCCGAGCGTGTGTTCAAGGTGAACGAGGGAAGGCCGAACGTCGTGGATCGCATCAAGAGCGGCGGGATCCACCTCATCATCAACACGCCGCTCGGCCGCGAGTCCTTTTACGACGACGGGCCGATCCGGACGAACGCCACCCTCCACGGCGTCCTCTGCGTCACGACGCTGACCGCCGCGGCCGCCACCGTCCAGGCCATCCGCGCGCTGCGCAAGCATTCCGTCACGGTGTGCTGCCTGCAAGAGATCCACGGGGCTCCTCCCGCGCCCGATCCGCATGCGGTGCCCGGTGGGACCGAGCCGGCGGTCGCCGGCACGTCGTGAATATTCTGATCGCGGGGGGCTCGGGCTTCTTGGGCGTAGCACTTACGCGCCATCTGCTCCAGCGCGGGCACAGAGTTTCGCTCCTGAGCCGGCGCCCCTCGGCGCCCGGTGGCGCGCCGCCGGTCTACCACTGGGATCCCGAGCGTGGCGAATTCGACGGGAACGCGCTCTCGGGAGCCGACGCGGTCGTGAACCTCGCGGGAGAAAACCTCGCGGGCGGCCGATGGACCCCGGAGCGCAAGCGGCGCCTTGTGGACAGCCGCGTCCTTGCCACGCGGTTCCTCGTGCGGCGCATGAGCGAGCGGACGCCTCCACCGCGCGTGCTCGTGAACGCCTCGGCGGTCGGGATCTACGGAGACCGCGGCGAGGAGATGCTGGCCGAGGAGAGCCAGCCCGGCTCGGGATTTCTCGCCGGGCTGTGCCGCGCCTGGGAAGAGGCGGCCCTGCCGGCGCGCGATGCGGGGGTGCGTGTCGTGCCCTCACGCTTCGGCGTGGTGCTGGACCGGGCCGGCGGAGTCCTCGCGCAGCTCCTGCCTATTTTCAAGATGGGGATCGGTGGACCGCTCGGGGCAGGGAAGCAGTGGATGAGCTGGGTCGCGCTCCCGGACGTCCTCCAGATCGTGGAGATGGCGCTCGAACGGGAGGACGTTTCCGCCCCGGTCAATGTCGTGTCGCCCGCCCCGGTGCGGAACAAGGACTTCGCCCGCGCGCTCGGGCGAATCTTGCGCCGGCCCGCGTTTCTCCCGGCCCCGGCGCTGGCGCTCCGGATCGCTCTGGGCCCGATGGCCGACGAAGCGCTCCTCTGGAGCGTGCGCGCGGTACCCGAGACGATGACCTCGCTGGGCTACCGGTTTGCCTTCCCGGACCTCGAGGGCGCGCTCCGGAACGCGCTCCAGGCGTAGGCGCGGCGCCGACGAGGCTCAGCCCGCGACGTTCTTGAGCAGGCGGCGGAGAACGAAGGGTAGGATCCCGCCGTTCTCGTAGTACCGGACCTCCTGGGGCGTGTCGAGGCGCACGAGCGCGCGGAAGCTCTTGCCGTCGGCGCGAACCGTGACTTCGCGGGCGCGGCTCTCGTCGGGTCGCGCCGCGGCGGGGATTCCCTCGATGTCGAAGGATTCTGCTCCGGTGAGCCCGAGCGTTTCGGCGTTCTGCCCGGCCGGAAATTGAAGCGGCAAAATCCCCATCCCGATCAGATTGCTCCGGTGGATGCGCTCGAAGCTCTCGGCCAGCACGGCGCGGACGCCCAGGAGCTTCGGCCCTTTCGCCGCCCAGTCGCGCGAGGAGCCCGAGCCGTACTCCTTCCCGGCGATCACGATCGTGGGAACGCCTTCGTTCGCGTAGCGCATCGCGGCGTCGTAGATCGGTGTCTGCTCGCGGTCGGGAAGATGAACGGTGATGCCGCCCTCCACGCCGGGGACGAGCTTGTTCCGGATGCGCGTGTTTGCGAACGTGCCGCGCACCATGACCTCGTGGTTGCCGCGACGCGAGCCGTAGGAATTGAAATCGAGAGGCTGCACGCCGTGCTCGATCAGGTAGCGGCCTGCGGGGCTGTCCTTCTTGATCGAGCCCGCGGGGGAGATGTGGTCGGTGGTCACGCTGTCGCCGAGGAAGGCGAGCACGCGCGCGGATCGCACGTCCGCTACGGGCGCCGGTGTGGCCGGCATGTCGTCGAAGTAGGGCGGACGCTTGACGTATGTGGAGCCGTCATCCCATGCGTAGCGGTCCCCCTCGGGCACCGGAAGATTTCGCCACGTCTCGTCCCCGGTGTAGACGTCGCGGTAGGCCTCGCGGAATGTCTCGGACTTGACCGCGGAGCGAATGGTCTCGTCGATCTCCTTCCGGGTCGGCCAGAGATCGCGTAGGAAGACCGGCTTTCCGTCCTTGCCCGTCCCCAGAGGCTCCATGGTGATGTCCACGTCCATCCGCCCCAGCAGCGCGTAGGCCACGACCAGCGGGGGCGAGGCGAGGTAGTTCGCGCGCACCTCCGGGTGGATGCGCCCCTCGAAGTTCCGGTTCCCGCTCAGGACCGCCGCCACGACCAGATCCTCGGCCTCGATCGCTTTGGAGATGGGAGTCGGGAGCGGGCCGCTGTTTCCGATGCAGGTCGTGCATCCGTAGCCGACCGTGTAGAACCCCAGCGCTTCGAGGTGGCTCGTGAGTCCGGCCCGCTCGAGATACTCGGTCACCACCTTGGATCCCGGCGCGAGGCTCGTCTTAACCCATGGCTTCGTCCTGAGCCCGCGCTCGACCGCGCGCCTGGCGACCAGCCCGGCCCCCACCATGACCGAGGGGTTCGACGTGTTGGTGCAGCTCGTGATCGCCGCGATCACGACCGCGCCGTCCATGAGCGGGAAGGTCTCGCCTCCCAGGGTGACGTGCGGCGCCGTGACGGTCGCGTGCGCGATGGCGCCGTCGCCGCCCTCGCCCTCCCAGCGCTCGAGGGGACGCGCGGCAGCGCCCGGCGCGGCCCTGGCGACGCGCATGGTGGGGAGTGCGTCGGAGAAATTCTTCTTCGCGTCCCGGAGCCTGACGCGGTCTTGAGGCCGTCGCGGTCCGGCGAGGCTGGGCTCGACTGTGCCCAGATCGAGCGAGAGCGTATCGGAGTAGACGGCCTCGGGCGTGTCCGGACCGTGGAAGAGCCCCTGCTCCTTCGCGTACGCCTCGATCAGCCGCACCTGTTCCGGCGAGCGGCCGGTGAACTCGAGATAGCGGAGGGTCTCCTGGTCGATCGGGAACATTCCGCACGTGGCCCCATACTCCGGCGACATGTTCGCGATCGTGGCGCGGTCCGCGACCGGAAGCGTGGCGAGCCCCGGTCCGTAGAACTCGACGAACTGCCCCACGACCCCTTTCCGGCGCAGCATCTCGGTGACCGTGAGCACGAGATCGGTCGCGGTGGATCCCTCCGGCAAGGTCCCGGTCATGCGGAACCCGAACACCTGGGGCAGGAGCATGGAGACCGGCTGACCCAGCATGGCGGCCTCCGCCTCGATGCCTCCGACGCCCCATCCGAGGACGCCCAGTCCGTTGATCATCGTGGTGTGCGAGTCGGTGCCGATGAGGGTGTCGGGATAGGCCTGCGGCGGGGCGCCTTCTCCCGCGAACACGACCCGCGCCAGGTATTCCAGATTCACCTGGTGCACGATCCCGGTGGCCGGGGGAACGACGCGGAAGTTCTGGAAGGCCCGCTGGCCCCAGCGGAGGAAGAGATAGCGCTCGCGATTCCGCTCGAATTCCTTCTTCGCGTTGATCAGGAGCGCCGCCCGGGAACCGTATTCGTCCACCTGGACCGAGTGATCGATGACCAGCTCGGCGGGTTGCAGGGGATTGATCCGCCTGGCGTCTCCGCCGAACGCGGTCATGGCATCGCGCATCGCGGCCAGATCCACGACGGCGGGCACGCCCGTAAAATCTTGCAGAAGGACGCGGCTCGGCGAAAATGCGATCTCCCGGCTCGGAGCGGCGGCGGGGTTCCACCGTGCGACGGCTTCCACGTCGCCGGCGGTGACCACCTTGCCGTCCATCGTGCGGAGCAGGTTCTCGAGCAGGATCCGGATCGAGAAGGGGAGGCGCCCGGCCGGGAGCCCCGCCCTGGAAAGCGCCTCGAGCCGGAAGATCTCGTAGCGTCGATCGCCGACCTCGAGGATCGAGCGCGCGCCGAAAGAATCGTTCATGGAGGGAGAATACCCTTCCGGCTCTCCGGGCGCGAGGGTACAGTCTGCCGCCATGTCTCACCCAGCCGGGCGCCGGTTCAACTGGATCCACGCGGCCGCGATTCTCCTTCTCGTGGCCTTCTCCGTGTGGGTCGGGATCGCGGCCGCTCCCTATGTTTCCCTTTCGCGGCTGGAGGGTTTCATCCGGGGCGGGGGCGCGTGGGGCCCGCTCCTCCTGCTTGGCTTGATCGTCGCGCAGATCCTCATCGCGCCGATCCCCGGTTTTTTCATGCCGATCCTGGCCGGGATTCTCTACGGACCGGTTCTGGGCGTGATCGTCGCGGTTGCCGGGACCCTGATCGGGTCGGCGATCGCGTTCGCGATCGGGAAGCGCGCCGGGTTGCCGCTTCTCCGGCGCTGGCTCGGGGAAGGCACGATCGCCAAGGCTCAGGCCCTAGTCGGCGGAAGACGCTGGGTCGCGCTGGTCCCGCTCTTTCTGCTGCCGTTCACGCCCGCGGATGCGATCTGCTTCGTCGCGGGGATGATCGGGGTTCGGACGAGGCGCTTCGCTCTGGCGGTTGTGCTGGGGCGCGTGCCCAAGGAGACCGCGCTCGCGCTCGCGGGCGCGGGGCTCATCCGCCTGGGGAATCTCGTCTCAGGCCACTAGGAGCGACGTCGCTACGGGTGCCGGCCTTTGCGGACGATCTTGATCGGCGTGCCCGCGTCGACCACGGAGGTGGCGCGCAGGTTGTTCAGGATCGCCGTCTCCTCGAGGCTCAGCGCCTGCGGACCCTGGCGGCTCACGATCTCGGAGAACGTTCCCGGCCGGTCCACGATCACGACGTGCACCTGATCGGGGGTCACGTTGGCGCGCGCCGGATCGCGAAGCGTGGCGATGCTCCGGATCGAGGCCAGAATCTGCTCCGAGGCGCCGTCCCCGGGGCTCCGGCTCTGTCCGAGCACTTGGAGGAATTGCCCCGGCTTGTAGCGGACGAATCCCGCGATCAGAGTCTGCCGGCCGCCTTCTCCGTTCCTGACGATCTGGCCCACCCAGGCGGGGAAATCGCGGAAGTTCTCGGTCTTTCCCGAGATGTCCGAGATCTTCTTCTCCTCGATGAGCGACTTGACGAAGGCCTCCGGCGTCGCCGCGGGGTCCTTCGACCGCTGCAGCGTCAGCTCCATGGCGCCGCCCAGCGACGGGTTCACCGACACGATCGAGCTGGGCTGGTTCGTGTTCTTCCATCCGTCCGGAAAGATCATCTCGATCCCCAGATCCGGATGGTAGAAGCGGTTCGCCACGAAATAGCCCGCGCGAGGATCGTCGCCGTACACGAGCCCCTCGATGCGCGCGCGGTAACGCGCGGCGTTGATGGCGAGATCCCGGCGCCCGCCGGCGACAGCGGCCTGCGCGAGCTGCGAGGTGCGGATCTCGCGGTTGCCCGGGTCGGGGTGCGTGGAGAGAAAGCCGGGGAGGTTGTCTCCCTGCCGCTCGCCCACGCGCTTCAGCATGGCGTAGGTCGAGGGGATCACGCGCGGGTCGTAGCCCGCCCGTG